>CAYYHG010000229.1:0-1533 GCA_964471665.1 uncultured Halobacteriales archaeon | reverse complement strand
CCGCTGCAGAGGGGATCCACACGACGTTCATCGGGATGGGCTTGGATGCGAACGCTGACCTGGCGGAAGCGCTGTCAGGGATCCGGGGCGCGAACCACTATTTCGTGCACTCGGCTGACGAGTTCGAGCAACGACTCGGCGACGAGTTCGATTACATGGTCACGCCGCTGGTGTACAACCTGACCCTCGAACTCGACGCGGACGGCTACGAGATCGAAGCCGTCCACGGGTCGCCGTCGGCAGATGCCACTCGTGATCGACTCATGCACGTCGGGACACTGTTCCCGTCGGCCAAGCAGGATGGTGAAACGCGTGGCGGGGTCGTCCTCGTGCGACTTGATCAGCAACGGCCCGACGCCGACCTCGAATTAGTGGCGTCGTGGACAGAACGGGACGGCAGTGACCACCGAGAGCACGTGACCGTCAGTATGCCTGACTCTCCGGAGACGTTCGCACACGATGGTGTGCGGAAGGCCGTGGTGTTGACCCGGTACGCGCGGGAGCTTCGGACGTGGGCACAGGATATCCACGCCCGGGCGGACAAGGCGACCGGCGTTGACGACTGGTTGCTGTCCGACCAGCGTGGACAACACGAGCGTGAGTCAGTGCCGCTGGTTGTGCCCGACGAATATGCCGACCGGTTCACCCGGCTCCGCGACTATCTCGCAGCCGAGAAAGAGGCGGTGGCTGACGATTCGCTGGAGCAAGAAATGGACCTGCTGGATACGCTGTGCCAGGAGGTGGAGACGAGTCCGGAGGTGTCGGAGTGATGCTCGTGTTCGCGTTCGACCGGGACTGGACGGTCGATGTGAACCCGCACCCCAACAAGGAGGCAGTTCCGCTGGAATGGGTGCGCCATCTCGCCCACGAGACTGAGCACGCAGTCTATGCCATCGGCAATCAGTTGCTTGCTGACGAAGCCGCAATTCCCGGTGTGGTCGATATCGTCGGCCGCCACTCCGACGAGTGGGACGAATGGCTCGGTGAGAAACAGCCTGACGGGTACTACGAGCGGTTCCCGACGCGCCGTGAACGGCTCACACTGATCGCTGACCTGCATCCGGACACGGACGGCTATGTCGTTATTGACGACATTGACCTGAGTGACGTCGATGGGTGGGACCACTATCACGCGTGGGAGTTCGTGCCCGCGGTCGAACGGGGTGCGATCGACCCGGCACTGCCGTGGGCTCGTGACCCCGTTCCTGACGGTGGCTTCCCGACCGCTGCCGGTATCATGCCCGTGGATGCGTCGGACCTCGCATCATTTCTCGACGAGTACGGTGACGCCACAGGCTTCGAGCTCACGTACACGGTTGAGGACGAGGAATGCACAGACCTGCTCTGGAACGTGTCACAAGATGCGGTGCGACTGGAGCAACCGTCGGCCGCACCCGCGATCCTGTGTACACCACTGGCCCCGGGTCGTGACCAGTTTACGGTTGGCATCGACGCGATTGAGATGCTATCTGTCGTTGACCCGCCACCCGAGACGTTCACTGCAGACGCGGAGACGCCAACAGAGAAAGCAAC
>CAYYHG010000228.1:0-1555 GCA_964471665.1 uncultured Halobacteriales archaeon | reverse complement strand
GGTATCATACGAAACCGCCTACCTCTTTTACCTGGGAGTCCTAAGTGGGGTCGATGCCAGATCTCGAACTGTACGAACTCGAGGGCTGTCCGTACTGTGCGAAGGTCAAGAGGAAACTCGACGAACTGGGACTCGACTACGAGTCACACATGGTACCACGGAGCCACAGCGAACGCAACGAGGTGGAGGCGGTCAGCGGGCAGACCGGCGTTCCGGTGTTGATCGACAACGACAACGGAATCGACGGGATGTCCGAGAGCGACGACATCGTCGCCTATCTGGAAAAAACCTACGGCAGCGGCGCAGCATAACCGATCCGGACAGCGTTTTTCCACAGCGGGACCGTATCCCGAGCCACATATCCGTTCCGACGCGGAAGGTGGCGCATGATCGAACCGTCCGACGTGCAGGCGGCCAGCGACCGGGTCGCGGAGACGGCACGACACACCCCACTGGAGTACTCACACACCTTCTCGGAGATGACCGGTGCGGACGTCCACCTCAAACTGGAGACGTTCCAGCGGACGGGCGCGTTCAAGATCCGTGGCGCGACCAACCGCATCGCGACACTCCCCGAGGCGGACCGCGCGGCGGGCGTCGTCACGGCGAGCGCCGGCAACCACGCCCAGGGGGTCGCGCTCGCGGCCTCCCGGATGGGCGTCGACTCGACGGTCGTCATGCCCGAGGACGCCCCGATCGCGAAGATCAAGGCGACGCGAAGCTACGGCGCCGACGTCGAACTGTGCGGCGTCGACTACGCCGAGGCCGAGGCCCGCGCCCACGAGATCGAACGCGAGGAGGGTCGGTACTACCTCCACGCGTTCGACGACCCGGAGGTGATCGCCGGGCAGGGAACCATCGGTCTCGAAATCCTGGAGGACCTGCCGGCTGTCGAGACGGTGGTCGTCCCCATCGGCGGCGGCGGTCTTATAAGCGGCGTTGCCACGGCGGTGAAAGGCGGCAAGCCCGACGCCCGGGTCGTGGGCGTCCAGGCCGAAGGGGCGGCGAGCGTCCCCGACTCACTCCAGAAGGGAGAACGCGTCGAACGCGACGCCGTCGACACCATCGCTGACGGCATCGCGACCCGGTCGGTCGGGGAACTGCCCTTCGAGATCATCCGGGAGCGCGTCGACGAGGTCGTGACGGTCAAAGACGACCAGATCGCAGTGGCACTGACACGCCTCCTCGAGCGCAACAAGACACTCGTCGAAGGAGCGGGGGCGGTCGCGCTTGCGGCGCTGCTCGCGGAGGCCTTCCAGTACGACGCCGACGAGACTGTCGTCCCGGCGCTGTGTGGGGGCAACATCGACATGAACACGCTGACAACGGTCATCATCCGGGGACTCGTCCAGACCGGGCGGTACCTGCGCCTGCGGACCGTCCTCGAGGACCGTCCGGGCGCACTGGAGGAGCTGACAGAGATCATCGCCGACCACCGCGCGAACATCTACGCGATCCAGCACGACCGCACCTCCCGGAACGTGGCGATGAACGACGCCGAGGTCGAACTCGACCTCGAGACCCGGGGCCCGGACCACGTCGACGACCTCGTGGC
>CAYYHG010000227.1:0-1614 GCA_964471665.1 uncultured Halobacteriales archaeon | reverse complement strand
CCGGGTTCAATTCCCGGCCGGCGCATGGTAGCGGCCTTCTCCCGTTGGTTTATAGCACGTCACCCTTTGCAAGTTCTCCAGTTTCTTCGGCAATCTTCTCGACGTGATTCTATGACATCGTTGTCGACAGTGCAGGACCGGGACTGTCAGGCCAGCGCGAGGTTGACCACGAGCAAGACGACCAGCACTGCCGAGACGCTGACGGTTCCGAGCACGACCTTCGTTGCAGTACTCATAGCTGTGGGTTCCAACGGGACGTACAAAAAGGCTCATACTGCCGGTCATAAGCCCGTGAGTAATTTCGACCCCCCGTGGGTCGAATATCTCCACGTCGTTGTGGCCGGTAGTATCAGGGATAGACCAGCACCGTCACACTGTCGCCCTCGACGACGGCCACCTCCTCTCCCGATTCCGCGCGGTGCTCCTCGCTGATCTCGACGGCACTGCCCGGAACGACTGCGACCTCGTTCCCGAGGTCGACCTCGATGTCGCCGTCGAACTGCTTTTGTGCTTTCACTTCGGCGGGATCCATCGATTCGAGCGCGCCGATCACCGCGCCGGCACGGTCGCGGAACTCCGGCCCGATGGTCGCGTGGTCGGGTTCGACCTCGACGGGGACGAGTTCGACGCTGGGTTCGCCCTCGCGAACGTGGACGGGCGCGCTGACCGCCTCCGAGAGGTCGTACGTGTCGACCGGTCCCTCGATGGCGTGGTCGGGGTAGACCTCGATTTTCGAGAGGTCGGCGTTGAGCGCCATGCCCTCGTCGGACTTCCAGCCGCGAACAGTCGAGGCGACGTCTGCGATGAGCGCGCCGACGGTCTCGGCGGCCTCGTCTCGCCCTTCGAGAGCGGGCCACTCGGCGGCGTGGACGCTCCCTTTCGTTCCGGGGAGGGCGTGCCAGGCCTCTTCGGTCAGGAACGGGGCGAAGGGTGCGAGCATCCGGAGCGACGCCGACAGCGTCGTACAGAGTGCCTGCCGGGCGGCGTCACGTTCCCCGGGCCGGCCCTCGTAGAGGCGTCCCTTGATGAGTTCGAGGTAGTCGTCCGCCAGGTCGCCCCAGACGAACTCCCGCAACTCGCGCAACGCGGCGTCGAACCGGTAGTCGTCCATGTGCGATCCGACCTCGTCGGCGACCCGCGCACACCTCGCGAGGATCCACCGGTCGACGTCCCTGTACGCGGGCTCGTCCAGGGGCTCGCGCTCGGCGTCCAGGTGCTGGGCGGCAAAGCGGGTGATGTTCCAGACCTTCGTCGAGAACCGGCTCGCGGACTTGACCTCCTTCCACTGGAACTGGATGTCGCTCCCCGGCTGGCCGCCCAGGGCCATCGCCTGGCGGAACGCGTCGGCGCTGTACTGCTCGACGGCCTCCTCGGGCTGGACGAAGTTGCCCCGCGATTTCGACATCTTGTTGCCGTCCTCTCCGAACACCATCCCGTTTATCAGGGCCTCCTCCCAGGGGATCTCGTCCTCGAGGGCTGCCACGCGGAGAATGGTGTAGAACGCCCAGGTGCGGATGATGTCGTGGCCCTGTTCGCGCAGGGTCGCGGGTTCGAACTCCGCGTCGGGCCAGCCCTGGACCCACAGCGGCGTGATCGAGGAGTCCATCCACGTGT
>CAYYHG010000226.1:0-1621 GCA_964471665.1 uncultured Halobacteriales archaeon | reverse complement strand
GTGGTTGCCCGTCAGCTTGTAGATCAGCCACGTGTCGATCGTCCCCATCAGGAGTTCGCCGTTCTCCGCGCGGTCACGGACGTCCTCGGCGCGCTCCTGGTTGAGCTTCAGCGGTTCGGCGTTGTCGAGAATCCATTCGGTCTTGGTCGCCGAGAAGTAGGCGTCGGCCTCGAGGCCCGTCTTCTCGCGGATCATCTCGACCTTGTCCTCCTCCTCCAGTTCCTCGACGCGGTCGGTCGTTCGACGGTCCTGCCAGACCAGCGCGTTGTGGACCGGCTTGCCGTTCCCCTCGTCCCACACGATGGTGGTTTCGCGCTGGTTCGTGATGCCGATCGCCTCGAGCTGCGAGGCGTCCAGCGCCGCGTTCTCGAGACCCCGTTGAACGACTTCCTTCGTGTTTTCCCAGATCTCGACCGGATTGTGCTCGACCCACCCCGACTCCGGGTAGATCTGTTCGTGCTTCTTGTACGCGTTCGCGACGACCTGCCCCTCATGATCGAAGACCATGAAGCGTGTCCCGGTCGTCCCTTGGTCTATCGCCCCGACGTATGTGTCTGCCATGTTTCGTGTTCTCCGTCAGGCGGTGTATTTACTGACTTTGCCGCCTTGCCAGTAAACAATATCGAGTATCATTATAAAACTTACTATTGCCCGGGGCGTGTGGATAAAGAGTTCCGGACATCCGGACACAATTGGGCGCATGGCGGCGAAATATCACCGGAATACCCGGTATATCGGGGCGAAATCGAACACCAGAGCGGGCACCGTGAGAGACATCCGGACGATACCGTTACAACAATACGTGTATTTACTGGGGGTTGGGAAAAGCCGATAAAATAAAGTGGGTCGGTGCGAAACGTGTGATGACGAATGGCACGGGAACCACACATCGCCGTCATCGGCGGCGGATCGACGGGAACGGGGATCGCACGGGACCTCGCGATGCGCGGCCTCGACGTGACCTTGCTCGAACAGGGAAACCTCACACACGGCACGACGGGTCGGATGCACGGCCTGTTGCACAGCGGTGGACGGTACGCGGTCGCGGATCAGGCCAGCGCGGCCGAGTGCATCGAGGAGAACCGCGTCCTCCGGGACATCGCGGCACACTGCGTCGAGATGACCGGCGGCCTGTTCGTCAAGCGTCCCGAGGACTCCGAGGAGTACTTCCAGGAGAAGCTGGAGGGGTGTGAGACGTGCGGGATCCCCGCGGAGGTCGTCTCCGGCGAGGAGGCCCGGGCGATGGAGCCCCACCTCGCCGGGGACGTCGAGAAGGCGATCTCGGTGCCCGACGGTGCCGTCGATCCCTTCCGCCTCGTGGTCGCGAACGCCGCCAGCGCCCGGGAACACGGCGCCCGGATCGAGACGCACTCGACGGTGACGGACCTGCTCGTCGAGGACGGCGCCGTCGTCGGCGTCGAGGTCGAGCACGACTCCGGATCCGGGACACGCGTCCACGGAACCGAGGGCGGGACCGAGGAGATCCGGGCCGATTACGTGGTCAACGCGACCGGCGCGTGGGCGGGTCGGATCGGCGAGATGGCCGGCGTCGACATCGAGGTCCGCCCCTCGAAGGGCGTCATGACGGTGATGAACGTCCGCCAGGTCGACACCGTGATCA
>CAYYHG010000225.1:0-2094 GCA_964471665.1 uncultured Halobacteriales archaeon | reverse complement strand
TGACGGCGGCCAGGATGACCGTGATGGCGACCATCAGGATGACCCCGATGACCGGACTCACCGCGTCGTCGTCGCCGAGTAGGTTGCGAACGTGCATTGCACTTGGTTCTGCTACCATTATCCACAAAAAGGGTGCGGGTCAGTCGATCACCTTTTACTGGCGACTGGCCGCACCGGCAGGCGCCGCAAGGACGGCTGTCCCCGTGTTCCTATCAGGAGAGGACGGCGGCCAGTTCCTCCGCGACCCGTGCGCCGAGGTCGGCTTTGGTGCCCTCGATCGGGTCGTGGCCGTCCTCGCGGACGAGGAGCGCGCGCGTCCGGTCCCCGCCCATCACGCTCGCGTCGTTGCCGACGACGAACGCGAGGTCTACCCGGTCGCGCAACTCGCGCGCCCGCTCGACGATGGCCCCGTCGCCGTCGGTCTCGGTCTTGAATCCGACGATGGGCAGGTCCGGGTGGGCCTCCCGGACCGCGTCGACGAGTTTGGGCGTCGGCTCGAGTTCGAGAACCAGCGAGTCCTGCCCGGAGCGTATCTTCTCGGTGCGCTCCGTGACGGTGTAGTCGGAGATGGCCGCGGCAGAGACCAGCGCGTCGGCCCCCTCGACCGCGTCGAGGGTCGCGTCGAGCATCTCGGCGGCACTCTCCGCTTCCTCGACGGCGGCCCAGGGGAGGTCCGGGCCGTCGTGGACGACGGTCACGTCGGCGCCGCGGGCGTAGCAGGCCCGTGCCACCTCGCGGCCGGTCCGGCCCGACGACCGGTTCGAGAGCGTCCGGATGGGATCGATGGACTCGGTCGTCGCGCCGCTGGTCACGACGACGTGTTCGCCGGCGAGTGACGCCTCGGTGGTCGCCCGCGCCAGTTCGGTGACGACGGCGTCCTCGGTCGCGATCTTGGCCTTTCCCTCCTCGATCCGCGGGTCGACGAACGCGACGCCCCACTCCTCGAGTCGGTCGATCGCCTCGAGGACGCCGGGGTGGTCGTACATCGGTTCGTGCATCGCCGGGACAACCACCACTGGCAGACCGGCGCCGAGCGCCGTCGTCGCGCAGGTCGTCACCGGCGTGTCGTCGACGGCTGCGGCCATCTTCCCGACAGTGTTGGCGGTGGCGGGCGCGACAGCGAGCACGTCCGCCCAGCCCTCGCGGCCACAGAACTCGACGTGTTCGATCGCGCCCGTTATCTCGGTGACGACGGGACTGTCGGTGGCGTACTCCAGCGACCAGGGGTGGATGATCCCTTCCGCTGCGGGAGTCGTGACTGCGCGCACCGCCGCGCCCTGTCTGCGGAGCTCGTGTGCGAGTTCGACCGTCTTGACCGCCGCGATCGACCCGGTGACACCCAGCGCGACCCGGACTCCCTCGAGCATGTCTCCAGTGCGGGCCGCCGCCGGTATAAATCAGCCGGCAGGGTGCCTGTCGGCCGGGTCGCCGATGTCGATCTCTGTGGTGGGCATCCGGCGTCGACGGCGTGTCCACCAAACTGCTTGGGTGGGGTTCATTTACCCTCGGGACGCATACTGTTCGTGTGGATACCGTCGACGTCAGTACAGTCGTCTATCTGCCCCCGGCCGAAATCTACGAGTTTCTCGTGGACTTTCCGCGGTACGCCGATTACTCCCAGCACCTAGAGGAGGTCCGCCGCCACGGCGAGAGGCCACAGGGCACACGCTACGACATCACGTTCGCCTGGTGGAAACTCTCGTATACGGCGGTCTCGCGTGTAACGAACGTGGATCCGCCGAACCGCATCGACTGGCGCCTGGTCAGGGACATCGACGCCCGCGGGTCCTGGGAAATCGCGCCAGAGCCCGAGTCGTCGCCGGCACCCGACACGCCCGCCTCCCGGGTGCGCCTCTACATCGAGTTCTCGCCCGGTTCGGCCGACGCGAGCGGGCTCGGTCTCCCGTCGTTCGTCTCGCTGGACTGGCTGATCGACCGGGTGAAACCGAAGGTCAAGGCAGAGGCCGAACACATCGTCGAGCGCATCGTCGCGGACCTGGAAGGGCGCTCCCGCGACGTCGACCTCGACATCCACACGACGCCCGACTCGCTGTGATCAGGCCTCGACGTCCCCGTAGTTGCCGCCGTACTTGA
>CAYYHG010000224.1:0-2107 GCA_964471665.1 uncultured Halobacteriales archaeon | reverse complement strand
ATACCCGTCGACAACCGCTGGGTGAACCTGGGGTTCCAGGAACTCATCAAGCGTGCGCCCGTCAATCTCCGCCCCCTGTTCCTGGTCGAACAGCGCCGGAGTTTCATGGGCGCCGGTTTGTTCGCCCTCACCCACCGGACCCTCGACGCCGTCGCGTTCGACGATGACCGCTTCGACCACGCGGCCGCGGCGACGGGACTGGCCGACTGGCTCGTCGAGCACCAATGTCCGGGGTACAGCGGCTTCTGTGGTGGCCACCGACACGAGAACCAACACTTCGACCACAGGACGACGCCCGCGGAACCGGACGTGGTCAGCACGTCCTACGGGGTCAAGGGGCTGCTGGCCACCGCCGAGTACGACGCCGCCTATGCCGACACCGCGCGGACCGCGGCAACCTTCCTCGCAGAGGACATGCGTTATCGAGAGGTCGACGACGGCGCACGGATCGACTACTACCCGAAAGAGTCCGCCGACCACCACACGCTCAACGCCGTCGCCATCGCGGCACGGACCTTCCTGGACATCTACGAGTGGTTCGGTCACGAACCTCTCCTCGACCGGGCGCGGTCGCTGTTGGACTTCGTCGTCGACAACCAGACGGACTGCGGCGGCTGGTACTACCGCGAGCCGCCGGACGCATCGCACCTGTCGATGGACACCCACCACAACGGCTTCGTTCTCGAGTGTCTTCTGCGATACCGCGACCTCGTCGACGACCGATACACGGACGCGCTCGCGGCCGGTCTCCGCTTCTTCCGCGGGAGGCTGTTCGAGGACGACGGGGCGCCGAACTGGGACGAGTCGTCGTCGTATCCGCGAGACGTTCACGCGGCGGCACAGGGCCTCCTCGTGTTCACGAAAGCCGGCGACCTCGACTTCGCCGGTCGGATACTGGACTGGACGCTCGACAACCTGTACGCCGGTGACGGTCAGTTCTACGTCCGGCAGTACCGGTGGTACACGAAGCGGGTCACGCTGATGCGGTGGTGTCAGGCTTGGATGGGCTACGCTCTGGGGACCTACGTGCGGTCGGTCCTCGGCGACTGACACTTGCGACCGACCCACTCCGGCAGTTCTTTTACGCCTGCTCCGGCGGCGGCGCAGACGTCAGAGATGGCCTTGGCCAGCGTGGCGACCGTTGGAACCGGGTCCTCCGGTGAGACGAACGTGTGGTTCGCCCGATAGAACGCCCGGAGGAACGGCCAGAGAGCAGTCACATCTCCGTCGGCGACGTTCTCGGCGAACCACTTGAGGTCCTCGTACAGTAACCGGCGCTGGACGATGTCTTCGCGGTACTCCCCATACGTGACGTACTTCGAGGGGTCGTCGCCTCGAAGTTGGCGGTAGTGCAACCAGGGGAAGTCCACGCCGCTCTCTATGGCGAACGGGAGCGACCCCCAGTACCGCCCGTTGACTTCGATGACGTAGAACTCGCCGTCGGGCGTCTCCATGAACTCCACCATCGCCGGCCCGGTCCAGTCGAGTGCATCGAGGACCAGCTCAACGTACTTGAGCATCTCCGGTTCGCGGACGGAGGTCAAAAGTGCGGAGTTCCCGCCCGACGACGGGTACGTTCGCAATCGCTTCTCCTGAAAATACGCCTGTACGTCCCCTTCGTCCGCCAGCGCGACAGTCGTCGTCGTCGTCCCAGGGACGTACTCCTGGACGAGCGGGTACTGGCGGTCGAAGCGGTCGTACTTCCAGAGCAACTCCCGGTAGGTCTGTCGCAGTTCCGCCGGCGAATCGACGTAGTGCTCGTCGGAGACCAGCGTGGTCTCGTACGCGCCGTCGATTCGGTGACTCTTGCTCCGTGGCTTGACGACGGCCGGATACGGGACGTCCTCGGCGATCTCCGAGACCCCAGCCAGCGAGTCGGGGGCGTAGGTCTCGGGGCTGGGGACGTCGAGGGTATCGAACAGGCGGAACAGGTCGGCCTTGTCGTAGGCACGGACGAACGTCCCCCAGTCCTCAGTCGCGACGACCGTGCCCGTTCGTTCGAGCCGCTCCTTGTGTCGCGCCAGGTGGAGCGATGTTCGGTCGGTCGTGGCGAACACGGCGAGGTAATCGGACGCCTCGAGGTGGCGAACCAGGTCGCGGGTGAACG
>CAYYHG010000223.1:0-2393 GCA_964471665.1 uncultured Halobacteriales archaeon | reverse complement strand
TCGGCGCGGGCGGCGACCCCTCGATGGGCGAGCGCGCGACCGAGATGGCACAGGGCACCATCAAGGAAGTGCTGGGCGACGCCGACCTCGTGTTCGTTACCGCGGGCATGGGCGGCGGTACGGGCACCGGTGCCGCGCCCGTCGTCTCGAAGATCGCCAAAGAAGAGGGTGCCATCGTCGTCGGCATGGTGTCGACGCCGTTCAACGTCGAGCGCGCCCGCACGGTCAAAGCAGAAGAAGGGCTCGAACGGCTCCGGGAAGAGGCGGACTCCATCATCGTGCTGGACAACAACCGCCTGCTCGACTACGTCCCGAACCTGCCCATCGGCAAGGCCTTCTCGGTGATGGATCAGATCATCGCCGAGACGGTCAAGGGCATCTCCGAGACCATCACCCAGCCCAGCCTGATCAACCTCGACTACGCCGACATGACCTCGATCATGAACCAGGGTGGGGTCGCGGTCATGCTGGTCGGGGAGACCCAGGACAAGAACAAGACAGAGGAGGTCGTCAAGGACGCGATGAACCACCCGCTGCTGGACGTCGACTACCGTGGCGCAAGCGGCGGCCTGGTACACATCACCGGCGGACCCGACCTCACGCTGAAGGAGGCGGAGGGGATCGCCCAGAACATCACCGACCGACTCGAAGCCTCCGCGAACGTCATCTGGGGTGCCCGCATCCAGGAGGAGTACAAGGGCAAGGTCCGGGTCATGGCCATCATGACCGGCGTCCAGAGCGCACAGGTGCTCGGCCCGACGACGCAAAAGCAGGCCAACAAGTCCCGCCAGGCCATCGAAGGTGTCGACGACGAGTCCTTCGACGCGGCGAGTAACCTCCAGCAAAACCGGGAGTTCGGCGAGACCGACGGCGGCCGCCAGCACGTCGAGCAGAACAACGGACTGGACGTCGTCCGCACTGACCCCTCGTAACTTCCCTCGCCCTCGTCGGTCCCAGTCTGACGGGGACCGACTGGAGTGACCGACGACAGTATCAGGCCAGCGCCTCGAGGAGGGCACACTTCCGACAGACGTCGGCCCGCGTCGGGCCACCGCACCGCTCGCACTCCGCGAACTCGCCGCCGTCGCGGCGGTGTTCTGCTGCCGCGAGGCCCGCCAGTTCCTCGTAGCCGGCCATGATCGAGTGGCGCGTCCCGGGGTGGCGGTCCTCCAGTTCGTACAGCAACTCCTGGATCTCCCCGCGGTAAGCCTCCTCGGCGTGGGGACACTCGGTGATGTGTGCCGGCAGGTCCCGGAGGTGGGCGTAGAGTGCGACCTCCTTTTCTGGAACGTCCCGGAGTGGTTTCGCGCGCGGCACGAACGCCTCGCTCTCGCCGCGAGCGGGTCCCTGTCGAGTCCCCTCGAACCCGCCGAGACTGGCGTCGAAATGTTTTGCCATCTGCGTGATATCTCCCTCCAGAAAATTCATCAGCGCCGTCTCGGCCTCGTCATCGAGATTGTGACCAGTCAGGAGTTTGTCAGCGCCCAGGTCGGTCGCGTGACGGGCGAGCACGTCCCGCCGGAAGACCCCACAGTACGCACAGGCTGACATGTTTTCCGGGTCCGACTCGACGACATCGTCCATCCGGACGTCGAACTCCTCGTCGTAGGTGACGACCTCGTGCTGGACGTCGAGGTCGGCGGTCAGGTCGCGACAGGCCGCGAGGCTCTCGTCGCGGTAGCCCTCGATGCCCTCGTGGATCGAGAGTGCGACCAGTTCCACGCGGGGGTCGTCGGCGAACGTCTCCTGGAGGATGGCGGTGAGGACGACGCTGTCTTTCCCGCCCGAGAGCCCGATCACCCACGTCTCGGGGTCGTCGGCCGTGGCGTCGCCGGGCAGGAGATTGTCCTCCCGGACGCGCCGGCGGACCCGCTTCTCGACGGACCGACGCAAGTGCGTCCCGCACATGTGCAACCCCGAGTAGGCGGCGTGGATCACCGCCTCCCGGCCGCACCTGTCACACTCCATCGCGTGCCGGTTGTCGACGCGGGTGGTTGATTTTTTCGCTACCGTTTTCCCGCACAGGATCGTAGGAGCGAGTGATGACCGAGTGGGCCCGCGAGCGCGCCATCGACCGCGTCGAGCGCCTCGTCGACACGATCGAATCGGAGACGATGCCGGTCCCCATCCGCGAGGTGTGGGTGTTCGGCGACGCCGCGCTCGGGCTGGACCCCGTCGAGCGGATCGACGTCTACCTCACCAAGGACCTCCTCTTCCACGGCGCGGAGGACCGCGAGGCGGCGTTCGTCGCCTCCCACGGCGTCGCGGGCGTCGGCAAGACTGTCCGCGCGGAGTGGGCCGACGCGCACCCGGAGTATCTGCGCGCGAACGCCAACGGCCACGCAGCCCCCGAGCAGTGTCTGGCCGCCCACCTCGTGGACGAAGACGAACCG
>CAYYHG010000222.1:0-2612 GCA_964471665.1 uncultured Halobacteriales archaeon | reverse complement strand
GTCGGAACACTCGTCGCTCACGGGAAGGCGGGGGTATGCGCTCGAAACTCTATCAGTGGTCGGCCTCGTGTGGGTTCAGCTCGGTCCCGTACTGCTGGGCGTGGTCGGTGTAGTCGACAAAGCGCGGCGCGTCGGGGTCGAACGGACGCTCCAGTGATTCGAAGGCCTTCTTCTTGTCCCAGCCCTGGAGTTTCCCGACCGCAGACCTGTCTTCGAGGTCGTGGTAGTCGAGGTGCGGTTCGGTCAGTTCCCAGGCGGTCAGTCCCTGCTCGGTGCGGACGATGACACTCGAGTACTCGTCGCTGGACCCGACCGAGCCGACAGTCAGGTCGGCACAGAACCCAGTGAAGTCAGCACACTCGTCACACCCCTTGAGGGCCGCGTCGTGGAAGTTCTCGATGTCCTCGGTGAGGACGCGCTCGCCCTCCAGATTGTCGACCATCAGCTTCCCGTGGAGGACGTCCATCTTCCCGACGTTCTCGATGTCGACGCCCCGCTGTTCCTGGAGTTGCTCGCCGATCAGTTGCTTGTAGTTGAAATTTTTCGTACACATCAGGGCGATGGTGTAGTCGATCGCGCGAACGCCGGCCTCCTGGGAACCGTACTCCCACTCGAAGTCCTGCAGGGCACGGATGCCCTCGATCTCGCAAGGCGTCCCGACCAGCGCCAGCGAGACGTTCTCCCAGTCTTTCTCGAACTTGTCGTCCCACCTCGAGAAGTCGAGGTGCCCGAGTGCCATCGTCTGGTTGTAGATGGTCCCGGTGTTCGCGATCAGTTCCTCGGGAGTGGTCGCCACGAACCCCTCGGCTTTCCACGGTTCCTCGTCGGACTCGGCCGCTGTCAGTGCACCGTCGATCTCTCCGGCCTCCAGCAGCGAGATGAGAATCGCCGTGACTGCGCCACCGTCCTGTGAGCCCTCGCGCCAGTCGTTTTCGACCTTCGCGGAGAACTCCGTGATCGGATCGCCGGCGCCCTTGACGTTGTCCTCGCCGCCGGTGATCTTCCACTGGCGCTCGTACCGGAGCCCGCCCCGGGGACAGAAGTCCCAGCACAGCGAACAGCCCGTACACATCTTGACCAGTTCCGGCAGATCGTCGTCGCCGATCCCGATGGAGTCGGAGGGACAGGCGGCGACACAGGTCCCACACTGGATACACCGGCCCTCGTCGATGACCGCCTCGTCGAGTTCCATGAACCAGGTCTTGTCGTCGGGGGTCTCGATGTCGTTCATCTCCGACCGGATCGAGTAGCCGGGCGTCTCGAGTTCGACGTCCTCGGGGACGCCGACGCGCCTGTCGGGCTGGTCGACCTCCTCCCGGTCCTCGCCGGGGAGGGGCTGGCTGGCGTCTGCCGCCGGCTCGGTGAACTCGACGTCGACCAGCTGGCCGTCCTCGGTGACGTTCGTCGGCGTCGAGCCGACGGCGTCCGCACCAGCACCGTCCGCGACGGCGCGGGACCCGTCTGTCTCCGGAATCTGTCCGGATTGCCCGGCGGTCCTGTCCCCGCCGGCCTTCGAGACGGGCGGCACGCTGGCTCCCAGGTTCTCCGTCTCCGGGACGCCGGGTGATGGCTCCTCGTCACCGGCCGCTGCGTGCTGTTCCCCGACACCGGGGTCGACGGGACCGAGATCCGGGCCGTCCTCGACGAGGTCCGGGTCTCCAGCCGTGGGTGACCGCTCGGGATCAGTCACCACTGGCGACACCTCCGGAGACGTTGGCGTCGGCCGCCTGCATGATCTCGCGCAGGCGGTCGTTGTCGACGCGGCGACTCCACTGGTAGAAGCGTTCGCCCTCGTGGCGCCCGTCGGCGTAGGCCGCGAACAACTGTTCGATGGCCGGAATGACGGCACTCGCGGGCACCGCAGTCTCGACCCAGTCGATGAATTCGTTGTCGACGCCGAGCGACCCGCCGAGACCGAAGTCCATCCCCTCGACGATATCGTCGCCTTCCTCGCTGGTGGTGTCCTCGGGGTCGTCGACCTGGACGGTCTCGCCCCGGAACCCGATATCTGCGATCTGGGGCTGGGCACAGGAGGCCGAACAGCCCGACATGTGCATCCGGACCACATCGAGGTCGTCTGGCGTGTCGATCCGCTCGTCCAGCGCCTTGGCCCACCGGCGGACACGCTGTTTCGTCTCGATGATGCCGTAGTTACAGAACTCGGAGCCGGTACAGCCCACGGCACCCCGGGAGAATGGGCCCGGGTCGGGCCGGTACTTCTGTGCGAAGGGCTCGTCCATCAGGTCGGCGACGTTTGCTTCGGGGATGTGCGTGATCAGGAAGTTCTGGTCGGTCGCCAGCCGGATCGAGGCCCTGTCGGTGCCGTACTCCCTGGCGGCGCGGGCGGCCGCCGCGAACTCGTCGCCGCCCATCCGGCCCGCGATGACGTTGAATCCGACGTAGGTGAGCCCGTCGTCCGTCATGTCGTGGACGCCGACGTGGTCGCCGGTGTACCCCTCGGTGAGGTCGACGCCACGGGTGGGGAACGCCAGGCGTGTCCGGTCGCGGACGGCCTCCTCGAAGGCTTCCGCGCCCATCTGCTCGACGAGGTAGCGCATCCGGCAGACGCCCCGGTTGTGCCGGTCGCCGAGTTCCTTGAACGTCTGTGCGAC
>CAYYHG010000221.1:0-2630 GCA_964471665.1 uncultured Halobacteriales archaeon | reverse complement strand
CCAGACCTTCGAGACGGCCGACGGCCACCTCAACGTGGCCTGCCTCAACGACCGGTTGTGGGCGACGTTCTGTGCGGCGATCGACCGGCCGGATCTTCCCGACGACGACCGCTTCGCGTCGAACGCTGACCGTGTCGAACACCTCGACGCGCTGGAGCGCGAAATCGAGGAGGCCCTCGCCGAGCGGACGACCGAGGAGTGGCTGGAGGTGTTCGTCGAGGCGGGCGTTCCCGCCGGACCGGTCCAGGACGTCGAGTCGGCGCTGTACAACGAACAGACCGAGGCCCGGGGCACCATGCGGAGCGTCGGGAACGGCGACCGCGAGGTACCGGTCATCGAACACCCGCTGAACTTCGACGGCCTGGAGTCGGGGTTCGAGTCGCCGCCGCCCGAACTCGGTGCTGACACGCTCGCGGTGTTTCGCGAACTCGGATACTCGGAGGCGAAACTGTCGGAGCTGCGCGAGGCGGGTGCGTTCGGCGAGTGACGGCCACTGCGCGCTGTCTCCGTGTGACGCCACCGGTACACAACTGGGGTAACACTTATTCGATTCCCTGCCACAGTACAGGTATCATGAAGCCGGCCCCCTTCGAGTACCACCGTCCGTCGTCGCTTTCCGAGGCGCTCGAGTTGCTCGCAGACCTCCACGACGCCGAGCCCCTGGCGGGCAACCAGTCGCTGTCGATCCTGATGTCGAACCGGCTCGCGAGCCCCGACCACCTCGTCGACATCAACGACCTCGACGAACTCTCCTACGTAGAGGCCGACGACGAGTCGGTCGAGGTCGGCGCACTCCTGCGCCACTGCGAGGTCGAACACTCCGAGACGCTCGACGACACCGTGCCGCTGTTCCCGGAGTCCGCGGCGCAGATCGCTGGTCCGGTCGTGCGCAACCGCGGGACTGTCGGCGGGAGTCTCGGCGAGGGCGACCCGGCGGGAAACTACCCCTGCGTTGTTGTGGCGCTGGACGCAGACCTCGAACTCGCGTCGACCGACGGGTCCCGGACCGTGTCCGCCGAGGATTTCTTCATCGCCACCATGTTCACCGACCGCGCGGAGGACGAACTCATCACGGGGCTCTCCGTTCCCCGCGGGCCGTTCCCGCCGGACCGGACGGGCCAGACGTTTCTCACGGTCAAGGAGGCCGCACAGACGTGGCCGACGCTGAGCGCCGCGGGGGCGGTCCGTGTCGACGACCCCGAGGCCGACGAGCCGGTCGTCGAGGAGGCACGCGTCGCCCTGGCCAACGCCGCCGAGATACCGCTGCGCGTCAACGGGGCCGAGAGCGAACTGGCTGGCGAACCCCTCGCCGACGCGGCACTGGACACAGCCGGGGAGACAGCCTACGACGCGGTCAACCCGGAAGACGAGTTACACGCCGACGAGACGTACAAGCGGGAACTCGCCCGCGAGTACACGAAGCGCGCGCTCAGGACGGCACACGACCGGGCGGTGGCGTGAGGATGCCGGACGAACGTTTAAGCCGACGACTCCCCTGGTGTGGGGTGTTCATCCAATGAGCGTCGACGACACTGGTCTCTCCGACCGGCCGACCCGGGAGGTCACGATGACTGTGAACGGCGAGTCGGTGACCGCGGAGGTCGAACCCCGGATGAAGCTCTCCGATTTCCTCCGGGAGCACCTCGGGTTACGGACAGTCCGCGTTGGCTGCGAGCAGGGGGTCTGTGGCGCCTGCACCGTCGAGTTCGACGGCGACGTCGTCAAGAGTTGCATGCTCTACGCGGTCCAGGCCGACGGGCGCGAGGTCACCACCGTCGAGGCGCTGAGCGAGGACGGCACGCTCGGTCCGATCCAGGAGGCGTTCCACGAGGAACACGCCCTCCAGTGTGGCTTCTGTACGAGCGGCTTCCTGATGGCGACCCGGGATCTGCTCGAGGAGAACCCCGACCCCCAGAGAGCGGACATCGAGAGTGCCCTCGCGGACAACATCTGCCGGTGTACGGGCTACCAGAACATTTACCGCGCGGTCGAGACGGCCGCCGACAAACTGGAGGGGGACTGATGTCCGGGACCGAACCCGGCTCCAGCGCGAGCGCGAGCGCGGACACCGACGCCCAAAGAGAGACCGAGCGCCAGCAGTTCACCGGGCAGGGTCTGAACCGCGTCGAGGACCACCGAATCCTCACGGGCCGGGCCGAGTACGTCCACGACATCACACCAGAGGGCTGTCTGGAGATGGCACTCGTCCGGTCGACGCGTGCCCACGCCGAAATCGTCGACGTCGACGCCAGCAGAGCCAGGGCACATCCCGAGTGTGCACTCGTTTTGACCGGCGAGGACATCGCCGAACTGTACAACCCGATGCCCTGCGGGCTGACCGAGATGTCCGAGTGGGCTCTGGCGAGAGACAAGGTCCACTTTGCGGGCGAACCGATCGCGCTCGTGGTCGCCGAGGACAGGTACGTCGCCGAGGATATCGTCGACCTCATCGACGTCAGCCACGACGGCCTCGACCCGGTCGTCGATCCCATCGAGGCACGCGACGACGAGACGGTCATCCACGAGGACGTCGGGACGAACGTCCCGGACAGCGAGGACCTGTCCTTCGGGGACCCGGAGGGGGCGTTCGAGGCCGCCGACAACGTCATCGAGCGCGAGTACTCCTGGGG
>CAYYHG010000220.1:0-2637 GCA_964471665.1 uncultured Halobacteriales archaeon | reverse complement strand
CGGTTCCCCGGCCAGCCCCAGCACGTCATCAACTACATGACGTTCATGGCACAGGAACTCCGGGAGATCATGGCCGAACTCGGCTTCCGGTCGGTCGAGGAGATGGTCGGCCGCGTGGACGTGCTCCGGCAGCGGACCGACGTCGAACAGGAGAAGGCCCGCAAACTCGACCTCTCGGCCGTGCTGGTCGAACCGGAGAGCGACTACGACATCGACCGGTACAAGTCCCAGCCCCAGACCCACGAGATCGACGAACAGCTCGACTGGGACCTCGTAGAGAAGGCCCAGCCGGCCATCGAGGACGGCGAACCGGTCACGATCGACACGGACATCAGCAACGCCGACCGCGCCGTCGGCGCGACCCTCTCGAACCGCGTCTCCCGGGAGTACGGCGTCGAGGGGCTGCCCGAGGACTCGATCACCGTTCGCTTCGACGGCTCGGCCGGACAGAGCTTCGGCGCCTTCCTCCAGGACGGCGTGACGATGGACCTCGTCGGCACCGCGAACGACTACGTCGGCAAGGGCCTCTCGGGCGGGAAACTGATCGTCCGCACGCCCGCGGACGCTGGCTACGCGGCCGACGAGAACATCGTCATCGGCAACGTCGCCCTCTACGGCGCCACCCAGGGCGAGGCCTACGTCAACGGCGTCGCTGGCGAGCGCTTCGCGGTGCGCAACTCCGGAGTGAAAGGCGTCGTCGAGGGTGTCGGCGACCACGGCTGCGAGTACATGACCGGCGGCGCAATCGCCGTGCTGGGCGAGACCGGCAAGAACTTCGCGGCGGGCATGTCCGGCGGCGTCGCCTACGTCTACGACCCCGACGACACCTTCCACGAGCGGGCCAACACCGGGATGGTGACGCTGTTCTCGGGGCTGGAACCCACGGACCGCGACATGCTCACCCGCCTCGTCGAGAACCACGCCGAGTACACCGGCTCCGAGCGCGCGGCGGACCTGCTGGAAAACTGGGACGAGGAGGTCGAGAACTTCACGAAGATCATGCCGGACGCCTACGCGGAGGTCATCGACGACCGCCAGCGCGACGACGTCCGAAACGAGTTGCCCCCCTCGGCGACGCTGTCTCCGCAACCCGCCGAGGGGCTCCGCGGGCAGGCCGACGACTGATACTGTCGGCATACCAGTCGGGTTCCGCTCCGGTCCTGCCGGCGGTCCGTCGCAGGAACCAGAAGGCGGAGTTGTTCTCGACGCGGAGCCTGGTTTCGACGGACGACCCGCCTCTGTACGAGGCACTGTTCGCCGGGCCGTCGTAGCTCACCCGCATCGTGAACGAGACCCCGCTGAGGCGATCCGCGTGTGGGACTCCGCAGACGTAGAAATCCCGTTCGGTGAACGCGTCGAACAGTCCCTCCAGGTGTTCCTGTGCGTATCCGATCCGGCCGGTCCACTCCCAGTTGGGATCGGAGAGAACGAACGTCACGTCGAGATTCGGATCGTTCGCCGCCAGTTCGTTGATCGTCTCCCGGTGGATGAGTGTCTCCTCTCGCCCGGTCGTTTCTGGTGCATGTACGACGACGCCAGTCCGTCATCGTAGCGTTTGATCGTCAGCGCCAACTGGTCGCTTCCGGGTAGATTCGTCGGCGTGTACGGCCGGACGACCTCCTCGTCACCGGATTCGAACCGGACTGTCGTGTGCTGTCCCGGTTCGTAACTCTCCTTGTCGTCAATCGGTCCGGCCGGTCTCGTCGGCGTCGAGACGCCAGGTAAAAATCGCCTTGAGGACCACGACGAGGCTGTTTCTCGTTCCTTCACCCCAGATGGCAGTCTCGACGCGCGGATCTGACGGGCTCGCGTCGTCACCGTTGACGAGCGCACTGATCAGTGTCTTCTGGCCGTCGACCATCATCAGCCGTCCGGCCGCAGTGTCCGACCAGACCCACAGCGACTCGAACATCGTGGCGCCCGGAATCTCGTCCTGGAGTCGCTTCTGGACGGCCGGTGAAATCCCGGCCAGTTCGAGCGAGACCCCCCGGTCTGTCGCCTCGCTCATCCCCTCGATCAGGTCCTCGGTGAGCAGGTCCTCGACGGTCATGTAGACGATTTCCTCCTGGGCGCTCTCGAAAAACTCCAGGACTCGTTCCGTGACTGCCCGCTCCCCGCGGACCGTCCAGACGCCCCGCTGTTCGGTCTGTTGGTCGACTGGTTCGAGGTCGCTCAGTGCTGTCCGCAGGATGTCCGTGCGGTGCTGTAGCTCCTTCTCGAACATCCGACTGGCAGTTTCGGCCGAAATCGCATAGAACCGCTTGGGAGTGGACTGTTGTACGTCGACGAGTCCCCGGTCGTGTAACTCGTCGATCGCGTCGTAAACGCGCGTCCGGGGCACCTCCGAGACCCGGCTCACGTCCCTGGCAGTCCCACTGCCCAGACTCGCGAGCGCGACGAACGTCTGCGCGGCGTAGGCACTCAACCCGAACTGTTCGAGTTGCTCGGCAGCGACCGACGTCGGATCGTCAGGTGAATTACTTCGCATCGGTGTCTCAGACCGTAGTCGGTACGAACCTAGCCGCTTGGGTGGCCAGGCCGGCACGCAGTATTACAGTGGTTGGGACACAGCAATGTCCTGCGTGCCACCTAGAGGACCCGGTTCCGTCCATATATCTCTTTTGTGAGTAACTGAGT
>CAYYHG010000219.1:0-2667 GCA_964471665.1 uncultured Halobacteriales archaeon | reverse complement strand
GATCTGCTCGCGGCCCTGGATCAGAATCTGGTAGTCGCCGGCCTTCGAACGGATCCTCTGTTCTTCGCTCTTGGTGCTGGGAACACCGACCTCGGAGAAGTCGTCGTTGCTCCCGTCGAACTCGAACTGGAAGGGACCGTCCTGGCCGCTGAAGTACCCCACAGCAGCTCGGCCGAACTTCCCGGGGTTGTCCCCCGACGGGTGCTGGAGGCTGTACAGTAGCGAGCCGTCCTCGAAGACGAACGGCCCCGTCACCTCCGCGCCGAACGCGGTCGTCGAGAAGCGCTTCAGGTCGCCCTTGACACTCGGTGCTCCTGGCGTGTCCGTTTCGTCTACGTCTGCGCTTGCCACGCCAGCCACGCTTGCTCCCAGTGCGGCAGCGACTGACGTCTTCATCAGACTTCGTCGGGTGATATCCACCATGCGAGTTGAGCGGCGAGCGGGTGTGTAAATACCCTTTATAATTCGTGTATATTGTCGAAACAAACCTGGCGTGTCGAGTGAATGTCAGTGTTGTACAGGGGGATGCTAATTTCAGGTACGAACGGGACTGTAGGAGTTGGAACCGCCAGCGGCCGGTCGGACTCCGGGGCGGTCCAACCGGGACCGCACTGTCCAGATATCAGTTCTTGTACTCTCATCAGCCGCCAACAAATATAGATACTGGGGCAGAATTACAGATATTGAGACTCTCGATCCGGGCAGATATATAGGGTACAGAGCGCTCCATACCCGAACGCGTCGGGTACGAGACGGCGGATCCCGGTCCCGGTCGGCGACGTGCCCGCCGGGGACGATCCGCGCCGGCTAGATCCCGCCCAGTCCGAGCGACGAGAGGAGGTTCTTGACGAGACCGAAGACGACGAGGCCGACGCCCGCGACGACGAGTGCGATCCCGCCGGCGATGACGAGACTCCGGGAAGCGACGGCGACGACGCCGCCGAGCATCAGGACGAGGCCGGCGAGCCCGGCGAGGCCGAGTTTGTCGAACATACGGTGACCTGCCCGCCGCCGGTGTTAAATACTCGTGTTCGGGGCCGGCCGGCACAACTTTGCAAAGCTTAAACCGTTCCGCCAGTGAAATCACGCGTATGAGTGACAACGAGGGGCGAAAAGATCTCCGCATGCCGGACGAGGACGAGGTGTTCGCTGTCGTGATGGACATGCTGGGTGCGAACCGCGTCAAGGTACGGTGTATGGACGGCGTCGAACGGACCGCGCGCATCCCGGGCAAGATGCAAAAGCGCATCTGGATCCGGGAGGACGACGTCGTCCTCGTCGAACCCTGGGACTGGCAAGACGAGAAGGCGGATATCGCGTGGCGCTACGACAAACAGGAGGCCGACCAACTCAAAGAGGAGGGACACATCCAGGAGTAACGCCACGCATGCCCGGACACACACGTCACTTGTTACTCCATCGCGGTCTCTCTTTCTCATGACGGAGTACGGCCTGCTCGCCACCGACGAGTCGGAGACGCCTGGCGACGAGTTCGAGGAGATCGACGTCTCCGATACGGAGGCCGACCGCATCGCCCGCGAGCGCGACCGGAAGTTCAGCGAGTTCCGCGAGCGCATCACCGACGCCGACCAGTTCAAAGTCGAGGAGTCGGTCTTCGACGAGGCCACCTACGGGGCGCTGTACAAACTCGTCCAGGACGGCTACATCGAGGCCTTCGGCGGCCCGCTCTCGACGGGCAAGGAGGCAAACGTCTACGAGGCCCTGGCCGGCCCGGAAGCCAGCGCGATACTGGGTGCCGGCGGCCGCCCCGAGGTCGCCGTGAAGGTCTACCGCATCAACGCCTCCGATTTCCGCGAGATGGGCGAGTATCTCGAGGGCGACCCCCGCTTCGAGGGGCTGGGTCACGACAAGAAGGCCATCGTCACCGCGTGGGTCCGCAAGGAGTACGCCAACCTGGAGCGCGCGATGGAGGCCGGCGTGCGCGTCCCGATCCCGATCGCGGTCGAGCGCAACGTCCTGATCATGGAGTACATCGGGACCGCCGACGACCGCGCGAAGCGCCTCTCGGAGGTCGAGATCGAGAACCCCCAGACGGCCTTCGAGGTGGTCCGGGAGTACATGCGGCGGCTGTACGCGGCCGGTCTCGTCCACGGCGACCTCTCGGAGTACAACGTCGTCTTCCACGAGGGACAACTCGTGGTGATCGACCTCGGGCAGGCGATGACGGTCCACCACCCCAACCACCTGGAGTTTCTGGAACGGGACTGCGAGAACGTGGCGGCCTTCTTCGACAGGCAGGGTCTCGACGTCACGCCGGGGGACCTGTACGAGGCAGTGACGGACGGCGGTGACGGCGAGTAGACCCGACTGCTCGATCCGTGTTCGCGAAACGCGACGCAAGGAGTGACCGACGACGGTGTCGCCGTCACTCGCCCGATCAGGCCTCCCGCAGGTCGTCGACCGCCGCCATCCTGATCGCCGCCGCGGCGGCCTCGTCGGCCCGCCGGACGATCTCGGCCTCCAGCGTGGCGGGTTCGACCGACGTGCGTGGCGTATGCGAGAGAACGACGTGTGCAATCTCGACGGGCAGCCCCGCCCGTGCGACGACGTGGACGCCGTAGTGGGGGTGTCCGAGCAGGTCTCCCACCGGTGTCTCGTCCATCCCGTCGAACTCGTGGAGTTTGGAGACGTCGTGGACCAGCGCTC
>CAYYHG010000218.1:0-2743 GCA_964471665.1 uncultured Halobacteriales archaeon | reverse complement strand
TGGACGCGCTCGGCCCGCACGTCTCCGAGAAGTTCGTCGAGGCCAAGCGCCAGGAACACCAGGAGTACCTCGTCGAGGTCTCCGAGTGGGAGCTCGACCGGTACCTGGAGACGTTCTAGGGGCGGAGTTTCCGGACGAGTTCGAACGCGCGTCCGGGCAGGCCCAGCGCCGCCGTCGTTATCTCGACGACGACCATCAGCGCGTAGAGGCCCAGCGTCGACAGCCAGACGACGACCATTGCGAGGATCGCCCACACGCCCGCGAGGAAGTAGAATGCACCGAGGGTCATGATGGTCCCGTACAGCAAGACCAGGTACGGCCCCCACCCGCGGGCGTGGCCGCGGCGGGCCCGCCTGCGGACGTACCGCTTGAGATCGGCTTCGAGTTCGTCGCCGGAGACGGTGCGGTCCTCGATGTCCTCCTCGAACCGTTCGAGTTCGCGGCGCAACTCGGCGAACTCCTCGTAGTCGACGCTCTCCGGTTCGACGGTCGCCACGCTCTGGCCGTCGGGATCGGCACTGCTCCCGTCGCCGTCCTCCGGTTCACTCATCGGTCGTGTGGTATCTCGGAGCCCCTCTTGTTGTAGTTGCCGGTCTCCGTAACCGCCGAGGGCCGCGTTCAACGCGGCGCCGATCAGGGCGAGTGGCACGAGCGAGACGAACGCGTAGTAGGCGATGGCAGCTGCGAGAAACGGCAACTGCTGGTCGCGAACGATCCCGAAAGCCGACCTGAGGAGGGGGACGAATCGAAGGTTCCGGGTCACGTTCTCTCTGGGCGAGGCGGACAAAAAGCCCTTAACAACACGGGGCCCACCAGAGGTATGGAGCCCCACTGGCACCGGCGGACGCTCCATCTCACGTTCGTTCTGGTCGTCGCCAGCCTCGGTCTCGTAGTCGCCGGGCTGGCGGGTGCGGGTGCGTCGCTCGCAGTCGTGGCCGCTCTGATCGCTCTCGCCGGGGTGCTGTTCGTGCTCCGGCCCCGACTGGACGGGCCGACCGTCCTCAGACACGACCTGGGCGAGTACGGTGCCCTGCTGTGGATCGGGCCCGGGGTCGCCGCGACAGTCTGTCTGCTCTTTTTCGGGGCGACCCCGGCCGAACTCCAGTCGCTGGGCGGGCTGGTCGGCCTCGCCGGCATGGCCAACTACTTCCTCCGGCCGGTCTACCGGACCGGCTACGCGCTGGTCCGGCGTGTCACCGGCACCTGATACTGTCGGCTATAACTTCGTGAAGATATTCGGCACCCCGGGGTGCCGATACTGCTCACGGGCTTGTAGCCGACAGTATGAGAACGAGACCTTTTTGCTCGCCCCCACCTACCACGAACCATGGTACTGACCGCGGGCGTCGTAGCCGTCCAGGGAGACGTCAGCGAACACGCCAGGGCCATCGAGCGCGCCGCTCGCGCACACGGCCGGGAGAGCGAGGTCCGCGAGATCCGGACCGCAGGGGTCGTCCCCGAGTGTGACGTCCTCCTGATGCCGGGCGGCGAGTCGACGGCCATCTCGCGGTTGCTCGACCGGGAGGGTGTCGCGTCCGAGATCGTCGCCCACGTCGAGGCCGACAAGCCGATGCTCGCCACCTGTGCGGGACTGATCGTCGCCTCGACGGACCCCCAGGACAACCGCGTCGACGAACTGGGGGTGCTGGACGTGACCGTCGAGCGCAACGCCTTCGGCCGCCAGAAGGACAGTTTCGAGGCGCCTCTCGACGTCGCCGGGTTCGAGAACCCGTTCCCGGCCGTGTTCATCCGCGCGCCGGTCGTCAGCGACGTCGGCGACGACGCCGAGGTGCTCGCCACCTGGGAGGAGTACCCGGTCGCGGTTCGCCAGGGACCGGTCCTCGGCACCTCGTTCCATCCCGAACTGACCGCCGACTCGCGGATCCACGACCTCGCGTTCTTCGACGCCGCGAGACAGACGGTCCAGTGATCCGTCACCAGATTAGGTCGCAGATGACGCGTCGAGGGCAACGACGCGTCCGTCGCCGTACCGGACGAGAATCTCATCACGCCGGTCGTCGTCGATGTCTGCGGGGGTAGCGAACGTCCAGATCGGGACGGACCGTTCGTACCGGCCCAACTGGCCGCCAGATTCGGCGTCGAGGACCACGACAGTCCCGGCCTTCGTGACGCCGATCACCTCGGGACGACCGTCCCCGGTCGTGTCGCCCAGCCGCGGGGGCGGGACAATCGTGTCCGCCTCCTGTGCGACGGACGTGGACCACTCTGTCTCGCCCGTGCGAGCGTCGAGTGCGAGAATGTCACCGCCGACACGTCCGACGAACAGTTCGACCCGTCCGTCGTCGTCGGCGTCGGCGGCCGTCCGGACGCGTCCGTTCGTGATCGAGCGCGACCACTCGCGCGAACCCGACGCGCCGTCGTGTGCCCGCACGGTCGACGTCCCGGCAGTGAACACTTCCTGAGCGGGATCGTCGTCGACGTCGGCCACGGCCGTGTACGTTGCCGAGCCGTTCCGGACCCACGCGATTTCCCCGTCCGAGGTCAGCAGGACCGGACCGCGGCCGCTTCCGACGAGGATCTCCGGCTCCCCGTTCCCGGTGATGTCCTCGACGACGGGGGCTTCCCAGACGGAGGGGTTCGTCAGGCCAGTCCGGTTCAGCGCGAGTCGCCACCGCGGGGATCCGTCTGACCGGGTGACGACGACGCCGCCGTCGATGTCACTCGTGACGAGGGCCGGTCCGGGGGCGCCGGTCAGATTCGCGACAGTGGGACGTCCGTATCC
>CAYYHG010000217.1:0-2858 GCA_964471665.1 uncultured Halobacteriales archaeon | reverse complement strand
GGCAAGACCCAGCCCGACGTCGCGGAACGGGAGATCCAGCGGATCCAGGGCCGGGTCCGGGAACTGATGGACAACGACCAGTCGGAGGGCTACGAGGCGATGAGCCTGCTGGCCGAGGTCCGCAAACTCCGCACGGCGGTCACCTACGTGGAGACACAGACAGTCGAGTCGTTCCGGCGGTACATGGAACGCCAGAAGGAGGCCGCCCGCTCCTCGGGCGCCTCGAAGGCCGACCAGCGGATGGTGACCGAACCCAGAGTCCGGGAGGCGGTCCGGAGAGCCCGGGAGTACGACGACCTCCACCCCAAGTTCCGGCGTGCGCGGATGCTCCTCGCCGAGACGCTCGGCATCGAGGGCGGCGAGCGGGTCATCGTCTTCACCGAGTCCCGGGACACCGCCGAGACCCTGACCGAGTTCCTGAGCGAACACTTCGCGACCGAGAAGTTCGTCGGCCAGTCCGACACCGACGGCAGCGACGGGATGACACAGACCGAACAGGCCGAGACCCTGGAACGGTTCCGGAACGGCGAGTTCGAGGTGCTGGTCTCGACGTCGGTCGCCGAGGAGGGACTGGACGTGCCCGAGGTCGACCTCGTGCTCTTCTACGAACCGGTGCCGACAGCCATCCGCTCGATCCAGCGCAAGGGCCGGACCGGCCGCCAGACCGAGGGCCAGGTGACCGTGCTCATCGCCGAGGACACACGCGACGAGGCCTACTTCTGGAAGTCCCGCCAGGACGAGAAGCGCATGGAAGAACAGTTGCGGGGGCTGAAAGACGTCGCCGGCGACATCGAGAACGAACTCGGCCAGCAGGTCGACATCGGGGCACTCCAGGCCGACGGGACGGACGACAGTGACGGTGAGGACGGCGACACCGGAGAACCGACAGCCGCCGGCGCCGACGGCCAGGCAGGGCTGGACGCGTTCGCCGGCGACGGGAGCGACACCGCGACGGGAGCCGAGGACGGGACAGCCCCGGAGGCGGGGAGCGAGGACGGCGAGGGCGTGGAGGTCGTGATCGACCAGCGGGAACTCGATTCGGCCATCGCGCGGGACCTCTCGACGCGGGCAGGCGTGGAGACGCGCCTGGAGACGCTGGCGGTGGGTGACTACGTGCTCTCGGACCGCGTGGTCGTCGAGCGCAAGACCGTCGACGACTTCCTCGACACGCTGACCGGCGGCGACCGGTCGCTGTTCGAGCAGGTCGGTGACGCCGGCCGCCACTACGCACGGCCGGTCGTCGTCGTCGAGGGGGAGGGGCTGCTCGGCCAGCGCAACATCCACCCGAAGGCGATACACGGCGCGCTGGCGTCGCTCGCGGTCGATTTCGGCGCGAGCGTCGTCCAGACCGCCGGCGAGGAAGAGACCGCGGACCTGCTGGAAACCATCGCCGAACGCGAGCAACGCGAGAGCAACAGGGAAGTGAGCGTCCACGGCGAGAAACAGTCCCGGACCCTCGCCGAACAACAGGAGTACGTGGTCGCCGCCATCGCGGAGGTGGGGCCCGTGACTGCGCGGTCGCTCCTGACCGAGTTCGGGAGCGTCGAGGCCGTGATGACCGCAGACGTGGAGACACTCCAGGAGGCCGAGGGCGTCGGCGAGGTCACCGCCGAACGGATCCGGGAAGTGACCGGAAGCGAGTACAACGGGTGATACTGCCGGCCATAAGCCCGTGAGTAATTTCGACCCCACTGGGGGTCGAATATCTCCACGTAGTTATGGCCGACAGTATGACGACTGCTGGTTCGAGGCCAGACGTGTAGCGGACGGCGGCTTTTTGCCCCGTCCGGCCGAGAGGTGTGGCATGGAGGGCGAAGACCTCGTCAGGACGGCTCGCAGGGCGCTCGCGGCCGCGTACGCACCCTACTCGGAGTACCGGGTGGGTGCGGCACTGCTGGCCGCCGACGGCACCGTCTACACCGGCTGTAACATCGAGAACGCCAACTACTCCAACAGCCTCCACGCGGAGGAGGTCGCTGTCGGAACGGCACTCGCGGACGGGACGCGGGCGTTCGCGGCCATCGCCGTCACCTCGTCCGAGCGGGACGGAATCACCCCCTGTGGGATGTGTCGGCAGACGCTCGCGGAGTTCTGTGACGAGGCGTTCCCGGTCTACTGCGACGAGGGCGGAGACGACGTCGACGAGGGGGACGTGACCAGCCACGTCCTCGGCGACCTGCTCCCGGAGACGATCACGGCCGGCCACCTGGGGGGAGACGCGTGAGCCCGACCGAGGACCCCCGCGAGGACGTCCAGTACCACCTCGAGGTCACCGCGGGCGACGTGGCCGACAGCGTCCTCCTGCCGGGCGACCCCGAGCGTGTCGAGAAGATCGTCGACACCTGGGACGACCACGACCTCGTCGCCGAACACCGCGAGTACCGCACCGCAACCGGCGCGTACGAGGGGACGCCCATCTCGGTCACCTCGACCGGCGTCGGCTCCCCGTCGGCGGCCATCGCCGTCGAGGAACTGGCCCGCGTGGGCGCGGACACGTTCGTCCGTGTCGGGTCGTGTGGCGCCATCCAGCCAGAGACCGACGTCGGCGACCTCGTGATCACCGCGGGCGGTGTCCGCCAGGAGGGGACCAGCGCCGAGTACGTCCGCGAGGACTACCCCGCAGTCGCCGACCACGCCGTCGTCGCCGCCCTCGCGGCCGCAGCCGACGAGTTGGGCTACGACTACCACGTCGGGCTGACCGCCTCGACGGATTCGTTCTACGCGGGCCAGAGCCGGGACGGCTTCGGTGGGTTCCGCGCCCGCGACAGCGACGAACGGATAGCACAACTCCGGCGGGCGGGCGTGCTCAACTTCGAGATGGAGGCCAGCGCCATCCTCACGCTCGCGAACGTCTACGG
>CAYYHG010000216.1:0-2926 GCA_964471665.1 uncultured Halobacteriales archaeon | reverse complement strand
CGGGGACGCCCAGCGCGACCTCCATGCTCGTGCCGCCGACGATGAGCAACGCGAAAAAGAAGCCGGCGAGCATCACCTTCAGGGCGCCGTTGCGCCCGAGGAGGGCGATGACGATGGCAGTGAACCCGTATCCCGGTTCGAAATCGGCGCGGAACCGTCCCTGGACGCCGGCGATCTCGCCGATGCCGGCCATGGCAGCGAACGCACCGCCGAGGACGAACACGAGGATGTATATCTTGTATTTGCTCATGCCCGCCTGCGTCGCAGCCTCGTGGTTCGAACCGACGAACGTGATCTCGAAGCCCAGCCGCGTCTTCCGCATGAGCACGTACGTCACGACGACCATGAGGAGCGCGACCACGAGGCCGGCGTGGACGTTCCCGAACAGTTCCGGGATCGTGGCAGCGGCCGAGAACTGGTCGGTCTGTGGGAAGGTACCAGTCCCGCCCTGCATCGGGCCACGGATGAGGTAGTTCTTGAGGTTCAGGGCCACGAACGTCAAAAGCAGCGTCGTGATGATCTCGTTGATATCGTAGCGCGCCCGGAGCCAGGCGGGGACGCCGGCCCAGACCGCCCCGGCGACAGACGCACCGAGGAACATCGCCGGCACCAGCAGGTACCCCGGCGCGGAGAGATTGAGTCCGACCCAGGTCCCGGCGAGTCCGCCCAGGATCAGTTGCCCCTCTGCGCCGATGTTCCACAGCCCCGCCTTCAGCGGGAGGTAGACGCCGAGTCCGGTCAGTATCAGCGGCACGGCCTTGACCGTCGTCTCGGTCAGCCCGAATTCGCTCGTGAGTGTCTCGACGAACATCGTCGTGTAGGCGGCGATCGGGCTCACGTCGAGTGCGACCAGCGCAACCGCACTGACCGCGAGGGCCGCGAGAACGGTAAACACCGGTGTCCCGTAGACCAGCCACGCCGGGACGTCCTCCCGGGCCTGGATGTCCAGCTCGACGTTCACGAGTGGTCACCCCGTTCACCGGCGGTCGATCCGTTCGTGGCGACCTCCCGCGGGGTCGGCTCCTCGGTGGTGGTGCTCCCGCCGGTCATCTCCAGGCCGACGCGCTCGCGGTCGGCCTCCTCGGGGACGGTCTCGTAGACGAGTTCGCCCTCGTAGATGACGAGGATCCGGTCGCTCAGGTCGAAAATCTCGTCGAGGTCCTCGGAGATCAGGACGACGCCGGTTCCCTCTGCCCGCTGTTCGAGAATGGAGTCGCGGATGAACTCGATGGCACCGACGTCGACACCGCGGGTCGGCTGGTTCGCGACCAGCAGGTCCGGATCCCGGTGGATTTCGCGGGCGAGAATGAGCTTCTGGAGGTTGCCCCCGGAGAGGTCGCCGGCCTTCGCGTCAGTGACGTCGTGGACCCCGCGGATGTCGAACTCCTCGACCAGCGTCTCGGCGTGGGCGCACAGCCCGTCGTAATCGAGGACCTGTCCCCCGCCGAACTCGCCGTTCCGGAAGTCCTTCATCGACGCGTTGTGCATCACCGAGAGGTCTTTCGCACAGCCGTAGCGCAGACGGTCCTCGGGCACGAACGAGACGCCGTTCTCGACGAACCGTCTCGGTTTCGCGCCAGTGAGGTCCACGCCGTCGACGACGATTTCCCCCGCGGTGAGGTCACGCAGGCCAGCGACCACCTCGGCCAGTTCCTTCTGTCCGTTGCCGCTGACGCCGGCGATACCGACGACCTCCCCGGAGCGCACGGTGAGATCGACACCGGCAAGCGCCTCGATTCCCCGTTGATCCTCGGAACGGATCCCGCGGGCCCGGAGAACCGGCCCGCCGATATCGACGGGTTCCTTGTCGATCTGGAACAGCACTTCACGGCCGACCATCATCTCCGCGAGGTCCCCACGGGTCACCTCGTCGGTCTCGACGGTCCCGACCTTCGATCCCTCCCTGAGCACCGTCACCCGGTCCGTTATCGCGCCGATCTCCTTGAGCTTGTGTGTGATGAAGATGATCGAGATTCCCTCCCGTGCGAGCTGTTCGAGCGACTCGAAGAGCCGTTCGGCCTCGTTGGGTGTGAGGACGGCAGTGGGTTCGTCGAGGATGAGCAGGTCGACGTCGCGGTACAGCGCCTTCAGGATCTCCACGCGCTGTTGCTGGCCGACGTCGAGTTCCCAGATCTTCGCTCCGACGTCGATCTCGAACCCGTACTGGTCGGCGAGGTCCTCGATCTGTTGCCGTGGAACATCCAGGCCGAGCGAGAACCGTTCCGCGAGGCCACGGACGAGCCCGTTTGTCCGGATCGAGTCCGGGAGCCAGCTGTCTGCTGTCCCGAACCCGCTCGCTGGCTCGCGTTCACCCAGGACGATGTTTTCAGCCACTGTCAGCCGCGGGATGAGCATGAAGTGCTGGTGGACCATTCCGATCCCGGCGTCGATCGCGTCCTGCGGGGACTCCAGGTTCAGACGGGATCCCTCGAGCCAGATTTCGCCGCCGTCCCGCGAGTAGAGCCCGTACAGGATCTTCATCAGGGTGCTCTTTCCCGCGCCGTTCTCTCCGAGCAACCCGTGGATCTCCCCCTGCCCGACGGAGAGATCCACGTGATCGTTCGCGACAACCCCGGGAAACTCCTTGTAGATGCCCTCCATGCGGAGGATCGGATCCTCAGTCATGGCTGAGAGTCACGACAAACTGTCTCGAACCCACGACTATAATGTTTTTCAAAGGGGGTGCATTTTGACACTCCCCCTCCCGGCGGCCGCCACGTCGCCGGACGGCCCGGTGGACGCCTGGCCATCTTTGACACGACAGGTGGATTTATCTGATGGGAGCGGCCATATGCCCATGGACTGCGTTCATCAGCAATTCGTAACAATGAAACAGAAAATTCCGCGGCGTGATGTACTCGGAGCCATCGGTGCAGCAGGACTGATCGGCGTCGCCGGTTGTGGTGGCGACGGCGGTGGTGACGGC
>CAYYHG010000215.1:0-2941 GCA_964471665.1 uncultured Halobacteriales archaeon | reverse complement strand
TGCTCGTCATTCTGACAGACATGACGAACTACTGTGAGGCCCTGCGCGAGATCGGTGCCGCCCGCGAGGAGGTGCCGGGACGCCGTGGCTACCCCGGATACATGTACACGGACCTGGCCTCGCTGTACGAACGCGCCGGCCGCATCAAGGGCGTCGAGGGGTCGGTCACGCAGATCCCGATCCTGACGATGCCCAGCGACGACATCACCCACCCGATCCCCGACCTGACGGGGTACATCACGGAGGGACAGATCCTCGTCAACCGGGACCTCAACAGCCAGGGGATCGAGCCGCCGATCGACGTCCTGCCCTCGCTGTCGCGGCTGATGGACGACGGGATCGGCGAGGAACTGACCCGTGGCGACCACGGCGGCGTCTCCGACCAGCTGTACGCGGCCTACGCGGAGGGCGAGGACCTGCGGGACCTGGTCAACATCGTCGGCCGCGAGGCCCTCTCCGAACGGGACAACAAGTACCTCGACTTCGCGGACCGCTTCGAGGAGGAGTTCGTCCAGCAGGGCTACGACACCAACCGCGACATCGAGGGGACACTCGAGAACGGCTGGGATCTGCTGTCGATGCTCCCCAAGGAGGAACTCAACCGCGTCGACGAGGAGTACATCGAGGCACACTACCGCGAGGACGAGACCGTCCAGGCCACCGCGGACTGATACTGTTTCTGTCCGGTCCTCCGGTAATCCACGGGTCTTATTCACTCTCGCGTGCTACGCCACAGTAATGTCAGGCGACACCGACGACCCGGACGTGCCGATTCTCTGCCCGGCGTGTGACACGGAGACCAGCGTGGCCCTGTCGGCTGTCGCCGAGACGCTCGAGCGCCACAACCGGACACAGCACGACGGCGAGGAGTGTGCCCGGGTCGACCCCGCGCTGTCCGAGCACCTGGCCGACCTGGTGGCCGAGGACATGGGGCTGCTCGAATGAACCGTGGGTCGGATCGAAAAGCCGTTTAGGCCCGGTAGCGAGAACCAGCACATGATCGTCGCCGGGTCGCATTCACAGGCGCTCGCGTCAGCACTCGCGGAGGCGACAGGGGACCCCCTGGCGGGTGTGACGTACGAACAGTTCCCCGACGGGGAACGGCTCGTCCGGGTCGAGGGAATCGAAGGGGTCGAACGCGCGGTGGTGGTCGCCTCGACGGTTTCGGCGGCGGCCCACGTCGAACTCCTCCAGTTGCAGGACGCCGTCCGCGAGGCCGGCGCCAGCGAGGTCACGACCGTCATCCCGTACATGGGCTACGCCCGCCAGGATCGCGCGTTCGCGGCCGGCGAACCCGTCTCCGCGCGGGCGGTCGCACGGGCTCTCTCGACGGGACCGGATCGCGTTCTGACGGTCAATCCGCACGAGGAGGGGGTCGTCGAGTATTTCGACGTGCCGGCCGAGGCGGTCGACGCCGCAGACCGGCTCGCCGATCCGCTCCCGGAAGACCTGGCGGAGCCGATCTTTCTCGCACCCGACGACGGCGCCGTCGACATCGCCCGGTCGGTCGCCGACGCCTACGGCCGCGGCGAGACCGACTACTTCGAGAAGATCCGCCACTCCGGCACCGACGTCGAGGTCGTGCCCAGCGACACCGCCGTCGCCGGCCGCGACGTCGTCCTCGTCGACGACATCGTCGCCACCGGGTCGACGATGAGCGAGTCCGCCGCCGTCCTGAACGACCGCGACGCCGGCCGCGTGTACGTGGCCTGTGTCCACCCGCTGTTCGTCGCGAACGCCCGCCTGCAACTCGTCCGGGCCGGCGTCGAGGCCGTCTTCGGGACCGACACCGTCGAACGCGCCGTCAGCGCAGTCAGTGTCGCGCCCGTCATTGCCGACGCACTGTGAGCGACAGGACAGCAGTGTCGACCCCGCGACCGCAACTGCCGGGGAGACACCTGTCACCGCGTTCGCCGTGCGCGCCTCCGTTCTCGATGAGTGGTACGTCGGTCGAACTCGGCCTGATTTACAAGAGACGGGGCAGTCACGTCTGCCGTACTGCGCAGATAATATAAGAATATTACACAGAATATTCGAGTTATAATTCGACTCACGCGACGTTGTGTTCCACGAACCCCTCGCCGCGTTCGAAGCGCCCGCTGTGGAGGTCGGAGACGTCGACGAGGGCCGGTTCGCCGTCGCAGACGAGTTCGGCGACGATCTGGCCCGTCGCAGGTGCGTGCTGGAAGCCGTGCCCCGAGAACCCCGTCGCGGTGACGAGGCCGGGGGCCGTCTCCTCGATGACGGGGTGGTGGTCGGGCGTGACCGCGTACAGGCCCGCCCAGCCGCGCCGGATTCGCGTCTCGGGTCCGAAGTAGTCCGTGTAGTCGGCCGCCCGCTCGACGGCCTCGGCCGCCCAGTCGAGATCCAGGCCCTCGGAGCAGCAATCGGGATCGACGTTGGGATCGGTCTCGGCGAAGTGACCGCCCACCAGAGCGATACCGTCTCGCTCGGGCCGGAAGTACGACCCCGTCTCGAGATCGATCGTCAGCGGGACCGACTCGGGAACGGGCGTCGACGGTTCGACGACGGCCACCTGTCGCCGCCGGGGAGCGACCGGGAGGTCGACGCCGGCCAGGGCCGCCAGCCTGCCCGACCACGCCCCGGCAGCGTTGATCACGTAGTCGGCCGCGTGGCGCTGTTCTGGCTCCCCACCCCCGCTCGGGCCGTCGCCGTCGGTTTCCACGCCGACCACCGCCGCGCCGTCGCGGAGGACGTCGGTTACGGCCGTCTTCGTGTGGATGTCGACGCCCTGTTCGCGGGCGGCGCCGGCGTACCCCTGGACTGCGAGGTTCGGGTCGGCAACCCCGTCGTCGCCGTTGAACGTCGCCCCGACGAACTGCCCGGTGTCGAGCCCGGGACAGTGTTCCTGCGTCTCCCCGGGGGTCAGGTACTCGCTGTCGGCGCCCAGGTCCCGCTGTGTCCGGACGTTCTCGCGGAA
>CAYYHG010000214.1:0-3078 GCA_964471665.1 uncultured Halobacteriales archaeon | reverse complement strand
TGTGCTGGACGTGGCTGTACTTGAGGACGTTCATGAACTCCTCGACGCGGACGCTCCCGGCCTCGGCTACCCGACGGACGTCGTTGCGCGCCAGGTCGACCAGCATCGTGTGTTCGGCCCGCTCTTTCGGGTCGGCGAGCATCTCGCCGGCCAGTCGGCGGTCCTCCACGGGACTCGACCCGCGCGGACAGGTCCCGGCGATGGGGTTCGAGACGATCCGCCTGTTGCCCACCGAGACCAGCGTCTCCGGGCTGGCACCGACGATCGACAGGTCGTCGTAGGACAGCAGGTACATGTACGGCGAGGGGTTGACTGCGCGCAGCGCCTCGTAAAATCCCAGCGAGTCGACCGCGCCGTACAGTTCCCGGGTCCGGGAGATGACGCCCTGGTAGATGTCGCCGCTGTAGACGTGCTCCTTGGCGCGCTCGACGGCCGACTCGTACCCGTCGCGCGGTCCCGCTTCCTCGCGGTCGCGCCGGAACCCGCCCGTCTCGGGGACCGTCGCGTCCGCTAACAGGGCCGCCACCCGCTCTGCCTCGGCAGCGATGGCGTCGTAGCGCTGGCCGGCGTCGTCGCCGTCCCGGAGGACGGGTGTGAATACGAGCGACGTGCTCCCCTCGGCGTGATCGAACGCGATCGTCCTGGTCGTCAGTACGAACTGGGCGTCCGGGAACCGGGAGTCGGGGTGGTCGAGTCCCACCTCGTCGAGCCAGAGGTCGTACACCGCGTCGTAGGTCAGGAACCCGACCAGTCCCCCTTCGAGGTGCTGGCGCTCGCTCTCCGGGAACGCCCGCAGGTCGGCGTCCGGCAACGTGGCCCGCAGGCTGTCCAGCGTGTCGCCGCCGTTCGAGGAGAGCAACCCCGCGTACCTGTCGTTCAACGCCTCGACGTCGGTGCCGTCGGTGTCGACGGTCACAACGGCCTCGGGGTCGTATCCAACGAAGGAAAAACGGGCGTGGCGTTCCTCTCCGGCCGGTGCGAACGCGCCGTCGGGGTCGCTCGAGGCGACCTTCTCGGCGCTCTCCAGGAGGAACGCGTACTCGCTGGACTCGACGTCCGTGGTCCGGCCCGTCAGTGCGGCGTACGCCGCCAGCGGATCCACGCTCGCGTCGAGGTCTGCGGCGGCACGGACGACTACCGGGCGGTCCCCCGACGCGTGTTCGACGAACGCTCCGCGGTCGACGTCGAGGCGACCGCGCTGGCCTTTCCCGTCGCTCGGACTGTCACTGTCGTCGTTCACGCCGACACCCCCCTGCCGGGTGGGGCGTCACCACGTGCGTTCGCGACGAAGGCCCGCACGGCGTCGTGGTTTTTGATCCCGCCCGTGGACTCGGTCCCACTCGCGGTGTCGACGCCGAAGGGTTCGACCGTCTCGATGGCCTCGCCGACGTTGTCGGGTGTCAGCCCGCCAGCCAGGATGACCGGGACGTCGACGGTGTCGAGTGCGTCCCGCGTCGCCTCCCAGTCGTGTGTCTCGCCGGTGCCGCCGCCGCCAGCGTCGTCGACAGAGTCCACCAGCACTGCGTCGGGTGCTCCGGCGTACGCCGACACCTCCCCGGGGCCGACTGCCGCGATGACGCCGACGTCGACGCGCTCGCGGAGGCCCGCCACGAAGGCGGGTGCCAGCGTCCCGTGAACCTGGACGGCGTCCGCGCCGACCGTCTCCTGCAGGGCGACGGCGTCCTGGACGGCGTCGGGCATCGTCACCAGCACGGTGGTCACGAAGGGTGGGACGCCAGCCACGAGTTCGCGTGCCCGGGACGCGGGAATCTCTCGCGGCGTGTCGACGGCGACGTCGACGACGAATCCGAGCGCGTCCGCGCCCGCGTCGACAGCGACGTCGCGGTCGGTCTCGCGGGTGAGACCACAGATCTTGACCCGGGTCATGCCTCGGCGCCACGGAGGTCGTCCAGTTTCTCGGCGGCCGCGCCGGAGTCGATCGCCTGTCGGGCCGCCTCCACGCCCGCCGCCAGCGAGTCGGCTGCGCCGGCGATGTAGATTGCCGCACCCGCGTTCGCGAGGACGATGTCGCGCTTGGCACCCCCGATCTCGCCCTCGACGATGGCCCGCATGTCCGCCGCGTTCTCGGCGGGTTGGCCCCCTGCCACCGCGGCGACGTCGGCCCGGTCGAGTCCGAGGTCGGATGGCGTCAGCGTGTACTCCGAGATGTCGACGCCGTCGACCTCTGCGACGGTCGTCTCGTCGTGGACGGCGATTTCGTCCAGCCCGGAACCGTGGACGACGAGTGCTCGTTCTACGTCCATCCGTGCGAGTGCCCGGGCGATCACGGGGACGAGGTCGGGGTCGTAGACGCCGACGACCTGGGCGTCCGCGCCAGCAGGGTTCGTCAGCGGCCCGAGGACGTTGAAGATGGTTCGCATTCCGAGTTCCTTGCGCGGCCCGATGACTGCCTTCATTGCCGGATGGAAGACGGGCGCGAGCATGAATCCGATCCCCTCGCTCTCGATGTGGTCCTCCACCGCGGACGGTTCGGCGTCGACGGTCACACCGACCGCTTCCAGTACGTCGGCGCTCCCCGACGACGAGGAGACGGAGTAGTTGCCGTGCTTGGCGACGGGGACGCCGGCGCCAGCGACGACGAGAGCGCTCGTCGTCGAGACGTTGATACTGTCGTAGTCGTCGCCGCCGGTCCCGCAGGTGTCGACCAGCGTCTCCCTGTCGGGTTCGATGGTCCGTGCGGCCGCTCGCATCCCCTCGGCGAACCCAGCAATCTCGGTCTCGGTCTCACCTTTCGCCCGCAGGGCGGTCAGGAGGGCCCCGATCTGTGCCTCGGTCGCGTGCTCGAAGACCGCCGTCGCTGCTTCCCGCGCTTTCGCCTGTGTCAGGTCTTTCCCCTCGGTTACTGGTTCGATGTACTCTTGCATTTGCAATCACCAATGTACGATTCCGTCTTACGATGGACAAATCAATACATGGGTTTAAGCGTGTCGGCTCTCCCGCAGAACGGGAGTGCCTAATTCGAAACCTTCAATTGCCCCTGTGGACAACCTCGGAATGCAACCCGGGTTCGTGGTCTAGGCCGGTTATGACACCTCCTTGACATGGAGGAGGCCGGCG
>CAYYHG010000213.1:0-3084 GCA_964471665.1 uncultured Halobacteriales archaeon | reverse complement strand
CCGTTTGTTGGCTGTATGACTATATTTTAGGGCGTCCAAACAATTTTGATTCCGCTGTCGGGAGCATCGGTTCCTCAAACGCACAGTTCTCTTGTATATTCGATATATTTCGTTTGGATTTTTGAAATTTGGCACCGGTTCTCCCGCAAGTCCTATTATGGTGCCAGCGCATGGCAGGGCTATGGACGTAGGCGCGTTTGTCTGTTCCTGTGGTGGCTCGTGTGATATCGACCTGGAGCGGGTGCGGGAGGGCGTCGACGCAGTGGACGTCGTCGCGAGTTCGGAGTTGCTCTGCCAGGACGGCCTCGGTGCCATGTCCCAGGTGATCGACGAGTACGACCTCGATCACCTGATCGCCACGACCCCCGAACCGTCGTGCCAGGACCGCATCCGGGGGCTCGCCGACGAACACGGACTCCACCCCGACGCCACCTTCTTCGTCGACCACCGCGAGACCTGTTCGTGGGTCCACGAACCGGACGCGGCCACCGACAAGACCGCCCGCCTGATCAACGCGACCGCCGCCGGCATGCAGGAGGAAGCGATCAGCCGGACCGTCTCGCAGGAGGCGGGCAACCGGGTGGCGGTGATCGGCGACCCGGACGCCGCCGCCGCGCTCTCGGACGACGCGGACGTGACCCTCGTCGCCGACGGGAACGAGTTCGCCGACGCGGAAGGGATCGGCGACGTGTCGGTCGAGCGCGGGCGCGTGTCCGCGGTCGATGGGTCCTACGGCGAGTTCGAACTCACCCTCGAGGCGCGGGTCACCGACGACTGCATCGACTGCCTGGACTGTGTCCGGGAGGGCCCCGACGGGAAGGTGACGGAGTTCCCCGTCGACATCGACCCGGACGCGCCCGACGGGGAGTGGGTCGACGTCTGCCCGACCGACGCGATCGACCTCGACGGCGTCGAGCGCACCCTCGAGGTCGACCAGGTCGTCTACCCGGACGGCGAGTCGAGGTCCCGCGGCGGCGAGGTCGGGTACTACACCGGGCCGATCGACGCCGGCACAGTCGCCGCCGTGGAGGCGCGGCTCGGCGGCGTCGAGAAGCCGCAGTTTCTCGACCTCGAGATGGACGTCTGTGCGGCCGGCGCGTCCAGCCAGCAGGGGTGTACGGCGTGTGTCGACGCCTGTCCACACGAGGCCGTCGACCGACCCGCGATCGACGAGGTCGAGTTCGACCAGGTGGCCTGCCAGGACTGTGGCGCGTGCACCAGCGCCTGTCCCACGGGTGCGACGAAACTCCGGGAGCCGTCCAACGAGCGCATCGCACGCGAGGTGGAGGCGCTGCTGGAGGACGACGAGGACGGTGGCTGGCTCTCCTGGGGCGGGTCGCCGGGCGTCGAGACGCAGGTGATCGCGTTCGTCTGTTCGGAGCGGGCCGCCGAGCGTCTCCGCGCGTACGGACGCGAGGCTGCACGCGCCCGGGACATCGTCTACCCGCCGATCCTCCCGGTGCGTGTCAACTGTACCGATACCGTGGGCGAGGCCCACGTCATGCACGCGCTGGCCGCGGGGGCGGACGGCGTCGCCATCGTCGGCTGTGGCGGGTCGTGTCTCCACTCCGGCCCCGATCCGAAAGTCGCCCTCGTCGAGCGGCTCAACCGGGCGACGCAGGACCTCGGGCTCGGCGAACGCGTGGGCTTTTTCTCGCCGGAACGGGACAGCGCCGGCGCCTTCGGCGAGGCCCTCTCCGAGTTCGTGGAACTGACGCTGGATCCCACTCCGGTCCCGGCGGGCGACCACGAGGCGACTGGTCGACTGGCGGGCGTCGACCAGCCCAATCCAGACTTCAACAGCCACGGCTGGACACTCGAGAGCGTCCGGGCCATCGTAGAGCACGTCTCGCCCGACCGGGAGTTCGTCCGCGGACTGGCGGACTTCGGCGTGATGCACGTCGACGACTCCTGTACGCTCACGCCCACGTGTACGAACCTCTGTCCGACCGACGCCATCCAGCGCACCGAGGACGCACAGCTCCAGTTCAGCCACGAGCGGTGTGTCAACTGCGGGCTCTGCGAGGAGGGGTGTCCCGAGACGGCCATCACCATGGAGGACGGGCTCGACCTGTCCCTGCTCCCGGAGAACCGCGACGGCGACTCCTGGATCACCGTCCAGGACGACGAGATGCTGGAGTGTGTCCGCTGTGGGAAACCCTTCGCCAGCGCGGCCTCGGCCGGGAAGATTCAAGAGGAGGTCGGCGACCTCGTCGAGGGGATCGCGCCCGACTCGGAGCACAACGTCTTCGAGTACTGTGGCGACTGCCGGAGCCGGCTGCTGTTCAACCAGGGTGAGAAGCGATGAACGAGGAGGAGGTCTACGAGGCGCGGCTCGAACTGATCGACTTCGGCATCGCGGTGTTCTGGGACGTGCCCGGCGAGGAGTTCCTCGAACGCCTGCTGGGCGGCGAGACGATGACCCCCGAGGACTCGGTCAACGAACCGATGGACGAGGGGTTCGCGATGCTGGAGGCGTGGATCGACGAGAACCGGGACCGCCCGGTCGAGGAGGTCCGGGAGGAGCTGAACACCGAATACACGCGGCTGTTCGTCGGGCCGCGACCGCCGGTGTTGCCCCACGAGTCCTACTACCGGGAGGACACCGACTACCTCGGGGAGGGGCTCGCGGCAGTGACCAAAAGCTACAGCGCGGCCGGCTGGGACTCACCCGACGACTACGCGGAGGAAGACGACTTCATCGCGGTCGAGCTGGCCTTCCTGCGACACCTCGTCCGGGGCCAGCGGGCCGGCCACGCGGAGACGCTGGGGTTCGAGCGCGTCTTCATCGAGGACCACATGTCCGAGTGGATCGACGACTTCGTTGCGGACATGCGCGACCACGCCGACCCGGGACTCTTCCTCGCCGCCGCGCTGATCGTCCGGGGTCTCGTCGAGTTCGAGGACGAGGTCGCCGCCCAGGTCGCGTGAATCCACGACACGACGCAGGACGTCGTAGACGAGTTCGCAAGGTGGTTGATTCCAGAACTGCCAACGATGAAGTCCCTGCTCAGTAGGTCTGCAGACTGACAATTGAAGGAACTAACAGATAAAAATAATATCCGTGCTGGTATGCAAGATGGA
>CAYYHG010000212.1:0-3178 GCA_964471665.1 uncultured Halobacteriales archaeon | reverse complement strand
GAGCAGCGTGGTGTTGCCACGCGTTCGGTGAAACCCCTCAGCAAAAAACACTCTGTGGTCACGAATAATTCATAGTATTGTGTGTATTAGAAAATACTTTTATCTATCGCAGTCGAAGGTCGACGTATGCCAGACACCTTCGTCGTAGTGGGTGGGGACGCAGCCGGGATGAGTGCCGCGAGCAAGGCCAAGCGGGAGCATCCGGAACTGGATGTGGTCGTCTTCGAGAAGGGTGACTGGGTGTCGTACGCGGCGTGTGGGATGCCGTATTTCGTGAAGGGGGAGGTCGATAGACTGGACGACCTTGTCAGCGTGACTCCCGACGAATCTCGCGAGGAGCGAGACGGCGTGTTCACCATCCACGAAATGGACGGGGCTGGCACAATCGAGGCGTCCGTCACGGAGAACGCTCCCGACACGAAGGTACTTCAGGGACGAATCGAGTGACCATGACAGACCCGACGACGTACGTCGACACCCACCGGTCGGATCTCGTCGATTTGACGCTGGATCTCCTATCGATAGACACGTCGAACCCACCCGGAGACACGACCGAAATCGCTGAGTTCATCGAGTCGTATCTCGACCCGCTCTCGGTCGATGTCGAGCGATTCGCCGTCGACCCGGCGAAACCGAACTTTCTCGTGACCGTCCCCGGGGAGACCGACGGGACGCTCCTGTACAACGGACACTTGGACACAGTCCCGTACGACGCCGAGGAGTGGTCGCACGCGCCACTGGGGGAGCGTGTCGACGACCGCGTCTACGGGCGCGGAGCGACGGATATGAAGGGTGCACTCGCGGCGATGTTGTTCACGATCACCGCCTTCGCGGAGACCGGAACGAGGCCGCCGCTCGCGCTGCAGTTCGCGTTCGTCAGCGACGAGGAGGTCGGCGGTGACGCGGGGCTCCCGGCACTCCTCGAGGCAGGACAGCTCACCGCCGGGGCGTGTGTCATCGGCGAACCGACCTGTAACGCGGGTCGCCACTCCGTGACCGTCGCCGACCGGGGCAGCATCTGGCTGACGCTCGCGGCCCGCGGCGAGGCGGCACACGGGTCACGGCCGATGCTCGGCGAGAACGCTATCGACCGACTATACGCCGCGGTCACGACCCTCCGCGACCGGTTCGGGACCCAGCAACTGGAACTCGAATCCGAAATGCAGCCCATCATCGAAGAGTCCGTAAAGTATTACGAACCGACGATGGGCGAAACGGCCGCTCGCGAGCTTTTCACCCACCCGACGATCAATCTCGGAACCATCGAGGGTGGTGAGGCGATCAACAGCGTCCCCCAGTCCGCCCGTGCCGAGGTCGACATCCGGCTGACGGCAGGTGTCGAGACGTCGGAGATGCTCTCGGAGATCAGGTCGTGTGTGGCCGATTGCGAAGGCATCGCCATCACTGACGTGTCCTGGAGCGTCGGGACGGCCGAACCGAGGGACAGCCCGCTCGTCGAGGCGGTGGCGTCGACGGCGGAAGATGTGAGCGGCGACCGCGTCTACCGCAGGAGCGCGACCGGCGGCGGCGACGCCAAGAAACTCCGGAACGCCGGCGTTCCCACCGTGGAGTTCGCGTTCGGCACCGACACGGCCCACGCTGTCGACGAGTACACGACCGTCGAGGCGCTCGTCGACAACGCCCTCGTATACGCCTCGCTCCCGCGTGCGTGGTGTGCGGCCCGGGTGAACTGCTGAGAGTGACCCCTTCGCCGCGCTCGACGTGATATTTTAAAATATTGGGAATATAGCACAATATTAATACGCCCCGGCTCGAACGCCGACGTGTAACGATGACCGACACTGACATCGACCCGGTTGCGACCGTCGACTCCCGCGGGGCGGCGTGTCCCGGGCCGCTGATGGATCTCATCGGGAAGATACGGGATGTCGAATCGGGTGACGTCGTCCGCCTGTTGAGTGACAACGAACAGTCGCTGACTGACGTTCCGGAGTGGACCGAGGAGTCCGGAAACGAGCTGCTGGACGTCGACGAGAGCGGCGACCACTGTTCGTTCTACGTCGAGAAGACATGACCGACCACGTCGTCATCGTCGGCGGCGGGACCGGCGGGACGGTGCTGGCAAACGACCTCGCGGACAGACTGGCGTCCGAGATCGCGACCGGAGAGGTCCGGGTCACGCTCGTCAACGACGACCCCGACCACGTCTACAAACCGGTCTGGCTGTACGTCCCCTTCGGACAGCGCGAACCCGCGGACGGCCGCCGTCCCCTCGTCGACCTCGTCGACGGCAGTGTGGCTCTCCGGATCGACCGCGTCACGGACCTGGACACGGACAACCGGCGGCTCCGGACTGGCGAGGGCGCCCCCATCGAGTACGATTATCTCGTGCTCGCGACCGGTTCGAGGCTCGCCCCCGAGGAGGTTCCGGGGTTGCGCGAGGGCAGCCACGACTACTACAGCGAGTCCGGCGCGGAGGCGCTGCGCGACGAGTTGCTCTCGCTGACCGGGGGACACCTCGTGTTGAGCGTCGTCGGGACGCCACACATGTGTCCGGCGGCCCCCCTCGAGTTCGTGTTCATGGCCGACGACTGGTTCCGGGAGCGCGGAGTCCGCGGGGACATCGACATCACCTACACGTACCCGATCCAGCGCGTCCACGGCAATCCCCACATCGCCGAGTGGGCACGCCCGCGGATGGACGACCGCGATATCCGCGTCGAGACGTTCTTCAATGCCGAGTCGATCGACCCGGCGGAACGCCGGATCGCGTCGATGGAAGGGTCCGACCTCGGGTACGACCTCCTGGTGGCGATTCCGCCACACCGCGGTACCTCCCTCATTCAAGAGGCGGGGCTCGGGGACGGCGGATGGGTCGACGTCGACGAGCACACGCTCGAGGCCGAGAACGCCGACCACGTGTACGCCATCGGCGACACGGCCGACACGGGCGTGCCGATGGCCGGGAGCGTGGCCCACTACCAGGCCGGCGTCGTGGGTCGGCGGCTCGCGAGCGAGATCCGTGGGCGTCCGCCGACAGCGACCTACGACGGGAAGACGCTGTGTTTCATCGAGACGGGGATGGACGCGGCGTCGTTCGTGGAGTTCGACTACGAAAACCCGCCCGCGCCGGCACCGCCGTCACAGAAACTCCACTGGGCGAAACTGGCCTACAACGAATCCTACTGGCTGACAGCACGGGGGTTGCTCTGAGATG
>CAYYHG010000211.1:0-3194 GCA_964471665.1 uncultured Halobacteriales archaeon | reverse complement strand
GGTCGATCCGCGACGACGGCCCGCTCCCCGACACGATCACCGACGCCGTCGAGGCACAGAACGCCATCCGCGAGCAGGCCCACGAGGCCGACCTCGTGTTGATGCTGTCGACGCTGCTCCACTCGGTCGCCGTCGGCAACTGCCTGCCCTCGACGACCCGGACCGTCTGTGTCGACATCAACCCCGCGACCGTCACGCAGTTGCTCGACCGCGGGAGCGCACAGGCCGCCGGGATGGTCACTGACATCGGCACGTTCGTTCCCATCCTCGCCGAGCACCTGTTCGACGAGCGGTAAGCGCAAAACCTTCTACCCGGGGGACACACACTCTACCCATGAGTGATTCCAGCGTCACTACGTACGAACTGTCCGGCTCGCGAGAGGGGCGACACCACATGCGCGTCGAGACCGGCGAGGAGACCTTCGACGTCGACACCGATCTGAACCCGATCCAGTACCTCCTCGGGTCGCTGATCGGCTGTCTGAACTTCACCACCACCACGGTCGCCCGGGAGCTGGACGTCGACATCGAGGATCTGTCGGCCGAGGTCGAGGGCGACGTCGACTACTCGCGGTTCAAGGGCGCGGAGACGGACGCCCGGGCCGGTCTCCAGGACGTCCGCGTCACACTGACCGTGACTGCGGACGCCGACGAGGAAACGGTCGCGGAGTTGCTCGCGGAGGTCGAACAGCGCTGTCCCGTCTCGGAGACGCTCGCGAACGGCACTGACCTGGGCGTCGCGGTCGAATCCGCCTGATAGTGATTGCTGTAACGAATTCCCGTTTCGACCGGGTCGCGTCCTGCGGTCGATCCGGTAATGGCTTACAGCAATCACTATGAGACCGCGCATGGCCGAGACGACGGAAGACGCCGGGCCACTGGACGCCTTCCGGCAGTTCTTCGCGCTCCAGCAGGACGTGCTGGTCCTCTCCGTGGCGATGTTCGCGTTCAGCCTCGGCTTCCAGATGACCAGCCGCTTTCTCCCCGAGTACCTGGTCGCGCTGGGCGCGTCGGGCTTCGTCGTCGGCCTCTTTGGCACAGCCGGCAACATCGTCGGCGCGGTCTACCCCTATCCGGGCGGCGCCATCTCCGACCGGATCGGGTCGCGGTACTCGCTGACCGTCTTCGGCCTGGTCTCGACGCTCGGCTTCGCAGTCTGGCTGGTCGCGCCGGCCCTCGGCGCCGTCCGTCTCGCGGGCGTGACGATCCAGCCCTGGCTCTGGATCTTCGTCGGGTTACTGCTCGCACAGGCCTGGAAGTCGTTCGGCCTCGGGGCCACCTTCGCCGTGGTCAAGCAGGCGACCGACCCCTCCCGGCTCGCCGCGGGCTTTGCCAGCACCGAGACGTTCCGCCGGACCGCCTTCCTGGTCGGCCCCGTGCTCGCGGCGGTGCTCATCGGTCTCCACCCGGAGTTCACGGTGAGTTTCCGGTACGTACTCGGTGTGGCAGTGGTCTTCGGCGCGCTCGGCACCGTCGCCCAGCATCTCCTCTACGACGCCAGCGAGGACACCATCGGCGACACCTTCGCCGGACTCGACCAGATCCGCGCCGACCTGCGGGCGATGCCCGATCCGCTCCGTCCGCTGCTGGTCGGGGACACGCTCGTGCGTTTCGCCAACGGCATGGTCTACGTCTTCTTCGTGCTCGTGGTCACCCGGATCCTCCGGGTCGGACTCGACACGTCGATCACAGTCGGCAGCGTCGCCTACGACCTCGTTCTCTCCCCGCAGGCCTTCTTCGGATACCTGCTGGGCGTCGAGATGCTGGTCGCCCTGCTGGTCATGGCGCCCGCCGCGAAACTCGCAGAATCCGTGGGCCTCAAGCCGGTCGTTGCCGTCGGCTTCTTGGTGTACGCGGTGTTCCCGGTCGTGCTCGTCAACACGCCCGCCAGCGCCGCCGCACTGATCCTCGTCTTCGCGTTCTCCGGACTGCGATTTGCCGGGTTGCCCTCACACAAGGCGCTGATCGTCGGCCCCGCCGAGCGCGGGGCAGGCGGGCGCGTGACGGGCACGTACTACCTGTTGCGCAACACCGTCGTCATCCCCAGCGCTGCCCTCGGCGGCTACCTCTGGGAGTTTGTCAGCCCCACAGTGGCGTTCACCCTCGCTGCCGCCATCGGGATGGTCGGGACCGGCTACTTCCTGCTCTACGGGCAGGAGTTCGAGGCGTACGCGTGATACGGTCGGCTGTAACTACGTGAGGAGAGTCGTCCTCACAGGGATCGGTCACGGCTCCAGTATCTGCTCGTCCGGGCGGGGGACGTAGGTCCGTTCTGCGGGGACACTGACGACCGTTCTCTGGCCGCTGCTGTAGGCCGTGAGAGCCCCGCCGTGGACACAGCCAGTATCCAGACCGACGGCCCACTCGCCGACGAGCGGCTCCGTGAGCACGGTGTGTCCGAACAGGATCCGTGGCGGCCCCTGGTAAGATTCGAACCAGAACGGACCGTCGTACCCGCGTTCCGGCGGGATCGCCCGCGTCTCCAGCAGATCCGCGGGGGTGTGCTCTTCGAACGGCCGGTCCGGACACACGCCGCCGTGGACGACCACAGTCCCGTCCCACGACACCACCAGCGGGAAGGATTCGATTGCCCCGCGGCTGGCGGGCGAGAGGCCGGCGTCTGCGTCGCCCCGCAGTACCATCTCCTCGTTGTTCCCGCGGACGCTGGTGGCGCTGTCCCGGGCACGGACGAAGTCGACGACGTCCTCACTCGCCGGCCCCTTCCGGACGAGGTCCCCAACGAACACGACGAGGTCCTCACGCCCCGGCGCCAGTCGCTTCCACAGCCGTCGTAGCTCCGCGATACAGCCGTGGACGTCCCCGACGACGTAGATATCGTCGTACGCGCCGGCGTCGAGGCGAGTGTGGGCCGGGGCGACAGACGGACCGAACTCCGGCACGGTCGTCACCGCTCTTGCTCCGGGTCGCCGTCCCCGGCCTGTCGCATGAACGTCTGCTGGGCACGGTTGACGGGTTCGTCCCCGTCAGGCCGCCGCTGGACGTAGCTGCCGTCGGGTTGCATCTCCCAGCAGTCCCGGTTGTCGGCGAGACAGATCTCCAGGACCTCCCGGAGTCGGGACCGGAGCCCGGGATTGTGGATCGGCGCCACGGCCTCGACGCGGTTGTCGAGGTTGCGTTGCATCCAGTCCGCGGAGCCGATGTAGTAGCGCTCGGCCCCGTCGTCGTGGAAGTAG
>CAYYHG010000210.1:0-3365 GCA_964471665.1 uncultured Halobacteriales archaeon | reverse complement strand
GCGGGTCCGCCGTCGCACTGGCGACCACGCGCCCGCTCAGACAGACGCGTGGCTGACAGGGGTCTGACAGAGGCCTCGAAAAGAGCGATAATGAGCGTTAGACTTAACAAAGCCACGAGCGTATTGATACTACGATACATCGGCTATGTCGGAAGATTTCGGGTCGGACGACGCTACATTCGAGTCTACAGCCTTCGAGGAGTGGGTTGGGAAGACTGCCGAGAGCAAGGACATCTCGCGGGGCGAGGTGCTCGACCAGATGCTCTCTTCGTACTGGATTCTCGAGGAGCTCACGGGGATGATGGACGAGGGCGACGGGGGCGGGCCCGGGTCCGAACTGGGGGGTACGACCGGGAAGGTCGGGGAGAGCCCGGACACCGATGCGGCTGAGGCCGACGCCGGGAGGACCAGCGCCCGAACGGGCGGCGAGAAGAGTGGTCTCCCGGAGGGTGACGACATATCCGAACTGATACACGAGTTTCAGGACCTGCGCTCGGCGATTCTGGAGATGCCAAACCAACAGGGGAGCGAGCGCCAGCGTGACGCCCCGCGCCAGCAGTGGGACGAACAGCGCCGCCAGTCACCGGAATCCTCCCGGGTGGACGACCGCCTCCAGCGGACGCTCTCGGACCTGCAGGACCGGTTCGAGGACCTCTCGGACGAACTGGCCGACGTCCAGGACCAGCACGAGGAGGACGTCGCACAGATCGAGTCCGACATCGATGAGACCCTCGATACCCTCGAGCGCCTCGAATCGACGGTCGAGGGGCTGGTCGGCCACGGCGCTCTGGAGTCGCTGGCCGTCTCGCTCGAGGAGGAACTGTCGCGCATCGAGGAGGGTGCCGAGGAACTCGAGGGGCGCGTCCGCCAGCTCGAGGAGGCTCACTCGGAGACGGACACAGAGCTGGCCGAAATCGCAGCGACCCAAAAGGAGCTAGAGGCACGCATCGAGCGGGAGTTCGACAGCATCGAGAACGTCTTCCAGCACCTGCTGGACAAGACCGACGACCTGGAGTACCGGCTTGGCGCGGTCGCGGAGACCCACGGCGAGGACATCCAACCCTTCGAGGACCACGTCGACGAGCGCGAGCGCCTCGCCGACCTCATGCGGGAGGCCCACCGGAAGGACATCTCGACTGCCGTCTGTGACAACTGCGAGACGAAGGTTGATCTCCGGTTGCTGGAGGAACCGTACTGTCCGGAGTGTGACCGCTCGATCTCGGGACTGGAGCCAGGTGGGTGGCTGCCCTTCGACAAGCCGACGCTGGACACCGAGCCGATAGGGACCGCGTCGGAGGGCATCGAGGAGGGGGCGGCGGACCCCTCGGACCTCCTGGAGCAACCGCCGACCGAATAGCATGGCGGACGAGTCGGCAGAGGGGTCCGACGACTCCTCGGGTGACTCCATCGTCTGGGAATCCGTCGACGACGGCGACGAGTCCGACAGTGAGGACCAGGCAGTCGGCGAGACGGAGGTCCTCGATCCTGCGTCGGCCGACGACGCTCGCGAGGAGGCCGGGACGGACGGGGGAACCGAAGACGACGAAATCGACCTGGAGGCACTCATCGCCGAAGACCCGGAGGGTGACGCCGAGTCGGGGGACGACTCGTCCAGTGGTCTCGACTCCGAATCCGGTGAGAGCGGGGCTTCCGGACGGCCGTCGGCGGGTGGCGGTGACGAGACCGCCGACACGGGTTCGGCCGGGGACAGATCGCCGGACGACGAGGCGAGAAGCGAGCCGTCGGGAGAGGCACGGACCGGCGGGCCGGGGGGTGAGTCCGGCCGGCTGTGGAACCGGTACGGTGACGATAGCCCCGCCGAGGAGTCCGGGCGGTCCGGCGAGTCGACCCGCGACCCGGGGGAGAGCGAACCCGCCCAGCAGGGTCCGGGGGAGACGGCAACCGGGGACGCGGGCGCGGATACCGATGACTCGGACCGGCTGTGGAACAGGCAGGGCCGTTCGGGCGGCCGGGAGAGTGGCGCCACGGGGTCGGCTACCGGCGGGGAAGACCGGAGCGGTAGCACCGACACAGCAGGTGGCGAAGCGTCCGGGGGAGGGTCGTTTGATCACCTGCTGGAGCGGTCGGGCGGGGGCGGTGGCTCGGGCAACACCCGGCCGGTGGGGTCGCCGTCGGTGCAGACGGACCTGGAGGCGTTCTTCGACGACCTCGACGAGTTCGACAGGGCGACGTCGGGCTCGCAGGTGCTGGTGATCAGCCCCCGGGACCACCGGATCACCGACAAGGTGTGTTCGCAGTTCCTGACGGCGGGAGACGTCTCGCGGCGGAACGTGCTGTACGTCACGACGAAACAGTCCGCCAGCGAACGAATCCAGATTTGCCAGGGCAACGACGAGTGGGTCGGCGGGAAGGTGGGCGTCGTCGAGATGGGCGACGTCAGCCCCTCCGACGACCTCGGATCGATCAGGGGCGAGGAGGTCGTGCACAAGCGAGTATCCAGCGCGAAGAACCTCTCGAAGGCGGGGCTGTTGATCACGCAGACGCTGAAGAAGTGGTCGAACAGCGACCAGCCCTCGATCCTGTGTTTCCACACGCTGACCGGCGTCAGCGGCTACGTCCAGAACGAGACGCTCTTCCAGTTCCTGTTCACGCTCCAGGCGAAGCTCAACTCCTTCGGAGTGACCGGCCACTACCACATGGACGCCAACAGGCACGACCAGCAGGAGGTCAACACCCTGAAGACGCTGTTCGATCTCGTCGTTACCGTCTCCGCGGACGGGGACATCGAGGTGGAGTGATCACAGCTCCTCGACCTGGTCGAGGCGGTAGCGGCGGTCGTAGACGACGTGGGCGACGGCAGAGGCCGCGAAGAGGAGGACGATCCCGGCCATCGCCAGGGTTTCGCTGAAGACGTCCGTGGGCACGAACCCCGCCCAAAAGGCCAGGACGACGACCGCGGTGAGCCCCGAGAGCCCGAGGTAGTAGACACTCCAGGGGACCGACCCCTCGGGGACGATGTCGAGATACACGTCGAGCTGTTCGGCGCGCTCGGTGAGTTCGATTTCGTCGCCGTCGTAGTGGATCATACCCGCGTCCTCCAGGCGGTCTAAGTGTGTCTGCTGGAGGGAGGTGTAGACGCGCTTGCGCTCGGCGGAGGTGATCTCCGCGGGGGATTTGTCCTGTTCGATCGCGGCGATGTACTCGGCGAGTTCTGACAGCGTGGCGGAGCCGTTGTCCTTGCAAAAGCGGATCGTGTACCGGCGCCTGTGGTTGCTCAGCAACTCGAAGATCTCGCCCTTCTCCGACGGAGTGAATTTCCGCTGTTCGGGGGTCTCCATGCCGACTATTCGGTGGTAGCCCGCCTGGAATTAATAGTTTATGAACAGTATATAGAATGATAATCA
>CAYYHG010000209.1:0-3371 GCA_964471665.1 uncultured Halobacteriales archaeon | reverse complement strand
TACAGCAATCACTATGAGGCCGGACTGCCGGCTAAGAGGACCCGTATACTCCGGGACACCACCGGGTAAGCTACCCAATTTCCAGCCTGGCCTCGCGGAGGACTGCGTTGACCGCACCGCCGAGCAGGACGACGATACTGGCGAAGTACAGCCACGTGACAAACAGGAGGACGGCGCCGATCATCCCGTACGCCGCGTAGCGGGTGGCGTTTGTCGCGTAGAGCCGGAACCCGATCTGTAGAAGCACCCATCCGCCAGCGGCGACGGCTGCCCCCGGAAGCATCTCACGTATCGACACCTCAACCGGCGGGAGCACGTAGTAGATCGGCAGGAAGGCGAGTGCAAGAACGACGATCAGCAGAAGCGACCCGAGAACGTTGACAAAGGGGAGTCCGAGCGGCAGGAACGAGAGCGCGACGCCGACGACGACGACCAGTCCGACGGCGAGTGCGCTCCCGACCACCACGACGAAGCCGTTCCGGACCTGTCCGAGCAGCGACGTGTCCACGTCGTCGAGGTACAGCTCGTCGAACGCCTGGTCGAGGCCGCGAAAGAGCTTCAGGGCGCTCCAGGCCAACCCGAGGAACCCGACGACGGACGCAGCTCCCCGGCCGGAGGTCTTTGTGAGCGCCTGCGTCACGCTGTCTTGGCCCGCGGACGAGAGCTGCTGGCCGAGCATGTCCGTCACGCGGCCCGCCAGTGCCTCGCCCCCGACGAACGACGCGGCCGCCACGGCGAGCAGTACCAGCGGGATGACCGAGACGAAGGCGTAGAAGGCGATACCGGCCGCCAGGTACGTGAGATTGCGGTCCATTGCGAGAGCGACGACTGCGCGGATGGTCGAGACAGCACCCGCCAGGGGAGCGGGAACGTACCGGCCGATCTGGGTATCGCTGCTCATCGTATTTTTCCTGTACAGACACCCACCGCTCCCGGCGGTTAGTTATTCGATGCGTATCGTCGCGGGCCGACGAACCCCGGTAGGGCAGGGCTCCGATATGCCGGAATTATCGGGAAAACGGCAGACTTTCGTGACCAGCCCCGATCGTCCCGACGTCAGCTTGAGTCTACATTATTATCAAAGCTGATTTTTTACCCGATAGTTGTATATTATTGGAAAAACTCTTCCCTGCCGTGTCGTCGAAATATGGACGCCGTAATTTCGGGCAGAGCGGTCTGAACGATCAATCGGACGCCGACGCCCTGGTGAGAGACGTCGGTCTCGACCGTTCGGAAATTGCGTGGCACACGGAGTTCATTGTGCTCGACGACGATGACGTTCGTCGACTCGAGAAGCGAAGAGGGGCTTTCGAGAGCCAAGCCGAGTAGGTCGCAAGAGACTTTTAGACCAACCTCACCTATTTATTAATAATGGATTCATGACAGCACCGTGGGCTGATCCTGCTGAACTGGTATATCTCGGTCTGTTCTCAATCAGTGGAGTGTGCTGTTTGCTCCTGATTCCCCGGGCCGGAAGGTTCGACGACCCCGAAATCCAGACTGGGATGGTCTGGCTGCTGGGGACGGCCGGTGCTTGGGCGGTGTTCAAAACCGTGTTTTTCGTCGTTCCCGAACCGTTCCGGGAAGCCGCCTACACAGTCGGTCTCATCTTCGGATTCGCGACCGTCTGGGCGTGGCTGTACTTCTGTTCGGCCTACACTGGACGGACGCTCCACAGGAACACCACGTTGCGCCGACTCGGAGCTGGTATTTTTCTCGCTGTGGTGGCGGTCAAACTGACGAACCCGCTACACAGGTTGTATTTTACGACGAGCGGAGTGACGACCCCGTTTCGCCACCTGGCGATCGAGCACGGGTTGTTCCACTGGGGCGCAACCGGGTTGTCATACGTGCTCGCGGCCGTGGGGCTGTTCATGATATTCGAACTCTACGTCCAGTCGGGATACGATACGCGGCCCCTCGGTGTGCTGACAGCGCTGCTCGGGCTCCCGGTTGTCGTCGACGTGGCCGCAGTTGCGACACCACAGCTGATAGACGTGATCTACGCCCCGATCGGCGTCGCAGTCTTTGCCGTCGGAACCATGTTCGTGTTCGGGCCGCGCTTCCTGGCGGTTCGAACCACCGTCCAGAGCGAGGCCCCGTCGGTGTTTCTGGACAGTAGCGGTCGAGTACAGGATTTCTCCCCGGCCGCCACGACCGCTTTCCCGGCGCTCGCGGGGGCGACCGGTGACCGTCTCGACGACGTCCTTCCGGAGGTGGCAGCCGCCGTCGAAACCGACGACCGGATCGTCGAACGCGACAGCGGCGAACAGACCCAGTACTACCTCGTCTCCACCGACGCCATGGGAGTCGGCGCGTCGGCAGCGCAGGTACTGACCCTCACCGACGTGACTGCCATCGAACGGCAGCGGCGGCGGCTGAGCCGGCAGGAGCGGGAACTCGCCGAGCGGAACGAGCTCTACCGGGCCGTCATCGCCGCGAGTTTCGCCTTCGTCTTCCGGATCGACCTCGACGAGCGACAGTTCAACTTCGTGTCCCCGTCGGTCGAGGAGTTCCTGGGATACACCGCCGACGAACTCGACGGCGAACCGATCAGCGCCGTCATTCCCGACGAGCAGACGACCGATCTGGCCAGGGAGTATCTCGATCAGGTCGCGGATGGCGAGGCACTCCAGGTTCGCGATTTCCCGCTGGAGGACCGCGACGGCCGAACAGTGTACGGAGACACCCGTGTCGTGCCGATATACGACCCGAGCGTCCCGGACGAGACGAAAACACCCGACGACATCGTCGGTGCACAGACGATGGTTCGGGACGCAACCGAGCGGCGGCGACGCGAAGGGCTCATCAGCGTCATCAACCGCGTGTTGCGCCACAACGTCAGAAACGAACTCAGTGTCATCAACGGGTACGCCGAGATGCTGGCGGCAGACCTCGACGGTGAGGCGGCGTCGAGGGCCACTCAGATTGTCGAAACCGCCGACAGGCTGCTCGACCTCAGCGAGTCGGCCCGCGAAATAGAGGAGAACCGGGACCAGTCTCCGGACGTGGAGCCCGTCGACATCGTCCCGATTGTCGACGAGTCCGTTCGACAACTCCGGGAACGGTATCCGGACGCGTCGGTGGCGGTCGATAGTCCGGAGACGGCCGTCGCACGGGCACTGCCACGCGTGGAGACAGCTCTGTGGGAACTCCTCGACAACGCCGCAAAGCACGGCGGTGATACCCCCTCTGTGGAGGTCGAGGTGGGAGTAACCGACGAGCAGATTCTGATCGCCGTCGCCGACGATGGGCCAGGACTGCCCGAGAGTGAACGGGAGGTACTGGCGACCGGCGCGGAGGAACCACTCGTTCACGGCCAGGGACTGGGTCTGTGGTTGGCCTACTGGCTGGTCAGGAATCTCGACGGC
>CAYYHG010000208.1:0-3375 GCA_964471665.1 uncultured Halobacteriales archaeon | reverse complement strand
AATACATTTGCCGGGCGGGGGGAAACGTAGGCCGGATGTCAGCACCAGACCGGGAGCCGCGAGTGACCCACGTGAGTCTCATCGCCGAGGACGTCGCGGAGTCGACGGCGTTCTACGAGTCCGTCCTCGGGTGTGAGCCGCTGCCGACACCCCAGTTTGGCAGCCAGAAAGATTTCCACGCCGAGGAGGACATCGGCTTCCAGATCCTCCGCGTCGGCGACCTCCAGTTGCACCTCTGGAACGACCCGGCGCGGGAACCGGAGGCGATCAGGTTCGCCCACTTCGGTGTCCACGTCGACGACTTCGTCGGGGTCTACCACCGGGCAGCACAGCGTGGCGTCTTCGCGGCCGTCGGCGAGGAGACGGCGCCGCCGCAGGTGTTCGACTTCAACGGGACCGCACAGATGTATCTCCGGGATCCGACGGGGAATCTCGTCGAGGTCGACTACCCCGACGTCGACGCGCTCGACCACTCCGAGTTCGCGTCCGTCGTGACCCGTGAGACGGTCGGCCCCGACACGAGCATCTACGACGACCTCGACATCGAACCACCGGAGTGAACCGCCTCGGGGTCGCCCCGAGGCACTCGCCTTGCTTATCTGTAGAGTCGGCTACAGCGTCCGCCGGATCGCCGTCCTGATCTCTTCGGGTCCGGGAAGGACCTCGTCTTCCATGGCGGGAGCGAACGGCACCGGCGTGTCCGGAACGCCGACGCGCTGGACCGCCTCGAGGCGGCAGTCGGGGTGTTCGGTCACCCTGGTGACGACCTCGGCGTGGAGGCCGTACGAGAGGGGACTCTCGTCGGCGACGACCAGGCGGCCGGTCTCGCTGACGCTCCCGACGATGGTGCCGGTGTCGAGCGGGTACAGCGTCCGCGGGTCGATGACCTCGACGTCTGCCTCGTGGTCGCGGGCAACGTCGAGGGCGTCCCAGAGGAGACGCTGGGTCGCCACAACCGTGACGTCCCCGCCGGCGCGTTCGACCGACGCCTCGCCCAGCGGGACAGTCGCGTCCGCAGGCACCGGCCCCTCGCGGTCGTAACACACCTTGCTCTCGAAAAAGACCACGGGATCCGCCGACCGGACGCTGGCTTTCATCAGCCCCTTGGCGCCGGCGGGTGTCCCCGGCGCGACGACCTTGATCCCCGGGAGGTGGGACAGCAGCGTGTGGACGGTCCCGGAGTGCTGTGCGGCGGCGTTCACACCGCCGCCTTCCAGCGCGCGGACGGTCAGGGGCACGTCACAGGCACCGTCGAACATGTACCGCGTCTTGCCGGCCTGGTTCATGAGCTGGTCGAAACAGACGCCGACGAAGTCAGCGAAACTGAGGTTGACGACCGGCCGCAACCCCGTCGCCGCGGCGCCGACCCCGGCACCGATCTGGGCCGCCTCGCTGATGGGCGTGTTGCGCACCCGATCGGGGCCAAACTCCTCGTAGAGGCCGGCGGTCACGTCGAACGAGCCACCGATCTCCTCGTCTTGTCCCACGAGGAGGACGCTGTCGTCGGCCGCCATCTCCTCGCGGATTGCCTCGCGGAGCGCCTCGCGGACGCTGCGCCGCTCCGTCGCGCCGGTTGCCTGTGGCGAGCAATTGCCGGCGACGGACCCGTCCGTCTCCTCTGTCCTCCACTGGCCGGTCCCGTCGCGGAACTGTTCGACCTCGGGAACCGGGTCGTCGTAGACGGCTTCGTGGGCCCGCCCGGGATCGGGGCGGTCTGCCTCGCGGGCGCGCTCGACGACGGCGTCGACCGTCTCGGCGGCCTCGGTCCGGAGCGCCTCGAACGCGTCGTCGCTCAGTTCGCCACGCCCGGCCAGAGTCGCCCGGAAGGTGTCGATGGGGTCGCGCTCTTGTTGCCACCCTCTCACTTCGGCGTCGGTCCTGTAGGGCTGGTCGTCGCCCTCGAAGTGGCCGCGGTACCGGTAGGTCTCGGCCTCGACGAGCGTCGGTCCCTCGCCCTCTGTGGCTCTCGCCCTGGCCTCCCGGACTGTCTCGAAGACCGCTTCCGGGTCCTGGCCGTCGACGCTTTCCCCCGGGACGCCGTAGGCAGCGGCCATCTCGACGAGGTCCTCGACGTTGTGTTGTTCGTCGAAGGCCATCCCCTCCGAGTACCGGTTGTTCTCGACGACGAACACCGCGGGGAGGTCCCAGGTGGCCGCGAGGTTGAACCCCTCGTGAACCTGGCCGGCGGCCGTCGCGCCGTCGCCGAGAAAGGGGACCGCCACCCACTCCTCCCCGCGGAACTGGCTGGTGAGTGCCGCACCGACCCCCAGCGGGACGCTCGCCCCGACGATGGGCTGGGCGCCGAGCATCCCCTCCTCGGGCGAGGCAACGTGCATCGAGCCGCCCTTGCCGCCACAGTAGCCGGACGCTCTCCCGTAGATTTCGGCCATGAGCCTCTCGGGGGAGAGCCCCGTGGCGAGGCTGTGTCCGTGGGCGCGGTGGGTGCTCGTGACGTAGTCGTCGGCCTCGAGCGCTCCGCAGGCGCCGACCGCAACGGCCTCCTGGCCCTGCGAGAGGTGGACGAAGCCTGGTATCTCGCCCGCCGCGTACCGGTCGGCGATCCGGTCCTCGAACTCCCGGATCAGGAGCATCGTCCGGAGCGCTTCCTCGCGTCCCTCGGGTGTTGTCAGGTCGATTGTGGACATTGCTGGCTGTGTACGGAACTGGTTGTCATCGCAGGAACGCCTCGACGATAGCGAGACTCACTTCCGGGACGAACGTGACCACGAGCAGCGCGGCGAGCAAGACCAGGTAGTAGACGCGCACCTCGCGGAAGACAGAGGCCACGGAGACGTCGGCGATGTCGGCGGAGAGATACACCGACAGCCCCAGCGGTGGTGTCAACAGCCCGAGCATCAGGTTGAAGACGACGATGACGCCGATCTGGACGGGATCGACGCCGACCTCGAACAGCACGGGGAAGACGATGGGCGTCATCATGACCAGCGCCGCGATGGGGTCGAGAAACAGTCCGATAAACAGGAGCAGCGCGTTGACAAGGAGGAGCACCACGAGGGGGTTCTGGCTGATCGAGAAGACGAAGTCGGCAAACAGCGTGTCGACGCTCTCGACGGACAGCACCCAGCTGAACACCGCCGCCGCCGAGACGATGAGGACGATCGACCCGGTCGTGCGGACCGTCTCGACCGCCGCCGTCCACAGGTACTCGACGTCGGTGATCGCGTAGAAGGCCGTGTTGATGCCCAGGATGTAGATGACGGTGACGGCCGCCGCCTCGGTGGGCGTGAAGAACCCCCCGAGCATCCCGGCGATGAGGACGACCGGCGTGAGCAGCGCCGGCGTCGCTACCAGCAACCCCCGTCCCATCCGTGGCAGACTCGCGCGCTTGTCGTTTTTGGGGAGGTCCCGCGAGCG
>CAYYHG010000207.1:0-3418 GCA_964471665.1 uncultured Halobacteriales archaeon | reverse complement strand
CGTAGGCGGCAGGCGCGAGCGGGTGGTTGTTCTCGACGAACTCGCCGTAGTTGACCAGATACTCCCCGAGGTCGAGGATCTTCTCGACACCGTTCCTGAGTTCGAGCGCCTCCTCGGCGTCGTCGACGTGGCGGACTTCGCCGTTCGCCAGACGGACTGTCGGCCCCTCGACGCTGTCGACCGGGACGACCCCGGCGGCCTTTCCCGGCCGTTCGGTCTTGATCTGTGTCCCGGCCGCGAGGAAATCGTCGACGAGGTGCATCGTCGCGGGGTGGACGCCCGCTGTGGCGTGTCCGTGGTTGCGCGCTCGCCCGTACCGCAGACGAAACCCGCCCGGCGTCGACGGGTGCGAGAGGACCGGCCGGCCGGCGATGAGGTCCTCGAGGTACTTCTTCGAGGGAGCCGGCCGGGGTGGCCCGCCGTCCGCCCCCCCGTCGCTGCTCGTCGCTCCACCCGTCCCGTCTTCGGTGTCCTCGGAGAGGCCCGCTCCGGTTGCGTCCTCACCTGAGGAGTCGTCGGCCGGGTCGTCCGTGGCGTCGGCCCCGCTGGTCTCGCCGCTGTCGCCCCTGTATGTCCCGTCGATGAGGTCCTGGAGCCATGGCCAGGCGACATCGTCCAGTTCGCGGGTGTACCGCTGTATCTTCGGGGCTTTCAGCGCGATTCCCTCCGCGAGGACGAGACACATCCCGCCCCGGGAGGCGTTGGTGTCCACCCGTTCCAGGTCGCGGTAGCCCGAGACCTCCTCCTCGCCGGTCGCCTCGCCGTCGAGCATGATCGGCATGTGCTCGGCGATGAACTCCGCCTCGGTCTCGGACGGGGAGTACTGGAGGCCGGTCTCTTCGTCGTAGAGGGCGACCTCCTCGGCGTACCGGCCGACCTCGTCCGCGCGGGGTCTGTACTCGTCGATCCCCAGCAGCGTCCGGGCGTAGTCGGCAACCAGCACCGAGAGTGCCTGTGCAGTCCCGCCGGCAGAACGGATCGGTCCGGCGTAGTAGACGTTGACGAACTCGGTTCCGTCGTCGTCTGTCAGGACCTCGACGCGGTCGATGCCCTCGATGGGAGCGGCGACGACCCCCTCCGTGAGGAGCGCGACCGCCGTCCGGACCGCGCCCTCGATGGTGCCCGCGCGGGTCTCGTAGTCGCCGACGGTGCCCTCCACGAAGTCCTCGACGAGTGCGAGCGCCGCCTCCTCGCGGGACATCTGCCCCTCCAGTTCGCGGACGCGCCCGGCGACGCCGTCGACGCCGAGGAGGTTCTCGACCCGGTCTGCCATGTCCTTCGCGACCGGTATCTCGACGTCCGGTACGGGGTCGCCGCCGCGCTCGCGGGCCGCGCTCGCCACCTCGAGGGCGCCCTCGAGTTCCGCCTCGATGCGCTCGAAGTAGCGCTCGTCGTCCGGTCTCATCCTCGCGACTCGACTGCGTCCAGTCTCGCTCGTGCTTCCCGGCAATCCATGTTCGCTCTCGATGGGCGGGTCCCTCAAAAGGATTGTCAGTCTTCCCGTCGGGACTGTCGTCGTTCTCGTAGTGATTGCTGTAAGCCAGTCCCGGATCGACCGCAGGACTCGACGCGGTCGAAACGGGAATTCGTTACAGCAATCACTATCAGGCCGGCAGCGAGACAGTCCCGGCCGACTCCCCACGCTCGGCGTCCCAGAAGACCAGTTCCTGTACGTCCCACGTGAGTGGGTCGATCTCGCGGTCTGTGAGTCGCTGCGCCGCCGCGACGGTGCCGCCGCGGGCGATCGTGACGTGGGGGACGTACTCGTCAGCCTCCATGCCCTCGACGGGATCGAACGGTCCGACGAGTCGGCGGTGGAGTCGCACCAGTCCGGGACTCTCGACGGCGAGGTAGACGACCGGAGACGGGCCGGTCACGGCCTCGGCGAACAGATCCACGCCGGTCACCCGCGCCTCGACGGCCGGCGCGCCGGCCAGGGCCTCCCGGGCACGGGCGGCCAGCCGCGGGAATCCCGCTCTCCGGCCCTCCCCCAGGCGCTTGAGGACGAGCGTGTGGTTGCCGCGAGTTCTGGCGCGGGCGCCCGGAAGTTCCCGCGCGAGGGCTGACGCGAGTGCTGCGACGTCGCCCGGAAGCGGGACGTTCAGGCTGAACACACCCACGACGAGCGACGGGACGGTCAAAAGCGCCACGCTACGGTCGCGTCGACCGCTCCGACGAAAAGTAACGGTTATAGGCCGGGCAGACACACCCTCGGAACATGCAACGTCGAGTCGCGGCGGTCTATTTCGTTCTCTTCGTCCTCGTCGGTGCCGGGGCGTTCGGCTTCATGCAGGTCGGCATGAGCGAACCGACTGTCGACCTCGAGGGGCCGACGTACTCGGAAGGCGACGAACTGACCGTCGGCGACCGGAGCTACACGGTCGACAGCGTCGAGACCGAGGAGGGCGACGTCTCGCGGTACTCCGGTGAGGTCGACCTCGTCTGGTCCAACGAGTCGGCACGCGAGACTGCCACACTCGAAAACGAGTCGACGATCCAGTTCGAGGACGGCGAGTACCAGGTCGTCGTCTCCGGCGAGGACGCGTTCGTGCTCGTCGAGGAACTGAACGTCTCGGGGATACTCGCGGACGACCCTGACGTCGAAAACGAGACTGTCACCCGCGACGGCGAGGAGTTCGTCGTCTCCCGCGAGGACCAGTCCATCCAACCCCTCTCGGAGTATCTCCCCGAACCCGACAGGCGCGAGTTCGCGGTCGGCGACTCCATGGAGTACCAGGCCGAAGAAGTCACCGCACGGATCGATAGCGTCTCCGCCGACGGTGTGGCTCTCTCCTGGGCGGCACCTGGTGTGGAGACTGTCACACTCGCCGACGGCGAGAACGTGACGCTGAACGGCGTCGAACACTTCGCGCACTTCCCGGACGAGACGCAGGTCCAGATTTCCGAGAGTAGCCAGCACTACAGTACCTACGTCGGTGAACTCGGTGCCATCGAGTACTGGAACGAGCGTCGCAACGGCGTGTGGGGTGTTGTCATCCTCAGCTTCATCGTCAGCGTCGTTCTCGTCGCGACTGCGTACCTCCCTGTCAAGGGCTGACCTGTTCTCTACTCCCGCAGGTATACCGGTCGACGTAACTTTTGATACTTCTCAGCCGGACGTTCCTGGCTGAAAGTCTCAGGGCTTACGTCGACCAGTATAACTGAGCCGGGCCAGCCAGACACCGACCCCGACCATCGCCGCGACGCCGACGAGCTGGATGGCCGACGCCAGCGGATCGTTGTTCGTCGTCCAGGGCGTCCCGATCAGTGTCCCGAGACCGACGACGACCAGAAAGGCGCCGACGACCACCCCCAGTGGCTCCAGCGTGTCCGTGAACTCGATGGTCTCCATGTGCGCCCCGAGGTCGGTCGGCGTTGTAAATCGTGCGGTTGCTGGCCGGGAGTATCACTGTCGTTC
>CAYYHG010000206.1:0-3461 GCA_964471665.1 uncultured Halobacteriales archaeon | reverse complement strand
GTGTGGGTTCCAGGGGCACGCCGACCTAACCGCGTCAGAGACGTTTCTCGAGCGGCACACAAAACAGGCAGTCAGGCCGATGGCACGGCCCGTGCGGTTCCAGTGGGACGACCACACCTGGTCGGAGTCACCACGCTCTCAAGAAAGTCCCAACGAACAGCGCACAGACCCGAGTACCGTTCACCACGGGAATATTGCCCTCAGGGAATCGGCATAGCCGAAAACTCCACAGAGGAAACCGCGTCCTAGAAGGCGCGGAGGATGTCAAACTCCACGCTTCTACGTCTTCCCTCACCCCCAGAGATCGACCTCAACCCTACGATCCTCCAGTCGGTGTACGACCAGCATCCATCGTCGCCGTGACCGAGATGGTTGCGAGAGAGAACATCGTTAGTTTGATACTGGATTTGTGTCGGTAACCCGCGGGTCAGTCTCCAGCGCCGCGTCGATCAGCGGGAGTCCCACCGGGCCGTCCCCGGAGCTACCCGAACAGCCGTTCGGGGAGATAGAAGGGGAGCAACGCCACCCGAACCAGCAGCCCGGTAGTGATCGGCGCGACGACCGGCCCGAGAAGCAGCGTCACGACCCACTCGGGGACGAAAAGCGCCGCGACCGCCCTGATGGGCGTCAGAACTATCGCCGAGAATATCGAGAACGCGATGAGAAGGACGAATGCTATCTTTATTTCATCCACAAGGAGGCTGAATTGCAACTGGTCGGACGCGTCGGGGTCGCTGTCAAACAGTTCGTACCCCAGGAACGGGGACAACATTAACCCGACCAGCGCGTACACCAACACAGGAACCAACACCAGCAGGGAGACGTCCGGTGCGTCGCTGGCATGAACCGCGATACCGTACCCGAGCGGGACGCCGACGAAAAGCGCCCCCGAGGCGACAGCGGCGTGGTAGTCCCGTTCTATCACCCGCAGGCCCGAGAACCACCGCGTCCGGAGGGTTATCGCCAGCGCCACCCCAGCGAGCGCCAGCGCCACGCCGAGTTCGGGGGTCGACACTGACAGGGTGTACTGTGGTCGCGGGCCGAGTTCCCGGAAGATCGGCGCCTGCGACCCGAAGACGACGAGCAGGGCAGCCGGGAGCAGCATAAGCCCGGGAACCCGCGGGTGGAGGTCGTCAAATCGGTCGGCGAGTCGGACATCGACACCGGCCGCATCGGCAGTGGGGTGGAGGTCGTCAAATCGGTCGGCGAGTCGGACGTCGGCACCGGCCGAATCGGCGAGGAACGCTCGTGGGAGCCGCTCTATCAGCCGGACGCTGGCGACGAGGGCCGATAGCGTCGCCGCACCCAGCGTCGCGAGCAGGAACGCGACCGTCCGCGGGGTGAATGCGCCGGCGAACATCTCAAGAGCGCGCAGGTCGAAGTAGAGCACGAAGAACACGGGCGCGACCGCATACAGGAGTGCGAGCACAGCCTCGGGTCCATACCAGACCGCCCCGAGTCCGAGGACAGCCCGTTCTGCAGGATCCTTGCGCCCGTCCGGCGGATCGCCCCCACCGGCGTAGAGAACCTGCCCCATCTCGACGACTGCGAGTCCCACAAGAACGATTTCGGGTATGGGGAACAGCCGCGAGAGCAACACGAGAAAGAGTGCCGCGAGGGTGACAATGACGAGTATCCGCGCGAGGATCTCGCCCGACCGGAACTCGCGACCCGTCCGCAACATCGTCCCCTTGGGGCAGTTGACCAGCGGGACGCCCGAACACCACCAGGGAAGTTGCCGCGTCACCGGGACGAGCACGAGCACCCCGGCGAAGGCTGCCAGCAGGGCCAGCGGCGGCGCGTCGACTGGGCTCGCCCCGAACACTGCCAGCGCGGCGAACGTCGAGTCGAGCGAGAACGCGACGGCGACAGTCCCAACGGTCAGAACCGCCCGCGCGGGGACCCCTCGCGCCCAAGCCAGCAGCTCCTCGGGGAACAGGTGTGGCGTCACGACGAACACCGCCATTCCGAGCACCACCCACCCGAGCGCCCAGGTGAGCGTCGCGGCGTCGAGTACGTACCGCGAGAGCAACGCGCCGCCGCCAACCGCGATCGCGACCGGGTCGCCGGCGTACAGCAACTCCAGGAGGGCCCGGGCAAGGACGTCGACCCCCGCGACGCCCCCGACGGCGAATACCGGCCCGGACGACCGCTCACCGAGGCTCATGGCCGGATCACCTCGCGAGCGGAGCGCCGACTCGGTACGGTCGCCGGGCGCTGTCGTGTCGCCTCTCTGACGGTAGGACGTGTCCGGGGCATGGGTGACACACTTCGGGTGTGCCCGCGACCGTCCGGGGCCGTCTCGTCTCGACCGTCGGCGCGCCTGCGCGGAGTACCGGGGCACTGCCACTGGTCTGTAACCGCCCGTAGGTACGGACGACCGGGCCCACCCGCACGCCAACGGATTTTAGATTTCGGTTTTGAATAAATGTTGTGTGGAGTGGGGTAGACTGTGATAGCCCGTTGCACGCTTTCAAGATTAGCTCAGACTATCGAATCGACGTAGGTAGAGATGCCTCTCACGGCGATTTGAGTTCTGGGCCACCCGACACTGATTGCAACTGCTTTGGCAGATCAACACCACGCCGTTGCCATGTCGCCAACAGCGTTGTGATCGTTTCGTGAATCTCGGCGCCCTCAGTAGATCTGAGGTTGCGGAAAATCTTCCGCATCACTACTTGTTCGCGCAGAGCCCGCTCTGCGAAATTATTCGTCGAATCGACTTCTGGCTCCGTCACAAAGGCAGCCAGTAACCCAACCCATTTCTGAGTTTCTCGATCGGCTCGGTGACTTCTTTGGCGGTGTAGTCTTCTCCGATGAGTCCCTCCAAATGCAACATCGGCTCTGCCCGCTTGTCTTCGCGGGCAGAAGCTGATGAGTTCCTCTCCTCAAACTTCGTCAAGTCATCGTGGAGAGCGTACAACTCCTCGGACAACTGCTCTGCTTCCTCGTGTCGTTCCGCCACGAACTCTGCCTCTCGTAACAGATGTGCCCAACATCGCTGAAACTTTGGAACATTGGTCTCTGAAATCCGGAAGTGACACGCCATCGATTATCCGGAACTCCACTGTTGCTTCTGTAGGGAATGCCGTTCACAATTGACTTCCTAAGCGACGGTCGCGTCCTAGAGTGGGAGGCGACCGCCGACGGTGCCGTCGCAACAGAACGGGATAATTACACACCGCGATTCTACGTCGCCGCTCGCGACCCAGCGTCCGACCTCGACCTCACGACCCTTCAGTCGGTGTACGACCAGCACCCGGATGTCGTCGCGACCGAGTTGGTTGCGCGACGGCCGGGCTTTCGACGGGACGAGGAACCAGTCCTCGCCGTCGACGTCGCCCACATCGACCGCGTCACCCCACTCGCCCGGCAAGCGCGCCAGCTGTCGGCCTATCCAGTCGGGGATCTCGCCTGTTTCAACGTCGACTTCTCGCGGGAGTTCCGGTACTGTCTGGAGA
>CAYYHG010000205.1:0-3493 GCA_964471665.1 uncultured Halobacteriales archaeon | reverse complement strand
CGGTCACCGCCGTCCCCACGGTCGTCGCCACGATCATCGCCGTCATCCTCATCGTCGCCGTCATCGCTGTCCCCCCGGTTGCCGTCGTCATCCTCATCGTCCCCCCGGTCGTCGCCGTCCCCCCGGTCGTCGCCGTCCCCCCGGTCGTCGCCGTCCCCCCGGTTGTCGTCGTCATCCTCATCGTCGCCGTCGCTATCGTCGTCATCGTTTCCCTCGCCGGCGTCATCCGGCGGGCCACCGTCTCCTTGGCCAGCGTCGTCTCGACCGCGGTCGGAGTCAGAATCGTCGTCCTCGCCGCTGTCCTCCTCTCTGCCCGCCTCGTCGCTCTTCCCAGGACCGTCGTCACCGTCGGCTCCGTTTCCCCCCGAACCACTCTCTGTTTCGTTGCCAGGTGGTCCGGCGTCCTCTGGCGGTCCCCTGTCGTCACTCTCGTTGCCTGGCGGACCGGTCTCGTCTGGCGGACCGGCGTCATCGGGCGGACCGGCGTCATCGGGCGGACCGGTCTCGTCGGGCGGACCGGCGTCGTCGGGCGGGCCTCGTGGTGCGTCGGTGATCTGCCGGGCCGCCTCAGCCACTGCTGGCCCGGAGGCCTCGGCTGCCTTCGATTGTAGGGCCTCGAGTGCCGAGGTGTTGACACCCCGCTGCCGGGCGAGGGACTCGGTATCGTCGATGGTCCTCCGGAGGTTCGCCATCCTGCTCCGGAGTGCGCTCGCCCGGGCCGTGTATGCCGTCTCCGAGATGGTCCCGTTCGCACGCTGTGCCTCGAGCCTCGCAGACTGGTTTTCGAGGCGTTCGAGCCGCGCTTCGACCGTCGCCGTCCGCTCGGTCACTGCCGAAGTCGGGTCCTCACTCTCGCTGGCGCTGACCCGCCACATCCCCTGGTCGGCCGTTTCCTCCGCGTCGACCGCACTCACCTGCGCGAACGAGGCGACCTGGTCCCCGAACTTCTCGGTATCCTCGTCGGTCTGGAACTCCCCCGGTGCAGCCCCCAGCACGGGAGCCGCGATCACCACGGCTGCGAGTACCACGACCGCTCCGGACGCGACGACCTGTCGGCTACCCATCTTCTGGGATTTTCCCCTCTCTGCTTAAAAAGACAGGCCTCTGTTTGTACCGTTCAATCCGTATCGGGGCCGTGAACGGATTGATAGTATACCGGTCGACGTAACTTCTGATACTTCTAGCGTTCACGAACCGTTTTCAGCGAGCCTGGGGAGCCAGCGAGCCGCGAGTCCCACAGCAAAGAGTGACAGCCCGACGCTCGCGACGGGGAGTAACAGGCCGGGGTCGTAGCGCAGGGGTGGGTGGAGCCCGTAGCCGTAATCGAGGGCGTCGTTCGCCAGTGCGACTACCAGCGCGAACGCGAGCGCCCCGCGGGTCGTCCGGCCGTAGTGGGGGAGCAGAGCGGCCTCGAGGAGAAACGCCAGGTGGGTGGCGATGATGCCGAAGTAGTCCCACAGCGCCGGGAAGTACCGGTCGAATCCGAGATTGAGCGCCACGCCGGTCCACAGGCCCGTCTTGACGAGCCAGACAAAGGCCAGTGTGTGGAGGTACGCCGCCGGCCGCGTGGCGGGCACGGACTCGAAGTGCTCGCCGACCGCCGGCAGCAACGTCGCCAGCGACAGCATCGCGAGGAAAATCGCCACGGGCGAATCCGCGAAGAACGGCCACAGCGCCGTCGCAGTCCCGACCATCTCGGCGACGTAGAACCGGATCCCGACCAGTAACGCCAGCCCGTTGATACACAGCAGGGCGACGAGGTTCGGCCCCGCCAGCAAGTACGTGCGTGCGACTGCCCGCGGCACCGGCGTCGACCGACGCATGTCTCCGCTCGCGGCGCCGTCGGACTAAGGGGTGTCGAAACGAGGGGGCCTCCATCGAATACCGCGGGGCCGCGCCGATCAAAATGCGCGTCTGTATAAGTGTACTGGACAGCCTTTATGCGAAATGGTATCAAAGAACACGACAGACCGCATGTTCGAGGAGTTCTCCCGGGGGTACTACCTGGGACGGTTGTACGTCGAACCGGGCGCCGACGGCGCAGCGAAGATGTGTCGTGCCCAGCACACACACGTCAACAGACAGCTCTACGCGGACGACGAGGGAGTCGAACGGCTCGACCGTCCGCTGGTGATGAAACTCGGAACCAGCCACTTCACGGTGCACGGCGACGAGGAGGTTCCGGCCGACACGCTCGCCGTTCCCGACGAGTTGCTCGACGACACCGTTCGCAACCCGCCGGCGCTCCGCGAAGTGTTTCTCGCCAAGGCCGACCGGGCCTCGCAGTTACTCTCCCTGACCGGGCAGGGCTGGACTGAGGACGAGGACAACCCGATGACCTGACTCGCAGGTATTTAAACCCTCGCCGGCCACGCCACCAGTATGTTCGACGATCTGCTCGGCCGGACACCACTCAAAGAACGCATCGAGACCCTCGAGGAGGAGAACGAACACCTCCGGCGCCAACTCGAGGCCGAGCAGGAACGCCGTGCCGACGCCGTTACCGACCGCCAGGAGGCCCAGCGTCGCGTCAATCGTCTCGAGGATCGCGTCACCGAGCTCGAGGACCGGGTCGAGCGTCTCCAGTCCGAGGACGTCGAGGTGTCGTTTCGCCGCGAGGCGAGTGTCCGCGGGCCGCGGCTGGCGGAACTGCTCTCCCGGCTGGAATCTGTCGAGACCGACGCCGAGGGCCTCCTGACCGCCGCCGTGGCGGACGGCCACGACCTCCCCGACGCGGTACGGGACGCGTTCGGCGACCGCGCGGGACTCGTCGCGCGGGCGGCCCCGTGTCTGGCCGTCACGGACGACGCCGGGCTCCTGGGTGTCTGTCTGTCGGTGCCGAACCGGCCGGATCCGTTCGTCGAGTGGAACGAGACCGTCCGCCTCGACCGGTCGTGGCTCCAGCCGACCGGCACGTTCACGCTCGCGCTCGTCCGGTCGGATCTGTTCGCGATGGGTACCTACGACGGCGAGGAACGGACCGCGTTCCACGGCTTCGACAGCGATCTGACCAGCCAGCACTCGAAAGGCGGGTTCTCGCAGGCCCGCTTCGAGCGACTCCGCGACGAGGAGATTGCCGACCACCTCGACCGCTGTCAGGCGGCCCTCGAGGAACGCACGGCTGACCCGCTCTACCTCGTCGGCGAACGATCGGTCATCTGGGAGGTCTCCGGACCCGCAGCCGTCACCGAACCCGTCGACGCGACCGGCGATCCCGAGTCGGCGCTCGAGGACGCCTTCGGGGAGTTCTGGACTGTACAGGTGCGGTCGATCTGACCCGGGTCGCTGGATTGCCGAAATTCATAGGGACGGTTGTAGCCGTTTTCCAGGACAACCGCTCGTCGTCGTGCGGGTGATCCGGTAAAGAACTACAACCGTCCCTATCAGGCGTCGATGCTCCGTCCTCCTGGAGCAACGCAGGAGCGACGCGAGCAGGATGTCTTTCGGAACGACCTCGCGGGAACTGTGAAAGCGCCGCCGCCAGGGCTCGAAC
>CAYYHG010000204.1:0-3679 GCA_964471665.1 uncultured Halobacteriales archaeon | reverse complement strand
TTATGGCCGGCAGTATGAGGAGCGTATCGGTAACCTGAACGCAATCAGCACCTCCGGTGTCGAAGAACCCACAGTAATCGTCACATTGATAGGGAGCAACGCCCAACTGTGGGTGTGGTACACAATGTCGATGGGTGCATACGACGAAGAGGAGCACGAGCGCCGTGAGCGCAAGAACAGCGAAGTCGACGCGAGTTTCGACGACGAACGCAACGAGTACGACGGGAGCGTCGAGTTCGAGTCGGCGGAGACGGCGGACGAACTCCTCGATCAGTTCAGGGAGATTCAGACCGACTGATTCTGCCGGAGGGCGGCGAGCGAGAGCCCGGTGACGGCTGTCACCGCGACGACGTGGCCGACAACGGCGACGAGGAGCACCGGCTGATCCAGGAGGAAGGGCACGAAGACCAGCTGGACGAGCCCGAACCCGCAGGTTTCCATGTCGGCCCGCCGGAGCGACTGACGGGTCTCGGCGTCGAGCGGGAAGCGGACCGACCGCCACAGCGCCGCCACGCTCGCCCACCAGCCGGTCCCGATGCGGTAACAGACATCCCACAGCACGAGCAACATCAGGTACACCACGACGACGGGCGGATCGGGACCGAACAACCTCTCGACGAGGGAGGTTCCCCCGCTCTGGATGTCCCAGACGAACAGGTGGGTCACGAGCGCGACGAACGCGAGCACACCCAGCACCACTTCGACACTCGAGGAGAAAAGCATCCGGCGGTAGGCGTCCGGGACGCCCTCGCCGCGGGTCAGCCGGGCGATCCGGAGCATCTCGGCGCTCCCGACGGTCGCGACGGCGACTGCGACGGTGCCCGCGATTGCCGCCGTCCAGAGGCTATAAAACCACGCCAGCACGAGAACGGCAGCCTCGAACCCGACAAACTGGATGGCCAGGGCGGCCCGCCGGCTGATCGAGACGCCCGGCAGGGCGCCGATGATGCTCTCGTAGACCCACGTCTCGCCGTATTCCGGGCTGGCCATCAGGCGTCACTCCTGGCGCGGGCGACGATTTCGGCCGCGTCGGGGCTGCTCTCCGCGCTCTCGTCACGCGCTGCCAGGGCTCGCTCGACCGCCACGTCGAACGGTGTCGTCTCGAAGTTCATGTAATCGCGGATCCTGTCGTCGCGCACGATCACCGCGTTCCTGAGGCCGTCGATCAGCGGGCGAGCGACCCGCCAGTCGACGTTGGTAACGAGACCAACCCAGTACGAGGACAGCCGCGGTGTCAACACCGGAACCGGAACAATCAGCGGCGGCCGCCGCCCCATCAACTCGGCCGTCCGCTTCATGATCTGGCCGTAGGTCAGGATGTCCGGGCCACCGATTTCGTAGGTCTCTCCCGCCGTCTCCGGGTAGTCGAGGACGCCGACCAGATACGCGAGCGCGTCCTCGATGGCGATGGGCTGGCACTCGTTTTGGACCCACTGGGGTGTCACCATCACCGGCAGGCGTCCCGACAGCTGTCGAACCATCGCGAAACTCGCGCTCCCGTGGCCGATGATGATGGCCGCCCTGAGCGACGTCAGGTCGTAGTCGCCGCCGGCGAGGACGCGCTCCACCTCCCGCCTCGATTCGAGGTGTGCGGACAGTTCCTCGCCTTCCTCGCCGAGGCCGCCCAGATAGACCACCCGGTCGACGCCGGCCGCACCCGCCGCGTCGGCGAAGTTCTGTGCCGCCCTGCGGTCCCGCTCTTCGAAATCCTCGCCGGCCATCATCGAGTGGACGAGGTAGTAGGCCGCGTCGGCCCCGTCGAGTGCGGCGTCGAAACTCCCGGGTTCGAGCAGATCACCCTGGTACACCTCGACGTCCTCGGGACCGTCGTACCGTTCGGGGTCGCGGACGAGCGCACGGACCTCGTGGTCGGCCGCGACCAACACGGGAACCAGGCGACTGCCCACGAATCCAGTCGCACCGGTAACCAGAACGCGCATACAGCAGGGACGGTCCCCGGACTCTTATCCCGTTCGAAGGGCGTTCACTGTGTGTGTCCGAAACAGTCCGCACGACAGCACGGCTCGTACCCCCGGGACTCGGCCTGCAGGAGTGGGATCGACTCGAGTTCGGGCGTGAGGTCGGTCGGACAGCCAGCGTCCCGCCAGGGGAGGGAACTCTGCCGGTGGTACTTGGTCCCGCTCTCGCTGATTACGACCGTCTTGCTGGGCGGAATATCGACGACCGGGTTCATCGACTGTCCCGGTTAGGGGCTGCCAGGTGAAAGGTTCGGGGTTGTCTGTCGCGCGGCGTGCAAGAGTGCCGGGGACCGTCGCGAGGACCGGGCGCCGGCCGGGAAAGCGCTTTCAGCGCGCGGTCCCCACTCGAGTTATGGCCCGCCAGTCCTGTGACGGGTGTGGAAAAGAAGTGTCCATCGCCGGGGGCATCGCCAATCTCTGGACGCTCGAGAAGGAGACGACCGGCGGCATCGACCTGGAACTGGCCGATGGATCCGATCACTTCCTCTGTTTCGAGTGTATCGAAAAACTCCCCGACGACCGCGAGGTGACTGCCGAGGATGTCGCCAGACTCGAGCGCGAGACGGACTGATAGTGATTGCTGTAACGAATTACCGTTTCGACCGCGTCGAGTCCTGCGGTCGATCCGGTAATGGCTTACAGCAATCACTATGATACTGGCGGCTACGAGTCACTGACCAATTTCGGCACGTGAACCGGGCGACAGGCGTCCCTTTACAGTCCGGCGACGTCCTCGATGGCGTCGGTCAGCGCACGGATACTCTCGACGGTGTGTTCGCCCATGTGCCCGATCCGGAACGTCTCCTCGGCGATGTCGCCGTACCCGTTCGAGAAGACCATGTCGTAGCGCTCGCTGACGGTCTCGATGGTCCCGGCGACGTCGATCCCCTGCGTGTTCTCGACGCAGGTGACCGTCCGCGACTCGGAGCCTGCCTCGGGGAACAGGCCGAAGTGGTCGCGCGCCCACTCCTGGGTGTACTCGGCCATCTCGCGGTGGCGCCGGTCGCGGGCCTCGTGTCCCTCCTCGAGCATGTGTGCCATCTGCTCGCGGTAGGCCAGCAACAGCGGGATGGCGGGCGTCGAGTGGGTCTGGCCCTTCCGGTCGTAGTAGTCCAGACACCGCTGGAACCCGCCGTACCACGACGCAGACTCTTTTGTTCGCTCGCGCTCGTATGCGTCGTCGCTGACGACACAGACGGCGAGACCGGGCGGCATCGCGAAGGCCTTCTGTGTGGAAGTGAAGATGGCGTCGATACCGTGGGCCTCGATGTCGACGTAGTCGCCGCCGAGACACGAGATCGCGTCGACGACGAAGTAGGTGTCGGGGTACTCGGCGACGACGTCGCCGATGTCCTCGACGGGGTTGCGGACGCCGGTCGAGGTCTCGTTCATCACGACCGCGACAGCGTCGTAGTCCCCCGTTTCGAGCGCCCCACGAACGTCTTCGGGCTTTACCGCCCGGCCCCAGTCGTACTCGATCCGCTCGACGTCCTTGCCGAGCCGTTCGGCCACGTTGGCCTGGCGCTCGCTGAAGGCACCGGATGTCGGGACGAGTATCCCCTCCTCGACGAGGTTGAGCGTCGTGGCTTCCCAGAACTCGGTCCCCGAGGCCGAGAGGACGACGACGTCGTTGTCGGTGTCGAGAAACTCCCTGGTGTCCTCGACGATGGTCGTATAGAGGTCCGTCATGCGGTCCATGC
>CAYYHG010000203.1:0-3809 GCA_964471665.1 uncultured Halobacteriales archaeon | reverse complement strand
TCTCGTCCTTACCAAGGACGCGCTTTACCGCTAAGCTACCCAGGCACGCATCGATTGGTTGCTCCGGTCAGTCTTTAGGGGTTTCGGTTTACTGGTCTGCGGAGGTAGTCACGCCCTCGCCCCCTGTGGGTTCCACCTCGAAGGTGGCGAGGTCGTCGGTGACCGTCTCCGGAAAGAACGCGTCGGCGTCCGGGAACGGACTGCCGTTGGTGAGGGACGCAGCGTACTCGAGCAGGCGGGGGTTCACCGTTCGGTCGACCAGAGTCGCTCCGGCGACGACGGCGAGTTCGAGCACGTCGGCCTCGAGGTTCCGATCCAGGGAGGTATCGCCAGTCTCCTGGCGGACCGACTGGTCACGACCGAACGCCTGGACCGTCGCCACTGCGGCGTCCGCAGCCTCCGAGCGCGCCAGCAAATAAAAACCCCGGGCGACGAGGACGTCAGCGACGAGAATCGACAGGTTGCTGTCCGCTTTCCCGTCGTCCGTCCAGGGTTCGTCTTGGGAGAGCTGGCGGGTCAGCCGCAGGCCGTCGTAGATGAGCTGGACGCCGGCCGCACGCTTTGCGACCGGTTCGACGAGATTCTCGTCACTGCCGGCGACCGGTGCCGACCCACCGTTCGAACGGGCACGCGCGGCGAGTATCGTCAACACGCCGGGGACCATCGACCCGCCGTCGAGTCGGGACACGATGTGGTCCCGCAACGGAGCAGGTTCGACGTCCGCCGTCACATCCAGCGCGGCCCCTCGGACTGCCGCGGCTTCCTCCATTGTCGCCACGTAGCCACGGCACGGGCAAAGACCTTTGGAAACCGCGACAACGCTCTCGGCCTACGACTGCGCCGTCGTCGAGGACCCCCTGGCGGTCCCCGCGGAGATCGCAGCCAACGACGCCGAGGCGATCCGGACGACCGAGACACGCCTTCGCGACGACTCCCGGCGCGAAACCAAAGAGGAACGCGAGGGTGGGACGTTCTAGCGACTCGTCGAGCGGTTCGACCCGGCGAATCGAAACGGCTGAGTGTCGTGCGCACGAACGAGGGCGCATGCCGGAGTGTGACTACTGTCGGGACTCTTTCGACGACGAGGACGCGTATCTACACCACCTGAAAGACGAACACGAGGGAACACTGGGAGCGATCGACCGGCGCCGGATCGAGGAGAATATAGACGACGGCGGCTCCGGACTCCCGACGGGGCCGCTCGTGCTCGGAGCCGTGATTCTCGCCGCAGTGCTCGTGGTCGTCTACGTGGTGGTGTTCGTCGCCGGGAGCGACGCCACACCGGCCACGGAGACGAGCGCCGACGGCGACGCCGGGGAGGCGAGCCTCGCTGAGGTGGCCCAGGCGCCAGGCCCCGCGGGCAGCGCCCACGAACACGGCACGGTCGAGGTCGTGATCGACGGCCGGGAGATCGACTTCAGCCGCCAGGAGTACCAGCTCCAGGCCGACGAGTTCCACTTCGAAGGTGGCGACGGCCGAACCTGGCACACGCACGCGAACGGTGTCACGCTCGAGTGGGCGATGTCGACCCTCGATATCGGCGTCAGCGAGGATACCGTCGTCTTCGACGGGACAGTATACCGTGACAGCGACCCAGGGACGAGCGTGACCGTCACGGTGAACGGTGAACCGGTCGACCCCCAGACGTACGAACTCCGTGGGACCGCGACGGCGAGCGCAGACGGCGGCGACCACATTCGGGTCGTCGTCGAAACCAGCGACAGCGAGTAACCGGGCAGACACCCGTCCACGGGGCCGACGTGCTGTTCGACGCTCTCGGCTCGGGGAGCCCCGGCAGAACACACCTACAAGAGTTAAGAGGGCCCCCACGCAAGCACCTGCACATGGACCGCGACTCCGCTCCACAAGAGATCACGTCGCTCGTCGGCCGGGAAGTGTACACGAACACCGGCGTCTTCATCGGTCAGATCGAGGATCTGCGCCTGAGCCTCGAGTCCGAGGAAGTGACTGGCCTGGCGTTGCACGAACTGAACACGGAGCTGTTCGGTGCCGACGTCTCCTCGGCCCGTGGGATAATCGTCCCGTACCGGTGGGTGCAGGCCGTCGGTGACATCGTCGTCGTCAACGATATTGTCGAACGCCTCCAGCAGGACGACGACAGCGAGGAAGACGGCGAAGTGTCGGCCTAGCTCCCGTTGCTGTCGCTGCCCTCGACACCCATCGCGTCGAACAGTTTCGTCTTGACAGCTTCCTCGGTCAACTCCAGCAGCGTCTGTCTGTTCTCCTCGGTGACGTCGATGCCGGTGAAGATACCGAGCGGGATTTCGACGCTGGCGTCCGTCGAGTGGCCGGCCGTCTCGCCGATGTCGTCGAACGCGTCCTCGAGGACGTGCCCGATGTCCATGCGGATGTCTTTCGACCGGGCGGCCAGGTAGATCGTGTTCTCGGCGATGGCGAACACCGCGGTCGTCGTGATCCCTTCGAGATTGAGGAGGTGCTGGGCGGCCTGCGAGAGGGCGTCCCGGTCGCGGATGAATCCGGCGTTCGAGACCAGGTGCGAGCCCTGGACCTCGCGGTTGCGGATGGCCTCCGCGAGCACGTCCAGCGTCTCGGGCGACATCGACGGCGACTCGACCTGTTCGAGCGTATCGTGGTCGGCGAAGGGATACAGGTAGGCTGCCGCAGTCAGGTCGGCGGGCGTGGTGTCGCGCTTGAAATCCAGCGTCTCCGCGCGGATGCCATAGAGGAGCGCCGTCGCGACCTCTTGGTCGAGTGCCAGGTCGAGTTCCTGGATGTACTTGATGAGGATAGTCGACGTCGCAGAGACGTTCGAGCGGATGTCGGTGAACTCGATGTCGTACTCGAGGTCGTGCTCGTAGTGGTCGATGATTATGTCGGCGCTCTTCTCGACGTCGTGATCGCCGCCTCCCATGGCCTGATCGACGAGGGCGACCGTGTCGTACGTCGAGAGGTCGACGTCGTCGCGCGGAACCAACTCGATACCCAGGAGGTTGACGAACGCGCGGTTCTCCTGGTGGCCGATCTCGCCCTCGTAGACGATGTCGGCCTCGACGTCGCGGTCCCGGGCGATGGCCTGCAACGCCGCGGCGCTCGCGATCGAGTCGGGGTCCGGACTCCGGTGGACCCTGATCGCCAGTTTCCGTTCGGTTCCGTCGATGACCTCTCCCAGCTGGCGGGCCTTGTACTCGAGTTCGCCCGTCTCCAGCGCCCGCAGCGCGGAGTTTGCGATGACGGTAGACGGGTTGATCACGACGTCGGCCCCCAGTTCCGTGAGGTCGTCTGCCGAGACGGGGTCGGACGCGCGGGCCACGATGAACTGCTCTCCGCCATGTTCACGGACACGTTCGAGAGCCGCGGCGTTTGCGTCGACGTCCGAAGAGAGAATGAGAATGACGTCGTGGTCCGCGACCGTCTCCGCGACGCCGTCTTCACTGATGTCGGCGTGGCGTGCGTCGAGGTCCTGGTCGCGAAGCGCCTCGACCCGGCCCTCGTCGGCGTCGAGAATGAGAACGTCCTTGTCCTCGGAGACGAGTTCTTCCGCGACGACGTGACCCACACTCCCACAGCCCAGGATGGCGTACGTGGACATCGAGGCCATCGAGATGCCTGTGCCTGTGCTCATCTGTTGTACAGTTGCCCTCTGGACGGGAGGTTCTTATAACACAATCATTTGTGATTCGACACGCGCGGCTCCGGGAAAGGAAACGTATTTTTGTCGGCCGCCGATAGATTTCCTCGTCAGGGCCGGTAGCTCAGTCCGGCAGAGCGACGGACTCTTAATCCGTCGGTCGGGGGTTCAAATCCCTCCCGGCCCGCTTGTGCGACGA
>CAYYHG010000202.1:0-3895 GCA_964471665.1 uncultured Halobacteriales archaeon | reverse complement strand
GTTGCGGAGCATCACAACTGATTAGACACCGGGTCGACCACTCCCATCCGGATGACACTTCCCCGGGTCGCCGCGTTCACGGATACCTATCTCCCCACGGTCAACGGCGTGACCTACACCGTCAGGACCTGGCGGGACCACTGGGAGAGCCGCGGGGGGCGGATGGACGTGGTCTACCCGGACAGCGACCACGACCCCGAGACGGGCGAACACCCCGTGGGCAGCGTCGCGTTTCCGTTCTACGAGGGCTTTCGCCTTGGTGTCCCGGGGATCCCCGACGACATCGGGCGCGTCGACCTCGTGCACGCACACACGCCTTTCGCCGTCGGACTCGGCGGGATGCGCCTCGCCCGGCGGACCGGAGTCCCGTTCGTGGCCTCCTATCACACCCCGAGCAGCGAGTACGCCGAGTACCTCTCGATCAACGGGACGGCCCAGCGAGTCCTCCGGCGCACCGCGACCGCCTACGAGCGGTGGTTCCTCGACCGCGCGGCCGTGGTGGTGGTCCCGAGTCCCGAGACGGGCCGGCACGTCCGCGAGACAGTCGGCGTCGACACGCCGGTCGATGTCGTCCAGAACGGCGTCGACACGGACCTCTTCGGTCCGGTCGGTCCGGACCGCGAACGGGGCTTCCGGGAGCAGTACGGCCTGCCCGGGGGACCGCTGGTGGGCTACACCGGCCGCCACGGCTACGAGAAGGGCCTGGACCTCCTGCTGGAGGCCGTCGACGGCCTCCAAGCGGTGACGGTGGTCCTCGCCGGCGACGGTCCGGCCCGCGACGACCTGGAGGCCGCGGCGGCAGACGTCGACGCCGACGTGCGCTTTCTGGGATTTCTCCCCCGGGAGGACCTGCCGGCCTTCTACTCCGCGCTCGACGCGTTCGCGTTCCCGAGTCCCGTCGAGACCCAGGGGCTGGTCGCCCTGGAGGCCAACGCCTGCGGGACGCCCGTCGCCGGCGTGGACGCGGGCGCGCTCTCGGACACCATCGACGACGGCGAGAACGGCTACGCCGCACGGGCGGGCGACGCGGCGGCGTTCCGGCGGGCCATCCGCCGGACGCTGGAGGAACGCGAGCGCCTGCGCGAACACTGTCTCGACCGCCGCGAGGAGACCAGCGCCGAACGCGCAGTCGACTCGCTGCGTCGCGTCTACGGGACCGTTCTCGACGGGCCGGCCTGAACGGCGTCACTCCTCGAGGGCCGGTTCGAGGACCTGTCGGTGGAGGCGGTCGGAGACGACATCCAGCAGTTGCTGGAGGTTCGCGGTGTCGTCGCGGTTGTACGAGACCAGCGTCTCCAGGGCGCCATCGTCGCCGCGCTCGTACTCGTGCCAGAGCCGGACGGCGTCCCGTCCCGAGAGATCCGGCCGGTCGCGGTCGATCCCGAGGTCCCGTTCGATCTGCTTGAGCCCGCCGGTCAGATCCAGCCGCCGGCAGGGATACAGCAGGTCGATGTGTGGCAGGTCGATCTCCAGCCCGAACGACTCCTCGAGGAAGGGGACGTCGAACCGTTTGCCGTTGAACGTGACCAGCAGGCTGGCCTCCTCCAGGTGGCGCGCGAGGCGGTCGCCCGCGAGGTCGCGCCCCCGGACGAACGTCCTCGTCTCGCCGGCCTGGTGACAGCTGACGACCGTCACGTCGTCGCGGTACTCGCTCAGCCCGGTCGTCTCGATGTCCAGACAGCAGGCCTCCTCGCGGAAGTTCTCGTAGAGGCGCCACTCACACCCCGAGGGGAGGGCCTGGCCGAAAAACGCCGCGTCGCCGTCCGCGAGGCGGTCGCGGGCAGTCGAGATGAACGACTCCACGCGGTCGGCCGGGGCCGGTCCCGGGACCGTCCCGTCGAACTCGTCCCAGGTCCACACGCCGCGTTCCCAGAGTTTCCGCTCGGTCTTCTCGCCCACGCCCCGGACGGGGATGAAACTGTTCTCGACGCGCATACCGCTCGTCGGGCGGCCGTCGGTAAATGTTTCACTCCACGTCCGAGCCAGCACTGTCGGACAGCGACTGGACACCCTCGGTCATCCAGCACCCGTCGTACTCGCCGCCGTTCTGTTTGCGCAGCCGGAACGCGTACCGCCCGGTCACGGTGCCGTTCTCGCGGGTGACGACCCGGACCTGCGCGGTATCCTCGCTGAACCGCCAGGGCGTGTACTCGGCGCTGTCGTAGGAGAGCATCGGCGCGTAGGCCCCCCGATTGATGATCCGGACGAACCGCTGGAGCGAACCGACCGCCTCGCGGTTGCGCGGCGAGGCGAACCGGCGGACCGTCCGGATGCCGTCGTTCGTGGTGTTGTCGTTGTACTTCAGCGCGTTCATCTGTATCTGGACGACGTGCAGGAACGACCGCTCACACGTCGGCTCCATGTCGGCGTACCGGTCGGACGACAGACTCCGGACGGCGTCTTCGTCCTCGTCCTCGTCCTCGGGGGTCGGTGTCGCCGTCTCGGCGTCGACGGCCGGCGTGGCCGTGCTGGCGGCGCCACCGTCCGGCGTCGGCGTGTCGCCGGCGCCTGCTTCCCCGCCGTCTACTGCCGGGTCGCCGGCCTCACCCGGCACGAAACCGCCGACGAACACTGCCATCACGCCCGTCACCGCCACGACAACGGCGAGCACGCTCACCATCGCGACCTGTCGACCCACCCGCTCCGAGAGCGGTTCGAGCGGGGTCCCGACGAGCAGCCCATCGATCCGGCCGGACTGCGCCCGACGCCGGTCGTCCCCGCTGGCGGCCGCCGGGGTGTTCGCCGACCGTCCGTCGCTGGCCCCGGAAGTCGCTGCTCGATCCGCCGGGCGGTACTCCGGGGACCGTGCGGGACGGCCGAGGTGGCGTTCGCACAGAGTGTCGGCCTCGTCGGGCGCGAGCCCGTAGAGGAGTCGATTCCGGAGCGCCGACGGCCCGACAGTCGGGTGGTCCGGGACCAGCCCCTCTCTGGCGGTCACGACGGCGTCCACGCGCTCGAGGGACTCGCCGGGGTCGTCCGTGGCGGCCAGCAACCGGACCGTCTCGGAGTCTGTCCGGACGGTCACGATGGGCGGATCGACGGTGACGTCCTCTGCGGTCGCCGCCCAGACTGCGCCGACGAACGCGGCCAGCTCTCCCCGGTCGAGCCGTTCGAGTGCACTCGCGAACTCGTCGGGTGGGATGTGGTCGTGCCCTTCCATCTCGGGACGACTACTGTTCGGGCTGTGTTCTATTGGGGCTTGTGCCCCGTCGCTCACCGGACGACGTCGGGACGCACGTGGAACCGCTGGTAGCCACCCTGCGAGAGGTCGAGCGATCCGACCCACCAGTTCCACCGCTCGACGAGAGTGTGGTCGTCGGGCGCGTCCGCGAGGTTGTCGACGACGACATCGACGGTCAGCTGGTATCCGAAGTCCGCGTCGGTCCGGCCCGAGTCAGCGAGGTCTCGGGCCTGCCGGGAGACCGCGCGCAACGCCTCCTCGTCGCCTCCGAACTCCTCGGTCAGTTCGCGCTCCAGGCGTTCCCTGTCCACGGCTGTGTGAACTGTCCACACGGACTTGAAAGTATGGAAAACGGCTGAGGGGAGTAAGCCCCCTTCTGTTCGGCCCGGCATTCAGCTGAGCGTCCGAACCGCGTCCGGGCTACCTTGTGGTCCGGACTTGCACCGGCGAGGATTCGCCGTTCCATCCGTTCTCTCCCGTCTCGGCGTGCCGTTCCGACACGCACACTGAGACGACTTGTCGCCTCGCAGCCCTCGGTGGGTTGGCTTCCCGGCCCTTCGTCGGCAGGTGCCTTTCTCGGGCGCGGGGTCACACACCTCATCGGTCGGGGAGAGGGGTCTCGTTTCTGTTCCAGCGCCGGCGGTCTCCCGCCCCGGGCTTGCGCCCGGTCGCCTGCCCGGACGGTGGGGGGACTTTCCTCATGTCCCTTGCGCT
>CAYYHG010000201.1:0-3954 GCA_964471665.1 uncultured Halobacteriales archaeon | reverse complement strand
GGTGGATCACCGGCCACTCCTACATCGTCTACGGCCCCCTCGCGCTGGGCACCACGACGGTCATGTACGAGAGTGCGCCGGACCACCCCGAAAAAAACAGGCTGTGGGAGATCATCGAGCGCAACGCCGTCGACGTGTTCTACACGGCGCCGACCGCAATCCGGGCGTTCATGAAGTGGGGTGAGGAGTACCCCGCGGCGTACGATCTCTCCTCGCTGCGACTGCTGGGCACAGTCGGCGAACCGATCAACCCCCGGGCCTGGAAGTGGTACTACGAGCACGTCGGCGGTGGGGACTGTCCCGTGGTCGACACGTGGTGGCAGACAGAGACCGGCGGCATCCTCGTCTCGACGCTGCCGGCCGTCCGAGACATGAAGCCGGGTACCGCGGGACCGCCACTGCCGGGTGTCAGCGTGACGGTCGTCGACGACAGCGGCGAGATCGACGCCTGCGAGGGTGGGTATCTCGTCGTCGACAGCCCGTGGCCGGGGATGCCACAGGAACTCTGTGAGGGCCGACGGTGGGCCGCGCGCGCCGGCGACTCCCCGACGACGCCCGCCGAGTGGACCTACTCCACCGAGGACGGCGCGTTCGTCGACGACGACGGCTACATCACGATCCTCGGCCGGGTCGACGACGTCCTCAACGTCTCCGGCCACCGCTTCGGGACCATGGAGATCGAGTCGGCCATCGTCGACGTCGAGGGCGTCGCCGAGGCCGCGGTCGTCAGCGGGGACCACAACCTCCGGGGGAAGGCGATCCACGCCTACGTCAGCACCGAGGACGGCCACGAGGACACCGAGGACCTCCGGGAGGCGATCGTCACGACCGTCGAGGCCGCCATCGCCCCCATCGCCCGCCCCGAGGTCATCGTTTTCACCCCCGAGATGCCGAAAACGCGGTCGGGCAAGATCATGCGGCGCCTGCTCGAGGACATCGCGAACGGGGAGGAACTCGGCGACACCAGCGCGCTCCGCAACCCGGAGGTCGTCGGCGAGATCGAGTCGACCGTCGCCGGGTCGACCGCCGAGGGCCCCTGATAGTGATTGCTGTACCGAATTACCGTTTCGACCGGGTCGCGTCCTGCGGTCGATCCGGGAATGGCTTACAGCAATCACTATGACAGGGTCGTACCGAATTCTTTCGGATGTATTGGCACTGACGAAATGTATCAGCGCGTCTCCGAGAATCGTCGGCAGGTGAAGCGACGATTTCTGCTGCAGACGCCGCGAAAAACCTAAATACGCTGTTTCGCATAATAGGTGTACCTCGAAACATGAGCGAGACACGGGCGAGGGAGGGGGTCAGGCTGACCGAGCGCGAGTACGAACAACTCAGGCAGTCGACACAGACCCACCGCGAGGAGTTGCTCGTGCGCTTCTGCGGGGAGGCCGGGTTGCGGGCGGCCGAGCTCACGCGCGTCAGACCCGGCGACGTGACCAGCCAGGGCGGACAGGGACACACACGGTACTTCCTGACCGTCCGCGAGGGCGACGGCGACCGGCGGGAGGCGTACCTCCCGACGCGGGTCGCCCACGACTTCTGGCAGTACGTCAGGAGCAACGACGTAGACAGTGACGAGTCGGTCGTCGACGTGACCCCGCGGCGGGTCCAGATGCTGGTCCGGGAGGTCGGCGAACGGGCCGCAGAGTGGACCGGGCGGCCGACGCTCGCCACGGTGACGCCCTCGGCCCTGCGACGGTTCTTCGCCGGGCGGTTGCTGATCGAACACGGTGTCGACCCCCGCGTGGTGACTGCCATCGGCGGGTGGGAGGGCGTCGACGGACTCCTGCCGGACCTGGACGCCCCGACGCGGGAGGAGATCGCGGCGGCCTTCGAGCACGTCTCCGGTGAGCGTGACACCGGGGACACCGGGCGGCTGGGGGGCGTCATCGAGACGCTGGACCGGGTCGGGGAGGCGCTGTCGACTGCCGGTTCGCGCACGGACATCGAGGACGCGGTCTGCCGGGCGCTCGTCGAGAACGGACGGTACACAGCAGCGTGGGTGATGGAGGAGGAACGCCGCCGGGACCGTGTCGTCTCCCGCGCACACGCCGGTGCCGACCCCGACCGGTTCGAGGGAATCAACGACACGAGCCTCGTCCAGCAGGCGCTCCAGACCGGGCGGGTGCTCGTCGCGCCCGACCGCCCGCGGCCGACGGCGACCGAGCGGGGGTTGCTGGCTGCGATCCCGCTAGTCCACGGCGAGACCACTTACGGGGCACTCGTCGTGCGCGCCGACGACCGGAGCGCGTTCGACGACTCCGAACGGACGCTGCTCTCGGATCTGGGCCGGCGGGTCGGACTGACCGTCACGGCCACCGAGCGCCGCCAGCTCCTGTTCGGCGACACCGTGATGACGCTGACGTTCCAGTACGCCGACCGCGACGGCGTGCTGGTGGAACTCTCGTCGGCGCTCGGCTGTACGCTCGACCTGGAGGGGGTCGTCGCGGCCGACGCACACTCGCTTCTGTGTTTTCTCGCCGCCAGGGACGCCCCGGCCGAGCAGATCATGGAACGGATCGCGGAGACCGAGGGTCTCGGCGACGCACGTCTCATCCGGAGTTACGACGACGGGGGACTGCTCGAGGTAGTCATCGAGAGGAACTCGCCGACGCTCCCGCTGACCGAGCGTGGCGGATCGGTCTCCGGGATCCACGTCGAGAACGGCCGCGCCCGACTCGTCGCCGAGTTCGCCCCCAGCGTGGACGTCCGGGCGCTCGTCGAGTCCCTCCAGGGCCGGTTCCAGTCGATCGAGCTCCGGAGCAAACAGGAGGTGACGCCCACCGAGCAAACGCCCACGGGCTTCCGGGAGTCCGTCGGCGAGCGCCTCACCGGCAAACAGGAGTCGGTCCTGCGGGCGGCCTACCACGCGGGGTACTTCGAGTGGCCCCGCGGGTCCACCGCGGAGGAACTCGCCGAGTCGATGGACGTCTCCTCCCCGACGCTGCACAACCACCTCCGTCGGGCTCAACAGAAGCTGCTCTCCGCACTGTTCGACGAGGACGAGGCCGACGCCCCCGGGGACTGAGAGAGCGACAGTGGTCGATCCACGCCGGACCGACCCGGGCGTCCAGGAGTTAGAATAGCTAGGTGGCGTTCTTAATATGTAATTGTGTGATTTAGCACGTGCAATGTCTGACGAGGAACTCGACGTCGAACTGGAAGCACGGCTCGAAGAACAGGAGGCGTTCGAGCCGCCAGAGTCGTTCGTCGAACAGGCGAACGTCTCGGACGAGTCGATCTACGAGGAGTTCGAGGAGAACTGGCCCGAGGCCTGGGAGCGTGCCGCGAACCTGCTCGACTGGGAGTCGGAGTGGGACCAGGTCCTCGACGACAGCGAGGAACCGTTCTACGAGTGGTTCGTGAACGGCACGCTCAACGCCTCGGCGAACTGCCTGGACCGCCACCTCGACGACCGGGGTGAGGAGGTCGCCATCGAGTGGATCGGCGAGCTCGGCGAGACGCGCACCTACACCTACGAGGAGCTCCACCGCGAGGTCAACGAGTTCGCCGCCGTCCTGCGGGACATGGGCGTCGAAGAGGACGACGTCGTCACGATGTACATGCCGATGATCCCCGAGTTGCCGGTCGCGATGCTGGCGTGTGCCCGGATCGGGGCACCCCACTCGGTCGTGTTCGCGGGCTTCTCGGCGGACGCCCTGGCGACCCGGATGAACTCTGCCGACTCGGAGTACCTGATCACGTGTGACGGCTACTACCGCCGCGGCGACCCCCTCGATCACATCTCCAAGGCCAACGAGGGCCTCGGTGGCGTCGACCAGGAGACGACGACGGTCGTCGTCGACCGGCTCGGTGACGACCTCGACCACGACCTCGGGGCCGGTCAGCACGACTACGACACGCTGGTCGCCGAGCAGGACGGCGCCGAGGTCGAACCCGTCACCCGCGACGCCGAGGACATGCTCTTTCTCATGTACACCTCCGGCACGA
>CAYYHG010000200.1:0-4180 GCA_964471665.1 uncultured Halobacteriales archaeon | reverse complement strand
AGGGCGAACAGACGGTGTACCGGGAGGTCGACCTGGAGACCCTGCCGCTGTTCGTTCGCGCCGGCAGCGTCGTTCCGCGGCGAGAACCCACCCGGCACGTCCAGCCGGGGACGCCGGAGGAGCTGACGCTCCGGGCGACGCTGGCCGACGAGGAGGCGAGCGGACGGTTCTTCGACGAGGACCGCGGCGAACTCGTGAGTGTCCACGTCGACGCGTCGGGGACAGTCGTCGACGTCGACCTCCCGACGCTGGCCAGCGACCGCGTCGTGGTGGCGGTGCGGGACGTCGACCGCGCCGACGCTGTCCGCGTCAACGGCGACCGACTCGACCGATCGGACGACCCGGAACCGGGGGAGTGGACGACGGTGGACGGTACGACAGTCGCCGTGATCTGATACTGTCGGATATAAGCGCGTGAGCAGTACCGGCACCCCGAGGTGCCGAATATCTCCACGAAGTTATAGCCGACAGTATGAGCGCGGTCACGGCCAGAGAGGGTCGCGAGGGCTCCGCCGGTCGACTCGTGGTAGTCCGTGACAATGGGATTTAAGAACCCGGGGGGAATATCAGGGACACAACCGACCATGGGCGAACTCAGACTCGACGAGCTGACCAAGGTCTTCGATGACCGCGGCAAGGAAATCGTGGCCGTCGACGAACTGGGTCTCACGGTACGCGACGGCGAGTTCCTCGTGCTCGTGGGTCCGTCGGGATGTGGCAAGTCGACCACGCTCAGGTGCATCGCGGGGCTCGAACGGGTGTCGACCGGCCGAATACGGCTGGACGGCCGCGACATCACGGACGCGAAACCCAAGGAGCGTGACATGGCGATGGTGTTCCAGAACTACGCGCTGTACCCGCACATGACCGTCAGGAAAAACATCGGGTACGGGCTGAAAATCACGACCGATCTCTCGGACGACGAGATCCGGGAGCGCGTCGAGTCGACGGCAGAACTGCTCGAGATCGACGAACTCCTCGAGAAAAAACCCAAGGAGCTGTCCGGTGGGCAACAACAGCGCGTGGCACTCGGACGGGCGATCATCCGCGAACCCGAGGTGTTCCTGATGGACGAGCCCCTGTCCAACCTGGACGCCAAACTCCGGACACAGACGCGGACGGAAATCCAGCAACTCCAGCAGGAGATGAGCGTCACCACCATCTACGTCACCCACGACCAGACCGAGGCGATGACGATGGGCGACCGCATCGCCATCCTCGACGGCGGAGAGCTCCAGCAGATCGGGACACCACTCGAGTGTTACCACCGTCCGGAAAACCAGTTCGTCGCCGGATTCATCGGGTCGCCGAGCATGAACTTCCTGGAAACCGAGCGAAACGGGACGGTCCTCGTCCACGACGTCTTCGAGTACGACCTCTCGGAGGAGACCGCCGACCGGCTGCCGATGGCCGCGGATCGACTGACGCTTGGTGTCAGGCCGGAACACATCGAACTCGTGGAACGATCCGCTCGCAACGCCGTCGGGACCGACGTCAGCGTGGTCGAACCGATGGGGGAGGTCACGTACGTCTACGTCGAGATTGCGGGCACGACCTACACTGTCAGCGTCGACGGTGAAACCAGGATCGACGCGGGCGACAGGATCGCGGTCAGATTCCCCGAGGAGAAGATCCACCTCTTCGACAGACGGGGCGAGGCGCTCAAAAACAGCGACGTGACGGAGACGGCCCCACCCCGGCAACAGCCCTGACCGCCGCGAGACGTGTGTTTGGCCCTCGCAAACAATTAAGTCCCCGGTGGCGTAACTGTGGGGCATGGACACCCAGGACACGTCCCCCGGACGGCGGATCCAGGCGGTTCAGACGTCCTGTGAGATACTCGACGCCCTCCGGAACACGGGGGGGGCGGGCGTCTCGGACCTGGCCGCCGAGACAGGTTACTCGAAAGCGACAGTCCACAGCCACCTGGCGACGCTCGCGGACAACGAGTTCGTCGTCAAGCGCGGCGACACCTACGAGGTGAGCCTCAAGTTCGTCGACTTCGGCGAGTACACGAAGCAAAACGTCGCTATCTACGAGCTGGCCGAACAGGAGGTCAAGAAACTGACCGCGGAGACCGGGGAGGTCTGTCAGTTCATGGTCGAGGAGCACGGACAGGGCGTCTACCTCCACAAGTTCCGCGGCGACAACGCGATCCACACCGCCTCCTATACGGGCGACAGGAAGGACCTTCACTGTACAGCGCTGGGGAAGGCGATCCTCTCGCAACTCCCCCACGAGCGGGTCAAGGAGATCATCGACCGGCGCGGGCTCACGGAGTACACGGAAAAAACCATCACGTCACGCGAGCGGTTGTACGACGAACTCGAGACCATCCGCGAACAGAACGTCGCGTTCGACGACGAGGAGACGCTGGAAGGACTGCGGTGTGTCGCTGCTCCGACGACCGACAGGGAAAGTGACACCTACGGCGCGATAAGCACGTCCGGGCCGACCAGCCGGTTCAAGAGCGACCGGTTCCGGGAGGAACTCGCGGAGGCGGTTCGGAGCGCCGCCAACGTCATCGAGGTGAACGCGACACAGGTCCGGCGTTAGCCCCTCGCAAACGCCGATACCGGCGCCGGCGACCACGAGAAAGTGTACGCCCTTGCCCAAACTCCCCGTTTTTTCGACTCGCTCGTGCTCCCGGTCTGGTCGCGCTTGCGTTTGCGCTGGCCAAACGGCACTGCTCGCCCCTACCCGGTCGCTCTCGCGCGTCGCGAACGAGCAGCGAACTCGACACAGCCATCACCGTTTTATCCTCGCAAATAGCAGTCTGATCGACCAGTCCGCGCGAGATTACATACATATATCTGTAACACCGACCCGACGATTCGGTTCTCGGGCTGTCGGTCGTCTCTCCTGGGAGGGTTCGGTCGACGACATCCTCGTGACGGCGGTCGGGTCGTTGTGCGGTCGATCCGGAACTGACTTCACCAGTCCAGATCAGGCGCCGTGAGGGTGGATCGTGGCCCGATAGGCCTCACCACTCTTCTGGGCCTCGTAGGCGCTCTCTGCGTCCTCGAGGGACACGCGGTGGTTGAAAACCGATCGGAACGGAACGCCGGATCTGAGCTGGTCGACGAGTTCGATCGCCGACTCGAACTGGCTGGGTGGGTACGCCAGACTCCCGTAGATGTCGAGTTCTTTCTGCACGATGCGGGTGGGATTGATCTCTACTTCGCCGTTGTACGCGAAGTGGCCGACCTGCACGTACGTACCCCCGTCGTGGGGGAGTTCGATCCCCTGCCGAACCGCGTCCGGAACGCCTGCCGCTCCGATGACGACGTCGGGACCGACGTTCCCGTTCGTCCGTTGTTTGACCTCCTCTACGAGCCCCTCCTCGTCGTGGTCCGTGAGGTCGACGGTGGCAGTCGCGCCGAATTCCCGGGCCAGCGAGAGGCGGTCCTCGATCGCGTCGATAGCGATGATCTGCCCCGCGCCACCGGCCTTGGCAGCACCCATCGCGAACAATCCGATCGGACCCGCACCCTGTACGGCGACGCTCCGGCCGATCCCGACACCCTCCCTGGCGTGGGGAAGGCCGGGCTGATACGCGCGCTCGAAGGCGTGCATCCCGACCGAGACCGGCTCCACGAGCGCACCCAGTTCGGTGTCCATGTCGTCCGGTAGCCTGTAGTACGCCGCTTTCTCGGGGAGGACGACGTACTCGCACATACCGCCGGCATACTGTTCGGAGACGTTGTCGAAGCCGAATCGGTCCGGGTTCTTGCTCAGCCTGGGTCGAGCGGGCATGTTCCGGGAGTACCAGTCGTCGTCACCGCCGGGCATCGCCGGGACCACAGAGAGTGTGTCCCCCTCCTCGATCGGCTCGCCTTTCGAATCCGTGGTGACGCTCGCCCCGACCGCTTCGATCCGTCCCGCGAACTCGTGTCCGGGCACCACCGGAAACTCCAGGTCCATCCCTCCGTCGTACATGTGTACGTCGGTTCCACAGATCCCGTTTACCTCGACCCGCAACAAGACGTCGTCGGGACCGACCTCCGGGAGTTCGATCTCTCTTTGTGTGAGTGTGCCCGGCTCTTCCATGACCACTGCCTCGGCTCGCATGAGAGAGACTACCAGTAGTGAGTATAAAAAGTCTGGGGGACCGCTCCGTGCCCCGCATTTCCCTGCCCACGGACGTGTCCTCACCCGATCCTCTCTTGTGGGAACTGGT
>CAYYHG010000199.1:0-4398 GCA_964471665.1 uncultured Halobacteriales archaeon | reverse complement strand
TCACACGGACCGCTCGCCCGCGATCGCCGCCGACGCCTCGAGGAAGCCGTCGGCGTAGCTCCCAGACGTGACGTGGTCGGCGGCCGCCCTGGCGGCGTCGTCGGCGTTGGCCACGGCAACCGCGTGCCCGACCCGCTCGAAGACGGGTGCGTCGTTGACCGAATCCCCGATTGCCGCGAACGCCGACGGCGACAGGTCCAGTTCTCGCCCCAGAGACGCCAGGGCGGTTCCCTTCGTGACGTCGGTCGATTTGACGTGGTACGCGAACCCGGTGTCGACGACCTCCAGTCCGTGCTCGGCGGCGAGTTCCTCGAGCGGAGCCAGCGGCGCCTCGCGCCGGGCGACGATCTCTGTCTGGCGCCACCGGTTGGCGAGGTCGATCTCGCCCCAGCCCAGGTCGTGGCCGCGGGCCCGGTACGCTTCGACGACAGCGCTTGCGGCCTCCCGGTCGCCCGTCACACGGAGCGTGTCCGTCGGGCCCGACACGACGACACCGCCGTTCTCGGCGATCACCACCACGTCGATCGCCAGGAAATCACAGATCGCCACGGGATAGGGGAGGGCCTTGCCGGTCGCGACGACGACGGTCGCGGGCCACTCCCGGAGAACGTGAAAGACACGCGGATCGAGTTCGCGGTCCGCGTCGGTGAGCGTCCCGTCGATGTCGACGACGAGTGGTGGCGCCTCGTCCGGCGCGAACGTCTCCAGATCGTCCATGTACACGCCTGGGACGGCGGCGGCATGGCCGTTGTGGTCGGCGGTCGGTGCTGTGGTGCTCGATCCCCCGTTCTCCCGCCGGATCCAGGTCGCGCCGACAGATCGGCCCGGCACGACATCATCTCGTCGACAGCGGAGAGAGCCGACGGCCGGCAACCACAGCTCACCGCGACGGGACGCGAACGTTCTCGCCGACGGCGTCGCCGAACGTCTCTCCGTCGGCGTCGCGTTCGTACACGACGTGTCCGCGGACCAGCGTCAGTTCGGGAAAGACCCCCTCCCGACCCTCGAAGGGTGTCCAGTCACACTTCGTGTGCAGGTCTTCGCCGCGGATCGGTCGGGCCTCGCCGGGGTCGACGAGCACGAGGTCCGCGTGGGCGCCCGCCTCGACGCGGCCCTTCTCGGGGAGGTCGAAGATGGCGGCGGGATTGGCGGCGGTGAGGTCGCGCACCCGCTCGAAGCCGACGGTGCCGGCGCGTGCCGCCGCGAGCAACAGGGGGAGTGCGGTCTCGACACCGGGGACGCCGCTGGGTGCGTCCCAGACGCTGGCGTCCTTCTCGGCGCGAGTGTGGGGAGCGTGGTCGGTGGCGACCACGTCGACGGTGCCGTCGACGACCCGCTCGTGGACCGCCCGACGGCGCCGTTCGCGGCGCAGGGGCGGGTTCATCCGGCCGAACGTGCCCAGGTCGTCGGCGTCGCGCCGCGAGAGAAACACGTGGTGGGGGGTGACCTCGCAGGTCGCGCCCGTCTCGGCGGCGGCGTCGATCCCCTCGGGGGTGCTGGTGTGGGCGACGTGGAGCCGGGCGTCCCGTTCTGCGGCGAGTTCGCAGGCCCGCCGGACTGCCCGGATCTCCGCCCGAGCAGTGCGGTAGGCGCTCCAGGCGTCGGCGTCGGCGCGCTCGCGGGCGCTCTCGTCGAACAGGGCGGCGTCCTCTGCGTGGACGGTGACCGTCAGGTCGCGGGTGGTGGCACGCCCGAGTGCCTCCGCGAACAGCGGCGTTTCGACGCCCATGTCGCCGGTCGAGTCGGCCAGGAACACCTCCCCCAGGGCGAACACCGGGCGATCGAAGAGGGTGGCGGGATCCCAGTCTGGCGTGACTCCCCCGTTCAACCCGTAGTCGACCAGCGACCCCGCCGCGAAATCGGCCTTCCGGTCGAACGCCTCGCCGTCGACAGTCGGCGGATCGGTGTTGGGCTGGTCGACGACGGTCGTGACCCCGCCGGCGGCCGCGGCTCTGGAGCCTGTGGTCCAGGTCTCCTTGTGGGAAAAGCCGGGTTCGCGGAAGTGGACGTGGACGTCGATCATCCCGGGCAGGAGACGCTTGCCCGACGCGTCGACGACCCGTTCGTCGCCCGCGTCCAGACCCTCGCCGACGGCAGCGATCCGCTCCCCGCGCACGCGGACGTCACGGGTCCGGCCGTTCGCGAGCGTGGCGTTACAGAAGAGCATACCCGTGCCTGGTACCCGTGAGTCCTAATACTGCCGACTGCAGTCCTACCGCCAGGCTGGAAGCGAGGCGGCCTCCGAGAGCGGGAGCCTGACGTAGGCGCCGTCTCGTGTGACGTCCGCGAGAACGAACTGCTCGACCTGTCCGTCCTCGACGGCTGCCATGACTCTGCTACCCGCGTCCACCCCCACACCGACTGCCGTTTCCGGCTCCATGTGTGACAACATGTGACACTCACTCATAAACCCTCCGAAAGATTGCGACACGAATCGCCTGAAAGCGCGGCTACAGCGTGTGACTTCCGTCAGACGCGTGCCGGGACCCCGACAGAAAGCACGCGGTACGTGGAACAGAGTGCGGGAAAGTGCAAGGACTTAGTATATGGGGCGTGGAGTAGCGGGCAGTATGAACGTCGCAGATATCATGACTCCCGGAGCGGAAGTCGTCACGGTCGAGATTCCCGGCACCCGCGACGACGTCCTCGAGTACCTCCAAGACAGGGCGTTCTCCTCGGTTCCCGTCGTCAAGCAGACCGAGGACGGTGAGGTGTACAGGGGGATCGTCACGCGGGACGCACTGATCGACCAGCCCGACGAGAACCAGCTCGCGTTGCTGGCCGAGGAGGTACCCACGATGACGGCCGACACGAGCCTCGAGGCGGTCGCCGAGATGATGATACGCGACGGCGAGCGGCGCGTCCCGGTCGTCGACGGCGAACTGGAGGGAATCGTGACGGTGACCGACGTAGTGCGGGCGATGGCAGCCGGTGACTTCGGCGAGGAGATGGCCGTCGAAGACGTCGCGTCCCGGGATGTCAACACCGTCCACGCGGGGACGCCGCTGTCCGTCACCGAGCGGCAACTCTCCCACGCGGGGGTACCCTACGCGGTGGTCCTCGGGGACGAGGGAGAGATGACCGGGATGCTGACCGAGGTGGACATCCTGGCAGAGGCCCGCGTCGTCGAGGGGGAGGCCGACACCGGCGAGTCCATCGCCGACGACGACGACGACTGGAAGTGGGAGAGCGTCAAGGCTGTCGGGAACAGCTACATGCCCACCCGGAACGTCGAGATTCCGGCCGGTCCCGTCTCGGAGTTCATGACCACGAACGTCGTGACAGTCGGCACCCGCCGGACCACCGAGGACGCCGCCCAGCTGATGGTCGAACACGACATCGAGCAGCTCCCGGTGGTCAGCGGCGGCCAGCTGGTCGGCGTCGTCCGCGATACGGACCTGCTGGAGGGGGCTGTATGACAGAGGAGGGGGCTCGCCTGTCGGAACTCGCCAAACGGCGCGGCTTTTTTTTCCAGACGGCAGGCGCCTACGGCGGGGTCGCCGGCTTCTACACGTACGGCCCGCAGGGAGCCACCCTCAAGGACAACGTCGAGAACGCCTGGCGCGACCGGTTCGTGACCCGCGAGGGCCACATGGAGGTCTCCTCGCCGGACGTGATGCCCGAGGCCGTCTTCGAGGCGTCGGGCCACCTCGACGGTTTCGACGACATGCTCGTCGACTGTCCCGACTGCGGGGCCAGCCACCGCGCCGACCACCTCGTCGAGGACGCGACTGACATCGAAGACGCGGAGTCGCTCGCTCCCGGGGCGGTGGGCGCCCACCTCGCCGACCACGACGTCGCCTGTCCCGACTGCGGGGCCGTCCTGGCGGGCCAGTCCGTCGAGCAGTTCAACCTCATGTTCGAGACCAACATCGGCCCCGGGAGTTCCTCGCCGGGGTATCTCCGCCCGGAGACGGCACAGGGCGTCTTCGTCGAGTTCCCGCAGCTCGCGGAGTACGCCCGCAACCAGCTCCCCTTCGGGGTCGCACAGATCGGTACGGCCTACCGCAACGAGATCAGCCCCCGGAAGGGGCTCGTCCGCGTCCGGGAGTTCACCCAGGCCGAACTCGAACACTTCGTCGATCCCGGGACCGACGACCCGCCAGTCGAGCGCGTCGCCGACGTCACGCTCCCGCTGTACGCCGCGGAAAGACAACAATCCGAGAACGGCGGCCTGCAAGAACTGACCGTCCGGGAGGCACTCGCGGAGGGCGTCATCGGCGACGCCTGGATCGCCTACTACCTCGGCGTGGCGACGGGCTGGTACGAGCGGATCGGCGTCGACATGGACCGGTTCCGGTACCGCCAGCACCTGCCTGGCGAACTCGCACACTACGCCAGCGACTGCTGGGACGCCGAAACCGAGGTCGACGGCGACTGGATCGAGGCCACGGGCTT
>CAYYHG010000198.1:0-4495 GCA_964471665.1 uncultured Halobacteriales archaeon | reverse complement strand
GCTCGTGGTCCAGCGGCTCGATAACCTGGGGATCGTCGTTGCCGGGGTTGTTGACTCGCGTCGACATCTCGTAGGCGGCCAGATCGTCGTTCGGATACGGCTGACACAGGTCCTGGCGGGTGTCCGGATCTGCAGTGAGTCAGTCGGACTCCGCGTCCTGCGGGAGGACGACCGGCATCCGGTCGTGGAGAGAGGTCATCAAGTCATTCGGCTCCGTCGTGAGAATCGTGACGCACGAGATCGTCTCGTCGTCGCCCTCCCAGACGTCCCAGAGGCCGGCCATCGCGAACGCGGGGTCGTCCTCGCGGTAAATCCGATAGGGTTGTTTCGACCCGCCGTTCGGCGACTTCCACTCGTAGAAGCCTGACGAGAGAACCAGACAGGGGCGGGATTCCCACGCCTGCTCGAAGACGCGTTTCTCATCGGCTGTCTCTGAACGGGCGTTGATGATGCCCTCCTCGGGTTGGTCCGCCCAGAACGGAATTAGCCCCCAATGATAGGCGTCGATCTCGTCCGGAGCCTCGTTCGTGATGATGTGGAGGTCGTCGCCGGGCGCGATGTTGTATCGGGGTGTATACCCGCCGTCCGTGACGACCTCGGCCTCGAAACGGGCCTCGAGGTCGGCTTGATCGATGAAGAGAGAGTTTCGGCCACACATACCGGGGAGTTCGGGCGGAGGCAGCTTCAAGATTGTCGCACGGAAACCTCATTCTCTCCGGCTGTATTAACCAACACACCACTCCGTCAAACCTGGAGTGTTGGTTAACAGTGGTACGCTGGACAAGTCTGGTTCTGGAAACGCTCTCGGAAATCAGTGGACAGCCACAGAAACTCGCCGACTAAGGACGAGTAACCCTCTGTCTCGGGCCTTCCCTGAAACGCGGAAGCGCCACGCCGCGGCTTATCCGGACTGTGGACATCTGTTCGAGTATGGGAGAACACGCAACGTCGAATCGATTGGCGGTGGACCAGCCGACACGGGGCGCTGACCGCAATCAGTCCCTTGCTGACCAGGCCGATCCGGCTACGGACGAGATGCTACTCCCTTCACTCGACGACGGCATCACGCTGCTCGACGTCGAGAGTGACCGTGGCGTCCCGATCCTGCAGTCGCTCGTGCTTGACCATCTCCTCCTCCACGACGGGCCCGCCTTCTGGGTCGACGCAAACGGGCACGCGACGACGACACTCGCACAGATTGCGCCCAGCCAGCGGTTACTCAACCGGATTCATGTCGCACGCGGATTTACCGCCTACCAGCACTACGGCGCCCTCTGCGATCTCCCGTCAGCGGTGAACCAGTCAATCCAGATGTCCACGGCCGATACCGGGGCGGCTGGTCGACGAACACCAGGTCGTGACGAGGACGTCTCTCCCCACACACCCGCCCTCATCGTCGCGCCGGCCGTCGACGCCCAGTACCGCGCCGACGATGCCCTCGGCGGGACCCACGCGAAAACCCTGCAGGCCCGAACCCTCGCCCGGTTGGCAAGCTACGCCGATGGATACGACATCCCGGTGCTCGTCACCCGAGCGCAGCGCGACGACTTCACGGCGCCGGTCGCGACGGCCGCCGACCACCACCTCGAGTGCGAGCAGACCCGGATGGGACCACGAGTCGTCGGCGAGGACTTCGAGACGCTCGTCTATCCTGTCGACGACAGCGCGTACTACCAGACGACGTTCGCGTACTGGCGGCAGGTGCTCGCAGCACGCGCCACGCAAGTCGGCGTGGAACCGACGACGGAGGCGCCGTCAACGCCGACCCCGGAGGGTGTCGGGACGGGCGTCACAGCTGACGGTGAGACGGTGTCGGCCACCGCGGACCCCCTACTGGATGCGTGGACGGCGACCGGGGCAGGAGGCCGATAACAATGGGACGCACGAACCCGACGTACCGGGATGCGCTACGGGCCATCGAAGAGCGCTGGGCGGGGTTCCGCCGGGCACTGCGGCGTCGCGACCAGCCGCGATTCGACCGCCTGTTCGAGTACGCCCGCGAGCACGCCGACGCGAGCGGGCTGTTGAACCACCAGAATCCGCTGCTGCCGGCGCTGCTCAGCATCGACCTCGAACAGGAGGCCCGTCTCGAGGACCACGAAGAGCGTCTTGAGGACCTCGAACAAGCACTCGAACAGCGTGAGAAGAACCACGGGAGGGCATCCCGCCAAGAGGATGGTACTCAATGACAGCGCTCGACACTGTTGCGTTCGATATCGAGACAACCGGCTTTGCAGTCGACGACCAACTGACGGTCGTCGGGTTCGACGCAGACATTGGCTCCCGAGTCTTCCTCAATACAGGCGGTCGATCATGTTCGCTCGATCTCGAAGAGCGAGTCAACGAGGAACTGAACCTCTCGGTGTCGGTTTCGGTCGGGGAGACAGAGCAGATTCTACTGAATGAGATGAGTTCGTTCGTCACATCGACACTCGCGCACCGAGATGTGAAACTCGTCGCGTACAATGGCGAACGGTGGGGTGGCGGGTTCGATCTGCCGTTCCTCCGCACGCGGCTCTGTCACCACGAGATCGACTGGCCGTTCACAGAACTGCCCTACATCGACGCGATGGACGCCTTCGAGACACGATTCAATACGTCCGAAGACACGTTGACTGGCGTCTATGAAGAACTCATCGGGGGTGGAGTAACCGAACTCGATCCGTTCGCGAACAGCGAGGAAGCGGTCGAAGCGTGGGAACAGGAAGACTTTGAGCCGCTCGTACTCCACAACGTCGCGGATATTCGGCGGACACGGGCACTGATGTGGTTGGCCGAACGGTACTGCTCGAAATCACACTTCACGATGCGCTCGCTCGATCCAGTCGCGTGATCGGCGAGGAAACTAAGTATGTGTAGATCCCACACATAGACTGATGGCCGAAGAGAAAACCCGCGTCGATTTCAACGCCCCGGAGTCCCTCGTCGAGCGCGCCGATAGCGTCGCTGAAATCCTCGATATCTCGCGGACTCGGCTCCTCATCGACGCCCTGGAAGACGAACTCGAAGAAATTGCAACCGATGAGGAGTTCCGCCGGCGACTGAGCGACGCCTACTACGACGGCCGCGTCGACTACGATACCGTCGAAGCGATCCTCGGCCGTGAGGAGGCGATGCGATTGAAACTCCTCCGGGAATCGATCGACCGAACACCCGCCATACCAAAACTTGAGGACGACCTCCCGAGTGATGATGTCTTCTACGACGGCGAGGTCGCCGAATGGACGAATTCGAATTCGTCTGAATCATCGGATGACGAGTCACGTGCCTAACGATGTCGGAGCGCGCCGTTGCGGTTGTCGACACAAATGTGCTGTTGAATCTCGCCACACCGGTCGTTGACGGGCGACCGCAGGCCCCCTCTGGGGCGGACCCACTCAAAGCTCTCCTCACCGCATATGACATCCACATTCCCGCGAGTGTCCTTGGGGAGGTCACCGACGCAACGGGGGACGATGACCTCCTCGCTGCAGCTGCCGACCTCGTGCTCCAGGCAGCCCACCATCTGACGACGCACGATGTCGACGACCGGACCGACGAGCCACTCGACTACGGGCTCGATCGCGGTGAATCCGACTGCATCTGGCTGGCCAACGAGTTGGAGGCAGATCTCTTTATCACCGATGAGTTCAATACGACGAACTACTTGTTCGTCGCCCTCGCGCTCGACGATCGGAATATCCTCTTCACGACACCGCACATCCTCTGCACGCTCGCAACCCACGAGATCCTATCCGAGGACTACGTCGACGCGGCGCTCACCCACTACGTTGAAACCAAAGGCTGGGATGCGCAGTATGTGGCCCAATTGCGGGAGCAGTATCTTCGCGAGCGGTAACTCCCGACCGGGACAGCCCTCTTGATGAGTGGCAACACCGTCGTATCGGCGGCAGATCGCCGCCGACTGCGACAGGATATCTATACACCCGGTCACGGTCCACTCAACGTTATGGTGGACAGACTGGACGTTTGCGGGCGTATCAAACCCGTTCCTGCCGATCGAATCTTGAACGAATCGTGACCGGGTGTATATTCTGGCCTCAATGTCATCCTGGCCACTGACCTCTGTTTCGGGGAGCGCTACGACTACCCACGCTCAGATTCCCCTCTGACGGGGAGAGTTGTGAGGTACTGAACCTTTGATTTCGCCGCGGACGACATGGCGGTCTGTATCGCACACGGAGGGTCAACCTTGACCCGAAGAGGATTATACCGGTCGACGTAAGCCCTGATACTTTCAGCCGGGAACGTCCGGCTGAAAAGTATCAAAAGTTACGTCGACCGGTATATACGCTGAACAGGCGCAATACTACGCCGTGTAAACTACCGAGCCGACTCACTCTGATACGTGTAACGTCAAGCGAGTAGGCCAGGATAGTTCACCGTTCCTCGCTCTTTTCCCACTCCGGACGGGGTGTCGGGGACGGGAGTTCGTCAACTACAGTTCGAAGTTCGTCCTCTGTCGTCCACGGGAAGCACCGATCGTGGAGTTCGA
>CAYYHG010000197.1:0-4539 GCA_964471665.1 uncultured Halobacteriales archaeon | reverse complement strand
TGAGTGCCGAGGCCGCCATTTTTGACGGTAGACGGGGTCTCTTGGGGCATCTCTTAGTGGCCGTGGTAGGCAGAGGCCCTGGTCAGTCACAGGGACCAGTTCGCGTACCGCTACACGAGCGAACTACAGCAGACAAGAATACAGACATACGTTTTTAAACGAGCGCGCCTGATTTCACTAACGTGCCAATCAGTATTGACGAGTTCGAGTCACACGATCCGGAGAAGCGTGAGACCAACGCGGAACGGGTCGTTCGCTTCCTCGCCGAGAACCGGAATAAGGCGTACAAGGCCATCGAGATTGTCGAGGCAACTGCCGTCGACGAGAACTCGATTCACCCCGTATTGAACCGACTCGAAGAGCGAGGACTGGTTCGACACAGGGAGCCATACTGGGCGATCGGAGACGTCGAAAAGGTCCAGGACGCGATGATGTTCAGCTCCACGGCGGCGTTTCTCGACGACACACTCGGATCGGAAAGCCGCGAGGAGTGGTTGCGTGCAGCCGAGGACGGCGAGAGAGACCGATCGTGACCGGAACCGTTCCACCGTTCGACGACCTCAAACGTGGACACGTCGTCCTCGCCCCTGATCCGTTCAAACCGGATGATGACACGACGCGGCCGTGGGTCGTCGTCAACAACGAGTCCCATCCATTCGACAAGCAACAGTACGTAATAATAGGGTTGACGACCCAAACGTGGCACGATGAACGTATTCCACTGGACGAGGACGATTATGTCCATCGGAAAGCCCCGCGGGAGAGTTCAATCGTTCCACACGCCGTGGCCTCGGTCGAACCGGCGTTGATGACCGATTACGTATGCAGGATTCGTGACGCTCCGCTCGATCAGGCGGTCGAGACGCTCGTCGGATATCTTTGATCGCTGTGGATAGACTCCGAGACGTGAGTGCCGAGGCCGACTTTCCATCCACACATTCGCGAGGAGAAGTGGACAAACGTGGGAGAATCGCGTTTGCTACGGCTGCGAGCGAAGAGTAGCGTGTCGTCACGGCACAGAGTCTCCTGCTGGTCGGCATCGCCGCGACCGGTCTGTATACACCGACGGTCGAATTCGACCCGACGAGTGCAAAAGACCTGAGGGTGGTGAACCGCTACACCGGGCCGATGCCCCGATGGACCACCGGCGTCGTCGGATTCTACCGCCGCTACACGAAGACGTGGGTCCACGCGCTCGCGACGGCGGCCCTGACCGCGTTCGGGACCCTCACGTTCGTCGACGCTCGGTTCGCCGCGCTCGCCATCGTGGCGTACGTCCTCCCGCCCGTAGCTCTGTATCTCACGCGTGCCGAGTTGGTGTACGGCGGGCAGGTAGCCAGCGGGGAGCAGGCTGAATCGAACGACGTCGACAGCAGGAGCACGGTCGACGAGGGGGGCCACTGGACGGCAGCGACGGTCCCGACCACCCGACCGCTCCGCGACGCCGCCGTCACCGGGGAGACCTCGTACGCCGTCGGCGACGGCGGGGTCGTCCTCGTCGACGACGGGAGTGGGTGGTCGGTCGCGCTGGCTGACGGTCCCGGGGCGAGCGGGAACGACCTCGGCGCCGCGTCCGCGACGACAGCCGCGGTCTGGGTCGCAGGCGCCGGGGGCGCTCTCGGCCGCGTCGACGCCGGGACCGGCCGCCACGTCGATCACTCTGCGCCGGCGGACAACACCACCAACATCGTTGCCATCGCCACGGCCGACATCGACGACAGCGAGACTGTCCTCGTCGCCGACGGTGGTGGTCGGGTCCGCCGTGGCGTCTACCGTGACGGGGACCTCGCGTGGGATGCGCCGGTGACGCCGGCGGGCGGGTCCAGCGTCGCCGGGGTGACCCTCGGTGGGGACGGCGTGGGCTACGTCTGCGACACCGCAGGGACCATCGTCGAAACAACCGACGGCGGACGAACGTTCGCCGGGGTTGGGTTCGACGGTATCGAGGGGACGCTGACCGACGTGGCAGCCACGGCCACGCCGGCGGTCAGTAGCGACGATGGGGTTGTCGCCCGGTACGACGGTGGGACATGGACGCCGGAGCGCCTCGGCGACGCCGCGCTGACCGGACTGGCCGCCAGCGGGAACCGCTGGCTCGCCTGCGCCGCCGATGGTGCCGTGTTCGAGTGGACCGACGGATCGGATCAGGAGCGGACCACGACGCCGGCTGGCGGCTCGCTCCACGGCACCGGACTCGGGGCTCACCGTGCGGTCGCAGTCGGGGACGCCGGAACAGTCGTCGAACGCCGGTGGTGATGAGCGCGTTCCGGAACGTCACCGCGCCCGGGAACAGGCCAGGTTTGGCCAGCGGGTTCGCTACCGGGGCGAAACGTCGCTGTGGGCGCGGGTACTCCAGCGCGAAACCAGCAAGAGCGGCACGAACGAGACTGATCGAATCGTCGTGGGATTCGCTATCGATAGACTGTACGTCGTGACTGTCGAGACCAGCGTTTACAGACTCCCTACGGCGCAACTGGGTCTTACGGTCGGTCGAGGAACAGAGTGAGGTGGCTGACGATGGTCCGATCCTCTAATCCGCCCGCTAGTGCGCCCGAGAGGACGCCGATCGTACTGATGAACGCGCCAGTCCGGACGAGGTCGCCGAGCCCCACCGCTGGCTCTTCCTTACCGAACATGAGTCGGCCCTACGAGGTTCCCTTCTACCCGGTCCCGCCGATCCTGGGGATCGTGCTGAACGCGCTCCTTGCAGTGGTGCTGATTGTCTTCCTCGTTCGGACGGACCTGTTGGCGCTCCTGCTCAGTGCTGGCTGGCTGGTCGCTGGTGGAGTGATGTACGTCACACTCAACAAGTTCCGTGCGAGAGGAACGAGCGACGAGACCGTCGATCAGGCGGTCCCAAACCCTCCAGAAGAAGAATAGGCTACAATCCTCTGCATCATCATGAGTATCCTTGTGGCAATCGGCGACGACAACCGCTTCACAACGGTTCTCACCGTTGCAGTGCAGCTGGCTGGTGGGCTGGATCAAGAGCTGTGTGTCGCTCATATGACAGCAAACCAGAGTGCGTCGGCGGACGAGCGGGCGTTCCGTGACAGCGTCCAGGCGTTTCTTTCAGAGACGGATGTCCCCGTGGAGATCAATCTCGAGCATCTCAATCGGAGCGGACTCCGATCAGGAACGGCGGTCGGCAAACAGCTCGTCGACCTCACGAAGGACACCGAGATCGATCACGTCGTGATCGGCCACCGGTCGAAAAACTGGCTGACAGCGGTCCGTGAGGGCCACACTGGTTTCGTGGTCGCCGAGGAAGCCGCGGTCCCGGTGACGATCGTCCCAGAGGCTGTCGACTCGTGACCACGTCGCCGAATGACAACCGTCAGTATATAGTTGACGATGAGCCAATATAATATAACCAATATGATGTGTAACACCCCGATTATCCCGAGCAAGACTGCAAAGACCCTGCCAGTCCGTGCGGCTAACCGGATCGCTCGGACACGGGAGCGGTTCCGGGCCAGCAGTGCCCGGAGAATCCGTCCCCCGTCCATCTCTCGGTCTAGCGGTAGCAAACGCTTCGTAGATGAGTGGTCAGTGCGTCGGGATATCTTCGATCAGTTACAGCAACCCTATCACAGGACGAACGTGACCAGCACGTAGAGAAACAGCAGGAGCGTCGCGCCCAGGACGGCGTTCCCGACGGTGAACACGACAGCGGCAAAACCGACGACGGCACGTTCGACCGCAGTGAGTGATTGTCCGAGTTTCTCCTGTTCTATGGTCGAGATCGACATCTGTTATCCCTCCAGGTGGTACTTGTGGGCATACGGGTGCAAAATCCCGGGTCTATTCCCAGGAAGTGAAAACGGCTGTCCGCGGCGGTCTACGGCTGTCCGCAGGCCTGTCTGGCCGGCGTTGCACTCGGTGACACCCTTCCTGTGGGGAGTTCGGGCAACGACAGCAACGGCGACACCGATCAACCGGGCGTCCGGCTCGGTGACTCGTCGGAATTGCCGGTGTTTTATCATTCGACACCGGCATCGATCGTCAGAAATAACAGTGTTTATTATCGAGAGGTGCTGTTCTTAGCATATGGGTGTTGTGAGCATCTCGATGCCGGACGAACTGGAGGAGCGTATCGACGAGTTCGGCGAGGAACACGGGTACACGGGGCGCAGCGAAATCGTCCGGGAGGCGGTCCGGAATCTGCTCGGCGAGTTCGAGGACAAGCGCCTCGAAAACAGGGAGCTGATGGCCATCGTAACGGTGCTGTTCGACTACGAGACCTCGAGTGTCGAGGAGAAAATGATGCACCTCCGTCACGACCACGAGCAACTCGTCGTTTCGAACTTCCACAGCCACGTCGGCAACCACTACTGCATGGAACTGTTCGTTCTCGAGGGGCAACTGGAGGACATCTCGACGTTCGTGGGCAAGATCCGCGCCACGCGGGACACAATCTCGGTCGACTACTCGGTCCATCCCGTCGACGACATCGGCGTCATCTCCTGATAGTGATTGGTGTAAGCCATTCCCGGATCGACCGCAGGACGCGACGCGGTCGAAACGGTAATTCGGTAC
>CAYYHG010000196.1:0-4678 GCA_964471665.1 uncultured Halobacteriales archaeon | reverse complement strand
GCCTGAGACTCTCACGGAGGAAACCGCGCCGTTCACGGCGCGGAGGATGTCATTGCCTCGAAAACGCACTCTTGCTCACGCTCAACGAGCCGAAGACGATCGAGGACCTGCGTGAGGAACTGGATTTCCCCGATCACCAGATCTACAACAAGCTCCGGAAACTGGAGAACGAGGGAGCGATCGACGTGGATCGAAGCGGGACGTTGAACGCGTATCAGGCTGTGACCGACTGAGTAGACCGCTGTGGTGGATTACGGCCAGCATTGAGCGGGTCGAGCGACTCGGCGTGATAAGCCGTCCGCCAGAGTTTGATCACGGCCCGCGTGACGAGCGTTTCCGGTCGCTGTTTGATACACGACGGTTCGATTTCCGAGAGGACTGAGGACGCATCCGGCGGTGGGTGGTAATGTTCGAGTCCCGGCACCTGCACGTAGTCGCCGTCGTGCGGGTGTCGTCCCCATCGAAGGTCTACCCCTGCGGCGTCCGTGTAGTGGTACTTGTAGTCGTTGCGCGTCATCCACTGGACGTCGATCCGGGACTGATCGGCCGACAGCAACCCGTCGTCGTACTGTACTTCGAGTGTACTCGGATTCAAGAGACCGTCCAATGTCGCGGTTGCAAGCGGCTCGTTCTGAGTGAATACGTCTCGAATAGCGATCAGTGCCGGGCGGTCAACGGGACCTCGCAACGAGTGCGACTCGGTCTGTCCACTCGTCATCGATCACGGAGACGAAACGGATTCAGTATCCGCCCGTGATCCGGTTTCGACGAATTTCTCTGCGTTCGCAATCGAGAGCGCGGCGTTGGCGAACGCGAGATTGCGCCGCGTGGTCTTCCACTCGCGGATGGTTTCGTCGTCCGGCTCCCTATTCCCGTCTCCGCTTTCAGCGAGCAGTTCGTTCGTCCGATCGATGGCCAGCTCTTCCGGTGATTCGACACCGTACTCGCGCTGGAAGTCCGTCAGCTGCTCGCGCATCTCCACAATCCGGTCGCGGAGGTCATCGGTCGAGACTTGCGACAGGATATCGCCGGCCTGCTCGACGACGAGTGATTCCGCCGAGCGGCGGTAGAGTGTCGCGCCGTTGGCCCCTGTTTCGGTGGCGACGAACCCGTCACCGGCGAGCGTGTTGAGATGCTTCCGGGCCGTCTTTGGCGACGTACACGCCTCGTCCGCGAGCGTATCCGCATCGGTCGGTGTATACGTTCGACTGATGACCTCCCTGATGCGTTCGTACGGCGTGGTTTCTGCCCGCCACTCGTCTCTGACCGCCTGATTGATGTCTTCGAACGCCTCCGGTTCACCCGGGTCAGCCATGTGCCGAACTCGTGCTAGAGGAATATAGTTCTTCGGCAGAAAAGTATGTTACGGATGCTAAACCTTTCCACGGATGGAGACAGTAGTGCGGTGGGTCACACGCGGTCGTGATGGCGTGGACACCGACACCCGCTTCCCGTACTGCGGCGAGCAAGTGGGCGAACTCGGGGATCGACTGGCAAACACAGGATCTCTCGGCCCGGTTCGAGGATGTGATCAGGGTGTCTCGCCGGCGGGGTCGGCGTAGACGACACCCCGTTCCGCGTCGACCGTCACTTCCGTCCCGTCGCGGACACTCTCGTCGACAGCCGCGTCACAGATCATCGGCACGCCGAGTTCGCGTGCGACGATGGCAGGGTACCCGGTCACGCCCTCGTGGGCGTCGACGATGCCGGCGATCTTTTGCAGATCACCTTCGAACTCGTCGTCGAAGGTCGTCGGCACGTACACCACGACGCCGTCCGGGAGGTCCGTCAGGTCGCCGTCCCGGATGGGGTGGAGGGGTCCGGAGACGTGCCCGTCGACGACCGACCGGCCGGCAGTCAGCCGTTCTGCCGCGACGTGCACCTTGAGGATGTTGGCCGTGTCCATACCCTCGAGCTGTGTCATCATTCCAGAGAGGACAACCACAGTGTCGCCACTCTCGGCGACCCCAGTGTCGATGGCCGACTGGACCGCGTTCTGGATGATGGCCTCGGCGCTGTCGGCGTGGGGAACCCCCTGGGCGGTGATTCCCCAGGTGAGCGAGAGTTGCCGGCGGACCCGCTCGCTGGGCGTCGCGGCGACGACCGGAATGTGGGGGCGGTACTTGGCAGCCTTGCGCGCGGTGTACCCCGACTCGCTGGCCGCGACCACGGCGGTCGCGTCGACGTCACGGGCCAGAAACCGCGCCGACCGCGCGAGCGCGTCCGTCGGCGTGTCGTCTGCTGCCGGCACCCGCTTTTCCAGGACGTCCTGGTACTCGTCGCTGCCCTCGATGTCGCTGATGATGCGGGCCATCGTCTCGACGACCGTCACCGGGTGGTCGCCGACCGCCGTCTCCCCCGAGAGCATGACCGCGTCCGTCCCGTCGAGGATTGCGTTGGCGACGTCAGACGTCTCCGCACGCGTGGGCCGGCGTTCGCGGACCATCGAGTCGAGCATCTCCGTGGCGGTGATGACCGGCACGCCCGCGCTGTGACACGTCCGGATGATGCGTTTCTGGATGATCGGCACGTCCTCCAGGGGACACTCGACGCCGAGGTCGCCGCGGGCGATCATGACGCCGTCGGTTGCGTCGACGATGCCCTCGAGGTTCTGGACGGCGTCGGCGCGCTCGATTTTCGCGATGATCGGTATGTCCGCGTTCCGACGCTCGAGTTCGGCGTTTATCTCGTAGATGTCGGTGCCGGACCTGACGAAACTGGCCGCGACGAAGTCGACTCCCTCGCTGGCGGCCAGGTCGAGTTCTGCCTTGTCCGTCTCGGTGACCGCCGGCAACCCGAGGTCGACGCCGGGGACGTTGACACCAGACCGTCCCTCGAGTGTGCCCCCGACCTCGACGGTGGCAGTGACGCGGTCCCCCTCGACGCCGGTGACGGTCGTCTCGAGACGCCCGTCGTCCAGCAACACCGCGTCACCGGGACTGGCGCCGCCGATCGACCGGTTGAGTCCGACGCGGTCGGTGTCGGCGTCGTCCCCGGGTGCGAACTCGACGGTGTCGCCCGTCCGGAGTGTCACCGACCTGTCGGTGTCGGCCGTCCGGACCTCTGGACCCGGCAGGTCGTGGAGGACTGCCAGGGGCTCGTCGATCTCGGCGTCGATGTCACGGATCGTCTCGATCAGCGCCCCCCGCTCCGACAGGGTCCCGTGGCTGGCGTTCATGCGGGCGACCGACATGCCAGCGTTGGCCAGAGCCAGGATCGTCTCCCTGTCTGCCGAGGCCGGCCCCAGCGTGCAGACGATTTTCGCCCGGCGTATCACGGCTCGCGCCCCCGCCTAACGTGTACCATAGTGTCAGTACTGCAGGCGGGCCCAAGAAGGTTGGCGTGTCGAAAGTTCGATACTGTGACTGTCGGCTATAGGGATGTTCGAAAGTCATTACAGGATCGACCGCAAGAAGGCGTGCGGTCGACCTGGTAAACGCTTTCGAACATCCCTATATACAACCGTCACTATACCGGTCGACGTAACTTTTGATACTTCTCAACCGGACGTTCCCGGCTGAAAGTATCAGGGCTTACGTCGACCGGTATACACGAACGCGCGAGCGATTTCCACCCCACGGGGGGTCGAACATCGTCACGTCGGCATAGCCGGCAGCACGCGTCCGACGTCTCCGTTTGTTTCGACGGTTCGTGCCGAAGGTTTATGCAGCCAAAACGTACATGTAGCACAACAGATGCCAGATGGGAACGAGTCGGAACTGGGCAGCCACCGGCCCGCGAGCGAGCGCCTGGAACCGCCGGAGTCGTTCGTCGAACAGGCGAACGTCTCGGACCCGGCCGTCTACGAGGAGTTCGAGGCGGACTGGCCAGCAGCCTGGGGTCGTGCGGCCGACCTGCTGGACTGGGACCGGGCCCACGAGTGCGTTCTCGCAACGGAGGACGGGTTCAGGTGGTTCGCGGGCGGGCGCCTGAACGCCTGCCACAACTGCGTCGACCGCCACCTCGACCGTCGCAAGAACCAGGTCGCACTTGCCTGGGAGGGCCAGAACGGCGAGTCGCGCTCCTACACGTACCTCGAACTGTACCACGAGGTCAACGAGGTCGCCGCCGCGCTCCGGGAACTGGGCGTCGAGGAGGGTGACGTCGTCACGATGTACATGCCGATGATCCCCGAGAAGCCGATCGCGATGCTGGCGTGTGCCCGGATCGGGGCGCCCCACTCGGTCGTGTACGCGGGTTTGGGGGCCGACGCCCTGGCGACCCGGATGAACGACGCCGACTCGGAGTATCTGCTCACCTGTGACGGCTACTACCGGCGCGGGGACGCGGTGCGTCTGAAGAACAAGGCCGACACCGCGGCCGTCACCGTCGACGGGGACCTGACCTCGGTCGTCGTCGACCGCCTGGAGGGGTACGAGTGTTCGCTGGGCGCCGACGAGTACGACTACGACGACCTGGTGGCGGCCCACGCCAGGGCGCGTGTCGACCCCGTCGAGCGTGACTCGACTGACGAACTGTTCGTCATCTACACCTCCGGCACCACGGGAACGCCCAAGAAGGTGACCCACACCACCGGCGGGTATCTCTCCTACGTGGCCTGGACCTCGCATGCGGTCCTGGATATCAAACCCGGGGACACCTACTGGTGTTCGGCGGACATCGGGTGGATCACCGGCCACTCCTACATCGTCTACGGCCCCCTCGCGCTGGGCACCAC
>CAYYHG010000195.1:0-4700 GCA_964471665.1 uncultured Halobacteriales archaeon | reverse complement strand
AACGGGCCGCCGAACGCGCTGGTGTCGCCGTGGCTGCCTGATAGAGGTTGCTGTAGGCCATTCCCGGATCGACCGCAGGACGCGACGCGGTCGAAACGGGAATTCGGTACAGCAATCACTGTCAGAGAAACGCCGCGACGCCGTACGCGATCGAGGAGCCCACCATCAGCAGTACGAAGACGATGGCGATGATCTGCTGGCGGTCCATACTATGTCGTGTGTGGCTGGGTAATTAGAACTTTCGCGGTCCACCCGGAGCAGCGACAACCCACGGGAATCGGCCCGAGTTCTCACTGGCGGACCACTAGCGAGAAAGCCGCGAGTGGGTACGAGAGCGAATCCGACTAGCTCTCGATCGGGATGGTCCGTCCTTTGGTTGTGGCGTCCTCGACAGACGGGAGATACACATCGAGGATCCCGTTCTGGTACCGGGCTCCGATGTTGTCGTCGTCAATTTCCTTGGGCATCCGGAAGGACCGACGATAGGTTCGTGTCTCGTCGCGGCGGTCGTCCGAGCGTTCAGCCGCGATCGTCAGGCGTCCCTCGTACCAACCAACCTCGATGTCGTCGGGATCGAACCCCGGCATCTCGACGCTCAGGACGAACTCCCCGTCCTGCTCGTAGAGTTCGTAGTCGGAGTCGGTTCCGAACAGTCGTGATGGTGTTCCGGTGCGGGAAAGCCAGGAGCTGGCTGGGTCAGTTGGCAGCGCCATTGTGTGCCACCTCGTGTTGTGATTGATTGCGGTTCTATATAAAATTTTTGATTTCGGCTGGTTCGTCGAACCCCTGTTGTAGTTACAGCAAACACCATCAGTCGAGCCGCGCGTCCACGGCGACGTGCGAGACGCCCTCGCTGTAGCCTTTGACCGTCCGGGTGTCCAGCACACTGACGTCGCGGCCACAGTCGGCCGCGGCGTCCTCGAGGCGCCCGACGGGTCGGTCGGGGACCAGCGACTCGGGCGTGGCCTCGTGGACGTGGACGATCCCGCCGGACGCGACGACGGGCACCACCCACGGGAGGTACTCGTAGGCGTCGTAGTAGCCCAGTACGGCGCGGTCGAACGCGGGCCCCTCGTAGGTGTCGAGGACGTCCCGGCAGTCGGCCCGGTACGGCTCGACCCGATCCGTGACGCCGTTGCGCGTCGCGTTCTCCAGCAGGTAGGAGAACGCCTCGGGGTTGTGCTCGATGGCGGTCACGCGGGCGCCGGCCCGGGCCATCGGGAGCGTGAAGTAGCCGACGCCGGCGAAGGGATCGAGCACGCGCTCCGTGGCCGAGACGACCTCACCCATCCGGGTGCGTTCGGCCTTGTTGCCCGGCGAGAACATCACCTCCGCGAGGTCGAGCGCGTACTCGGTGCCGTGCTCGCGGTGGACCGTTTCGGTGTCGCCCTCGCCGGCCACCACCGTCACGGAGGGTTCGCGGTGCTGGCCGTCGATGCCGCCCCGCGCGAGGACCGTATCGGCACCCCCGTGGACAGCGAGCAGCGCCTCGCCGACCTCTCCGGGGCGGGGCGCGTCGCCCATCTCGACGAGGATGACACTGCCGACGACGGCCCACGACGCCGGCGCCCGGTCGAGTTCCGCGTCGGTCCAGCCTGCCTCGCGGAGGTGGTCCGGGACCGTCCGCAGGCGGGGCTGGCCCTCGTCCCGGACCACCTCGAGGACCGCCGTCTCGACCGGGTGCTCGGTGACGGGGACGGCGACCGTCTCGTCGCCGCACTCGTAGACAGAGCGGCCGTCGTCGTAGACGCCCTCGGCCCGCAGCGACCCGATTGCGGCCTGGGCACGGGTCCGCTCGACGACGGCCACGAGCGGGTCGCGGGTGCTCATCGTGGTTCCTCGGGCAGCACGTGCAGGCCAGCGCGGCTCTTCAGGACCGCCACTTCCTCCGCCCCGGGGTCGAGGTAGGACGGCCGCGGGACGGTTTTGGCCTCGAAGGTCTCGGGATCGAGCACCTGGACCGCGTGGTCGTCCTCGACAACAACCAGCGTCGTCCGTTCGGCGTTCTCGCGCCAGCCCAGGCGGCGAGCCTCGGGCGCGTCGCCGTCCTCGAAGGCGGCCTCGTAGCGGTCACCAGTCGACAGGCGGGTCCCCTTGAGATTTCCGCGAACGCTCCTGACGAGCACCGGTCCGTCGCCGTCCCCGGGATCGATGACCTCTCCCGGGCGGTACGGCGGGAGGCGGACGGCGTAGGCCACGCGGTACACCTCGTTGCCGTCCCCGTCCTCGGTGACGAGCGTCTCCGAATCAGAGACCGATCCGCCCAGGTCGGTGACTATCTGGCGGGCGACGCGCTGGCCGAGCTTGGTCGTCGAGAGTTCGACGTCGAGCCCCGAATCGTGCTCGCGGATCTCGGAGACGAAGGCGTCGCGGTCGCCGTCCGCCTCGAGTCGTGCGACGACGTCGCGGGCGATCGCCGCCGCGCGCTGGCGCTCGTCCGCGGAGGGATTCCGGTCGCGGGCCCGGACCTGGACGACGCTGGCGTAGGCGCCACCGGCGACGCGCCCACACCTGTCGCAGGTTCCCCGGCCGATCTTCACGGGCACGGTGGCGTCTTCGGTCACTGGCGTGCCCCGCAGGACGCCCGAGACCGAACAGTGCATCCGGATCGTGGTCTCGTCGACCTGTTCGGGGGCGACCTGCCAGGAGACGCTCTCGGCGTCGACGTGGACGCCCAGCGCCTCGGTCACCTCGTCGATTGCGACGTCGGTGTAGTCCTCGGCGCCGACGTCGACCCACCGGTTCCCGCGGTGGACCGCCCCGCACTGCCGGCAGACCTGCACCTCGACGCGGTCTGGTGCGTCGACGAGATCGTACTCGTCGAGATAGCACGCCACGCAGAGTCCGCTCCCGGGACCGTCCGGACCGGAGGCCGATCCCGACCGGTCGATGGCGTCCCCGCAGCGCGGACAGAATTCCCCTGACCTGCTCATCGTGGTGCTCTATGCCGTTCGCGCGTTTAAATCAAAGGAACTCGCGGACGTCCGAGTACCACATATCGTGTTCGTCGACCTCGTCGATAGCGCCGGCGATCCGGACGGCGATGGCGTGCCAGCACAGCTGTTCGGGATCGGCGGCGTCGAGGTTGAACTCGGCGTCCTTGCAGGTACAGCCGTCGTCCTCGACGATGTACTCGTCCTCGTGGCCGACGACGACGGTGAAATCCCGGTAGATCTTGACCCGTTCCTCCGCGACAGCCTCGAGTGCCTGCTGGCCGCGGTCACCGTGGACGGCGACGATACGGTCGACTCCCTCGGGGGTGAGTTCCCCCGCCGCCTCCAGGGCGCCGTACCACTCGTCGACGGCCGTCACGCCAGTGGCTTGGCGAGGGGACGACAAAATCCCGTCGGCTCGGTATGCTGCCGGCCCCAAGTCCCTGGGGAGTTTTGCCACCCCGCAGTATCGGACTGCACCGACTGTCTTCACGAAGTTGTCGTCGACAGTCTCATAGTGATTGCTGTAACGAATTCCCGTTTCGACCGCGTCGCGTCCTGCGGTCGATCCGGGAATGGCTTACAGCAATCACTATCAGGGGATCGACTCGCTGGTGTGTGTCCGAGCAAAGCAATCGAAGACGAGTTTCGCGCCGCCGACGACGACGGGGCCGATGAACAGACCGACGGCACCGAACACGACGAGCCCACCGAAGATGCCGATGACGATGATCGCGGAGTTGAACGCGCCGGTCTGGCCGATCAGCGCGGGCCGGAGATAAAAGTCCGAGACGCTGATGAGCAGGCCGTACACGGCTATTGCCGCGCCCGCAACCGGCCGCCCGGCTGCGACCAGATAGACCACGGCTGGAAGCCAAACGCCGAACGCACCGACCAGCGGGAGCAGTGTCAGCATGAATGTGGCGACTGTAAGAAAGATCACGGCGGGGAGGCCGGCGATCGCCAGCCCGACGCCGAGTAGCACCGCCTGAATAGCCGCAACGGAGACGTTCCCGACGACCGAGGCCCACATGAGCTGATCGAATCCCTCGCGGAGTTCGTCCAGAACGTCACCATCAATCGGCAACACCCACTGGATCCACGCCACCAGTTTTCTTCCGTCGCGCAACAGGGTAAACAGGACGAACAGTGTGATGGTCAGTCCGATGAACAGCCCTGGCAAACTGCCGACGAGATCGACCGCTCCTGACGTGATCGTCTCGATGGCGGTAGCGATCCGCTCCTGATTCGAGTCGTACAGAGCGACGAGATTGACGGAGTAGCCGGCAGTTTCGAGGAGTTCCTCGACCGACGCGACGTCGAGTTGTCCGCTCCTGACGGCGCTTACGAGTCTCAGTGACTGTTGGACGGCGATCGTTAGGATGTAGATGAGCGGGATCAGGACGAGCAGTAACACAGCCACGACGGTGGCGGCTGCCGCGGTCGTGGACCTGACGTACTGTTCGGCCCGTTGCTGGACAGGGAAGGAGATATATGCGAGAACCACACCCAACAGGACGAACTGGAGATACGGCAGGAAGACCAACAGCGCGAGGAGACCTGCCAGCAGCGCGAGCGCGGTCAGTCCGGACTGCTCGACGAACCACGCCGACGGTTCGGGTCCACTTGCCATCGTCTCGGAACACGTGATCACAATTTTTATTTGACCAACATTTTGACTCGAGAGCACGTGCTGATAAACCGGGTAAACTACCGTTCCAATTTTCAGTAGCTTTCAGTAGTACACCGGTTAAATTGGGTACACTG
>CAYYHG010000194.1:0-4763 GCA_964471665.1 uncultured Halobacteriales archaeon | reverse complement strand
GACAGACACTCCCGGATCCCGGCCGGGGTCTCCGCGCGGGCCGCCTCCATTCCCATGCCCCTCGCAATCTGTGTGAAATCCAGCGGCGCGTCGGTCCAGGCGTAGGCCTTCTCCGGGAGGTCGAAGCGACGGCTGGCCGCCTCGCTGATGATCGCGTAGTCGCGGTTGTCGAACACCACCACCGTCACCGGCAACTCCTCGGCGACGGCGGTGTGGAGTTCGTGGACACACATCAACAGCCCGCCGTCGCCCGTCAGCGCGACCACCTCGGTGTCGGGGTTGGCCAGCCGCGCGCCGATGGCGGCGGGGACGGCGGTGCCCATCGACGCCCACGACCCCGTATTCACGTACCGGCGCGGACCCGTCGCCTCGAACGTGTTGAGCCCCCAGACGCGAAAGCCCCCGGCGTCGGCGGTGACGACCGCTTCGTCCGGAAGGGCTGTCCGGATCGCACGCAACGCCCGGACGGAGGTCACCGGAGGGTCGTCGCCGAGGAGCGGCTCGACGCGCTCGCGGGTCGCCTCCCGGACAGCCGCCGCGCGCTCGCGGCCGTCCGTCCCGTCGGCGTCGCGGCTGTCGAGCGCGCCGGACAGCGCCCCGAGCGCGTCCCGGGCGTCCGCGACAATCCCGATTGTCGGGTCGTAGCCCGTCCCGAGGTCGCCGGGCGAGAGCGTGACGTGGACGATGTCCCCGGACATCTCGACCGACCAGGCCCGCGTCGCGACGGCGTCGAAGTCCGTTCCGGCGGCCAGCACGACGTCTGCGGACGCCAGGCACCCGAGCAGTTCCGGACTCGCACTCCCCGACAGCGTCCCGGCGACCAGGTCGTGGTAGTCGGACACCACGCCCTTGCCCTTGTAGGTCGTGACGACCGGCGCGCCGAGCAGGCCGGCGACCGTCCGCAGTTCGGCGCCCGCTCCGGCGGCACGGACGCCCCCACCCGCGAGGACGACCGGAGCGGTCGCCTCCCCGAGCAGGTCTGCCGCGTCCGCGATGGCCTCCCTGTCGACGCCCGTGACGCCCTCCTCGGGGTAGGTGCCGGGCCGGGCCAGCGGGAGGTCCTCGTCGAGGAAATTCTTCGGGACGCCGACCCGGACCGGCCCCTTCGGGGGCGTCCGCGCGGCGGCGATGGCCCGCTGGAGTTCGACGAGCGTCCCGGCCGGGTGTTCGACGAGGACGTTCTCTTTGACGACGTTGTCGTAGGTGTCGGGCGGGGTCTCGTGGATGCCGTCGCCGCCACGGATCTCGGGGCTCGTCTCGACCGCGATGTGCAAAAGCGGTGTACAGTCGTTGTACGCGTTCTTGAGCCCGTTCATCGCGTTCATGTCGCCCGGCCCGGGGACGACGACCGTCGCGGCCATCTCGCCGCTGGTCTCGGCGTAGCCCCACGCCTGGTGGGAGACGGCGGTTTCGTGGCGCGCGACCACGAACCGGACGTCGTCGCGGTTCCCGACCGCCTCGTTCAGCGGAAGGGTCTGCTTGCCGGGGACGCCAAAGAGCGTGTCGACCCCGCTGGCGGCAAGCCGGTCTACGACTGCTCGACCTACACGCATGTTTCCCGGAACCCGACCGAGATACTTAGTTCTTCAGGGGGCGACCCGGAGAGCAGGCCAGCCAGTTCCTCCCCGCCGGGAGGCCGCGGGGAAAGAGCTATTATTCGCGGGCGGTGGGCTTGTACCATGCTGGACTACTTCGACCTGGGAACGGATCTGACCCAGGAGGAGCGTCTCGTCAGGGACACCGCCCGCGAGTTCGTCGAGGACACCGTCCGGCCGGACATCGCCGACCACTGGCTGGAGGGCACCTTCCCGACCGGGATCATCACCGAGATGGGCGCCCTCGATTTCTACGCCCCGAACCTGGAGGGGTACGGGTTGCCCGGCCTGAGCGAGACCGCCTACGGCCTGTTGCTGTGCGAACTCGAGGCCTGTGACTCGGGACTGCGCTCGATGGCGTCCGTCCAGGGCGCGCTCGTGATGTACCCCATCCACGCGTACGGCTCCGAGGAGCAAAAAGAGGGGTGGCTCCCCGACCTGGCGGCCGGCGAGGCGGTCGGCTGTTTCGGGCTGACCGAACCCGAGCACGGGTCGAACCCGACGGCGATGGAGACCCGCGCCGAGCGCGAGGACGAGGGCTACCTCCTCAACGGCACGAAGACGTGGATCACCAACTCGCCCATCGCCGACCTGGCGGTCGTGTGGGCCCGCGACAGGAGCGACGACGACACCGTCAGGGGCTTTCTGGTCGAGACCGACCGCGAGGGCGTCACGACGAACGAGATCGGCGAGAAACTCTCCCTGCGGGCCTCGATCACCGGCGAGGTCGACATGAACGACGTCTGGGTTCCGGAGGCGAACGTCCTGCCCGGCGTCGAGGGGATGAAAGGGCCGCTGTCCTGTCTCACGCAGGCCCGGTACGGCATCGCCTGGGGGGCCGTGGGAGCGGCCACAGACTGTTTCGAGACCGCACGCGAGTACGCCGGCGAGCGCGAGCAGTTCGGCGGTCCGATCGCCCGTTTTCAACTCCAGCAGGAGAAACTCGCGGAGATGGCGACACAGATCACGCTCGCCGAACTGCTCGCCCACCGCCTCGCCGAACTGAAAGAACGGGGCGAGGCGCGCCCCCAGCACGTCTCGATGGCGAAACGCAACAACGTCCGGATGGCCCGGAACCAGTCGCGGATCGCCCGCGAGATCCTGGGTGGCAACGGCATCACGGCCGACTACTCTCCGATGCGCCACATGGCCAACTTCGAGACTGTCTACACCTACGAGGGGACCCACGACATACACACGCTCGTCCTCGGCGAGGACCTGACCGGACTGTCGGCGTTTCACTGAGGGACGTCCGGCCCGCCGGGTCCCGGTTCCACGGTCGATCGGATTCCCCGCCCTGCCGGGTGTGCTCCCGGCCGCTAAATTACGCCCATATAATTGTAATTACTGTGCGCCGGCGGTTCGGAAATGCCGAACGACGGGAGTAGATTTTATAGTATTTTTAGTATTACAGTATTATATCGTATTATATATGTATCTAATATGCAGACGGGATCCGATATACTGATAGTTTGAGAAGTACAATCGAATTTTCGGCGGCAAACTGACTCTGAGCGCATTCTTCGACAACCGATTCTGGATTCGGACCACGACCTGACGGGATCGGAAAACAAAATAAATAATATAGTATGTAAATACAGTATTTGTATATTATAAAAAGTTGTTGACGCTGACTGGAACCCGGACGGACAGACCGGGGGCATTGCTCGCGACCGTTCGTGCGGATTGAGAACGGTCTGTGCCAGCGGGTCCGGTTGGGGCGGCGGCACACGGCCACAGATCAGTTGTGGGTCCGGACGTCCTGCGTGCGGCGTTCGATCGCGATCTCCATCTCGACGCCCTCGACCTCCCAGGTCCTGCGGTGGCCGTCCTCGACAGCGCCGAACTCGCCGGCACGGACCTCCCGGGCGACGAGGTCCCGCCGTTCCTCGACGAGGGCGGCCACGCGGTCGTCCGGAATCGAGAGGTCGACACGGATCTCCGCCTCGATGTCGAGGTCGAGGTCCTTTCGCATCTCCTGTATCCGGCGGATGACCTCGCGGGCGTAGCCCTCGCTCTCGATGTCCTCGGTCAGGGACGTGTCGACGTAGACCACGCCGGCGCTGTCGTGCCCCTCGAACTCGGTTCCCGAGACCATGTCGGGCGTCTCGGTGACGAACTCGACCATCTCCCCGGTGAGGTCGACGTCCAGCCCCGTGGCCTCCCGGACCGCGTCTTCGAGTGCGTCGAGGTCCGGGTCGGTCACGCGGGCGTCGTTGAGCGCCTGCATGACGCGGCCGGCGTCTTCGCCCAGGGTCGGTCCCAGCACCGACATGTCGGCCTCGGCGGAGTAGCGCAGCTCACCCCAGCCACCCTCGTCGGGGCCGACGACCTCGACCCCGCGGGCGTTCAACCGGTCGGCCACGAGGTCCTGGTGGCGGTCGACCGCGTCTGCGACCCGTTCGTCGGGGACGTCCACCACCACCTCCGGGACGGGCCACCGGAGTTTCCGTTCGGCCTGCTGGCGGGCGTTCGAGCCCGCCTCTTCGACGGCCCGCACGACCGCGATGTCGGACTCCAGTTGTGTGTCGCGCACAGCCCCGTCGGGTTCGGGCCAGTCGCACATGTGGACGGTCGGGTGCCCGTGGTCGCCGGTCAGCGTCCCGTAAATATCCTCGCTGACGAAGGGCGCGTACGGCGCCAGCAGCGCCACGACGTCGGTCAGCAGGTGGTAGAAGGTGGCGTACGCAGCCTGTTTCGACGCGCTGTCTTGCTCTTCCCACATGCGCTCCCGGACTACCTGGATGTAGAACCGCGAGACGTCCTCGACCACGAACTCCAGGAGCGCCTCCAGGGCCCGGTCCTGTCGGTAGTCCGCCCACGCCTCGGCCATCTCGGCCTCGACGGCCTGCAGCCGCGAGAGTACCCACTCGTCGACGGTTTCGAGGGCCACGTCCTCGAGGCCGGTCCCGCCCGGATCGAAGTCGTCGATGCGCATGTACGGCAGCGGGAACCGGAAGACGTTCCAGAGGATGTTCAGGTCCCGCTGCATGGTTTCGGTCCCGTCCCACGAGAAGCGCATGTCGTCGCCCTGGGGCGAGACCGAGAGCAAGAACAGCCGCATCGGGTCGGTACCGTGTTTCCCGAGGACCTCCTTCGGGTCGACGAGTATCCCCTTCGACTTGGACATCGCCCGCCCGTCGGGCATCAGCGCGTGCCCGTGCATCA
>CAYYHG010000193.1:0-4790 GCA_964471665.1 uncultured Halobacteriales archaeon | reverse complement strand
CATCTGTCTGTCCCAATAACGAGCGGAGAATGGGGACCGCCGGGACACACTCGTCTGGTTCGACAGTCGCCACCGACCGAAGTGCTCGAAGGGCATCCCGCTGCTGGAGTGTGCTCGGATCCTCACGATCCAGAAGAGTGAGGATTGACGACACCCGAACCGTCCCGGGTTTTGCGTCTGCTAATCGCCGGAGTGCTGTTGCTTTCTCTATCGGCGTCTCCGCGTCTGCAGTGAACGTCTCCGGTGGCGGGTCAACGACAGAGAGCATCTCAATCGCGTCGATACCAACGGTAAACTGGTCACGACCCGGGGCCAGTGGTGTACACAGGATTGCGGGTGCGGCCGACGGTTGCTCCAGTCGCACCGCATCTTGTGACACGTTCCAGAGCAGGTCTGTGCATTCCTCGTCTGCAGCCGTGTACGTGAGCTCGAAGCCCGTGGCGTCACCGTACTCGTCAAGAAATGAAGAGAGGTCCGACGCATCCACGGGCATGATACCGGCCCGCGTTGGGTATCCGCCGTCAGGGACGGGGTCACCAGCCCATGGCAGCCCCGGGTCGATGTCGCCTTGCTCGATAGCCGGCACGAACTCCCACGCGTGATAGTGGTCCCACCCACGGACGTCACTCAGATCAATGTCGTCAATAACGATGTAGTCGTCTACGTTGGGATGGAGATCAGCGATCAGGGTGAGGCGTTCACGACGCGTCGGGAACCGTTCGTAGTACCCGTCAGGCTGTTTCTCACCGAGCCATTCCTCCCAATCGTCAGAGTGGCGACCGACGATATCGACCACGCCGGGAATCGCGGCTTCGTCAGCAAGCAACTGATTGCCGATGGCATAGACTGCGTGCTCAGTCTCGTGGGCGAGATAGCGCACCCACTCAAGCGGAACTGCCTCCTTGTTGGGGTGCGGGTTCACATCGACCGTCCAGTCGCGGTCGAACGCGAACACGAGCATCACTCCGACACCTCCGGACTCGTCTCCACCTTCTGGCACAGCGTCTCCAGCAGGTCTATCTCTTGTTCCAACGAATCGTCAGCGACCGCCTCTATCTCGGCTGCGAGATACTCGCGGAGCCGGGTGAACCGGTCGGCGTATTCGTCGGGCACGACCAGCGGCACTGACTCACGCTCGTGTTGTCCGCGTTGATCGGACAGCAACCAGTCGTCAACGCCGGTCGCCTTATTCGCCCGGTCATGAATATCCTGTGCCCACGTCCGAAGCTCCCGCGCGTACCGGACCAGCGCGATGGCCTTCCGCACGCCATCGTGTGCGAACGCCTCCGGAGAGTCGGGCATACTGACGGTCACGTGCTCCCGTTGGTCACTGCCGTCCCGTTCTGTCCACGATGCCACTAATTCAAGGTCGGCGTCGGGACGCTGCTGATCAAGTCGCACGAGGACGACCCCACCACGCGTTTCACCGTCCTGCTTGGCCGACGGGAACAGCGTCCCGACATGCATGAGTCGATCACGAGCGGCATCTGCCGACGGCGACCCGTGAACGGCTTCAACCTCGTAGCCGTCTGCGTCGAGTTCGAGAGACAGGTTGTACACCAGCGGCGTGACCATGTAGTCGAATTCATCGCCGAGTCGTTGCTCGAACTCGTCAGCCGAGTGCACGAAATAGTGGTTCGCGCCACGAATGCCAGACAGAGCGTCTGTCAGTTCGGCGTTCGCATCCAATCCCATCCCGATGAACGTCGTGTGGATCCCCTCTGTGGCAGCGTCGGCAAACAGGTCAGTGAGTGCGCCCTCGTCAGTCGCACCGGTATTGGGCATCATATCCGTCATGAAGACAACGCGGCGCTCGACCTGCCGACTGGACGTCCCCTCGATGAGCATATCGATGGCTGCTTCGAAGCCGTCTTCGAGGTTCGTCCCGCCACCGGCCTTGATCTCGCGGATGTGGCGACGAATCGCGGGCATATCCGTCGTACCGACATCTCGAAGCGGCTTCGCCACGTGTGCACGGTGGTTGTAGAGGACGACACCGAGACGGTCTTCGGCGTGGAGTTGCTCGGTCAGCGCGCACAGCGATTGCGTGGCTGCCGACAGTTTCGTCTCCCCGTCAGTCTCGGCCTTGCGTTCGCGGCCCTGCTCGTCGTAATAGTACTCGTCGAACGCGCTGTCCATCGACCCGGACACGTCCAACACGGCCACGAGGTCGAGCCGTGGGCGCTCGAACTCGGCAACCGAGAGCGTCGAATCCAGTCCGACCGAGAGGTACTGTTCGGTGTCGCCAGTGAGTGGATGCGCAGACACAGCTGCCGCATACCGTGGCGCGAACAACGCCTCCGTCGCCGTCCGCTCACCCGTCTCGAAGTAGTAGTCGTAGAACAACCCTTCGTCGCTGATGGCTTCCGGTTGGGGGGTGAACCCCTCGGCAATGTTCTCTCGAAAGTTCGTCACGTCTTTTGCGCCACCCGCTGCGAGCCCGACTGTCTCCGGACTCGCCATGTCTGCACTGGCCGCTGGCGTGACCTGCTCCAGCACCGCCGCCTCGTGGCCATAGAGTTCGTGTTCGTCGATGTGACGGCCACACGCGTCACAGACGAAGTCTGGCGGCTCAACCGACTGTTCGTCACGCATCGGCGTCCAGTCGTCAACGACATCCGCGTCATCCGCGGTTGCCTGCACGGACGACGTGGCGTCCACGACCCCGAACGGCTCGTCTAAATCGAGTTGCGTCGCAGCGACTGCAACTTTAGAGCCTGCCGTATCGACGACGTGGCCCGCCCGAAGTGGCCCGCCGCAGTCCGGACATTCCTCAGCACTGCTGTGTACTGAATCAACAGGACGAGCGCCGAGAAGTCCCGAAATGCGGTACGTTGCTCCTGTTTCTAAGTACTGAAGCGAGTCTTGGTCCGACGGGACGAGTACCGCGAACTGTTCGCCTGTCCGATCGCTGACGAGCAACCGGGTGATCTTCGTTCCCTCGCAGTCAACCGTTCGCTTCGTGATGAACTCGACATCGATGTCGAGGCGCGCGCCTGGTCGTAGGTCCGCGTACATCCTATCCATTAGTGTGATTCGACTGCCGTTCACCCGGACAGTCAACGGGCGCTCGACGGGGTCACACGGATTCCGTCGTCACTGAAACAAATAACCACCATTGCGGTGGCTCTTTTGTCCCATCCTCATCCAATAGTGTGTCCCTTAGTGTAATAAAACCTTCGCTGGTAGGCATTATATAGAGTGAAATATCGTGAGAAAGCGCATCACGATGTACTATTAGAGGTTTTGAGTCGGGTATCAGACTCTTTGTTCTGACTAATATGAAGAAAATAGACTCCCTACCGTCGATAATACAGTCGAAACAATCATTGTGACGGAGTTCGAGGACTGGATAACGACACAATGCCTATCGACGCCGGCGATACCTTGGCCGAATCTCTCCATGACCACAACCCGTGGTGGGAGCATGGGACAAATGCCTTCGACCTGCCCGCGCGCCAGCGAAGCGATTTCTACCATCTCGCACGGCCGGAAGAATCCGGCAGTCAATTTGCAGATCAACCCTTGCTCGGACTCGTCGGCCGCCGCGGCGTCGGGAAAACGACACTCCTTCACCAGTTCATTCACCACTGCATCGACGCCGGCGATGACCCCGAACAGTTTCTCTACCTCCCATTCGACGCCGATCCGCTCTATCAACTCCAGTCCGACGAGCAACTCTACCGTGCGGTCAGGTACTACGAGAGCCGGGTGCTCGGCCGACTTGACACCGACAAGCGACACTTCATCCTCATAGACGACGTTCACCGCATTGAACACCAAACGAAACCAACATTCGAGGGATGGGGTGATCCAGTCGCAAGACTCCTCGATGACAGTAACGCGCGCCATGTTGCAGTCACGGCGAGTGCCGGCGTCCAGATCACCCGTGAACTCGACACGACTAACATCGAGGCGGCGGAGTATGCTATCCAACCCATCCTCCCCGAGAAATTTCGAGACTATCTGTTCTCCGTGTATCCGGATCTCGAAGACTCGGAGACGCGTATCAGCCCGACCTCGCTCCGATCCGGCGAAAGGAGCTTGCCGGCCGCATTAGAGAGTGGCAATATCGAGCCGTTTGTCACAGAACTCCAGCGGAAATACGATCAGGTTGCCGGCGTTGAACGCCGTATCCAGTCGCAGGTTGTCGATTACCTCGCTATGGGCGGGATCATCAGCTATGATCGTGACGGTGTCGTCGAATCGGCAGCCGATCTCGTCCCCGCCGACTACGAACGCCTCCGGAACAACGTCCGCAATGCACTCTATCAGGATGTCCCGAGCTTCGAATCGATCCAAACCATCGCTGATCTGGAGCGATTAATTGCCCTCGCTGCTCGAAACCGCGGCGCTGACCCGTTCCGATACCAGGACCTCGTCGAACTGTTCGACGTTGACCGACGGACGATCGCCGACAGTTACCTCCCGGCGCTGGCCAAACTGTATCTCCTCACAGGAATCACCGAGTACGACAACAGCCGACCCCGATCGGTGCGACTCTACCTCCGCGATACGGGGTTGGTAACCGCGCTCACGGACGGTGACGGTTCGACCGTCCGCAACGACTTCGACCGCGAAGCCGACCTCGCTCGTATTGCTGCATTCGACCACACGATGCGATTTGCGTACGGGGTAAACACTGACCAAGGTATCGACGAATCACCATCTGTCCAGTACTGGCGCGGACGAACCGGTGAGGTCGATTTCGTCTTCGACGTGGACGACACCCCCATCCCGATCGGACTTGCCTATCGATCACGAGAACGTGACGATGCTCTTGCAGCCGT
>CAYYHG010000192.1:0-4813 GCA_964471665.1 uncultured Halobacteriales archaeon | reverse complement strand
CCCGTCATCGCGTAGGCCTTCGAGAAGCCGTTGAACACGACCGTTCGCTCGCGCATCCCGGGCAGCGTCGCGATGGAGGTATGCTCGCCCTCGTAGGTCAGGTCCGCGTAAATCTCGTCCGAGAGTACCGTCAGGTCGTGCTCCCGGGCGAACGCCGCCACGACCTCCAGTTCCCCGCCGGTCATCGTCGCCCCGGTGGGGTTGTTGGGATAACACATCATCAGTGCGTCCGCCTCGGCGGCCCCCGACTCCTCCAGGACCCCGCGAGTGAGCGTGAACTCGTCGGCGGCGCGGGTCCGGACCGGGAGGACCTCCCCGCCCGCGAAGATGACGCCGGGGACGTAGGAGACATAGCAGGGTTGCTGGACGGCGACCGTATCGCCGTGGTCGACCAGCGCCCGGAAGGCGAGGTCGAGGGCCTCGCTCGCCCCCGCGGTGACGAGGATCTCCTCGTCGGGATCGTAGGCGAGGTCGTACTGGTCGGCAACGTGGGTGGCGATGCCCTCGCGGAGTTCCCGCCGGCCGCGGTTGGCGGTGTAGGAGGTCTTGCCCTGTTCGAGGGAGGTGATCGCGGCGTCCCGGGCAGCCCAGGGCGCCGAGAAGTCGGGTTCGCCCACACCCAGCGAGATGATGTCGTCCATCTCCTCTGCGAGTTCGAAAAAGCGCCGGATCCCCGACGGTGGCACCTGCTGGACGCGCTCGGCGGGGTCGAACGTCATGGCGAGACGGACAGTCGGTCGTCCTCGGTGCCGTCGCGGAACTCGGTGCCGTTCTCCACGTACGTCTCCATGACGTAGTGGGTAACCGTCTGAGTGATCGCCGGGACCGGGGCCACCTTCTCGCTGACGAAGTGTGAGACTTCGCGCATCGAGTCGGCCTCGACCTCCATGATGAAGTCGAACTCGCCGCTGACGAGGTGTAGCGACTCGACCATCGGGAACTTCGCGATCCGGCCGGCGACGTCGTTGTAGCTGGTCTCGCGGTCGAGCGTGACGTTCAACTCCACCGCTGCGCGGACACGCTCCTGTTCGACCTGTTCCCAGTCGACGACCGCGCGGTACCCCCGGACGACACCCTCCTCCTCGAGGGCGGTGATGATCGTTTCGACCTCCTCGGGGGTAGCGTCGGTCTGGCGGGCGATGTCCTCGACCGAGTAGCGGGCGTTCTCGCGCAGCACTTCCAGTACCTCGACACGACTGCTCATACCTGTAGGGGACCTCAGCGCAGACATAAGACTTGCTACACGCTACCGGAGCTCCGGCCGCCGTCGACTCCCGCCGCGGTCCGGCCTCGCCGACGGACACTCCCTTCCGGAGACACAACGGTTTAGTGCTCCAGCCGCTAAATGTGCGTATGGGTCTCACACCCATAGAAGACCGGAGCGACGCGGGGGCCGAACGGCCCCGCGAGGAGGGGACTCCGGGTGTGTCCCAGCGGGTGCGGAGTGCCGTGACCCGCCTGATCGGGGGTGTCTTCGAGGGCCTCGGTAAGCTCTTCTCTCCCGACGGGAGCGCCGGCGAACCCGCACGCGGGAGGACAGAGACGAACAGACGCGAGTCGGCAGACACGGCGCTCCGGAAGAGCGGCCAGGCCCGCCTGGAGAGTCGGTCCGACCGACAGTTGCCCGAGTATCCGCCAAACCGGAAGCGAGACGAAACGCAGGACGGCCAAATCGAGGCACGCGTCCGGGATGACACGCTCTGTCTCTACGACTCCGGCTGCCGGGACGCCTACATCACCTCCGACGTCTACGAACGTGTGAAACGCTAGACGACGCTGAATCCGAGCGCCGCCAGGACCCACAGTGTCGCGAGTACCGCGAGCGCGACGAGGACGAGTTTCCAGGCCAGCGCGAGCACGAACCGTCCGACGAGGATGACCACCGCGAGCACCACGACGGCGACGAGCATCCCCGGCGGTGACCCCAGCGGACCCAGAGCGAGAACCGGTGGCAGCATACCCGACACGAGAGCGGACAGCGGTATAAGTCTCGTGGCCGGAAATCTCCACCTGAAACCCCCCTCTCTTTCTACTGGGAAACCGGACGACGACGACTGTGTCGCTGCGGGCCGGTTTCACTTTCACTGCGGTCTGGTGAATCTTAAGAACGTCCGTCTCGTGACTATCGTCCGGACGACTATCCCGAGCGTCAACCGGGGCTAGCCCGAACGTACCAGTCCGAATACAACTGTTTCGAGGCACAGAATCACGGTGACGTAAGGGTCATCCGCGTCCGGACAGAACGGAGTCTTCGCCACATATGATAGGAATGGGGAACTGCGAGCGGCGGAGTATCGCACGACGGACAGCACGTCGAGGTGACCGCGCATGAGCCGTGAGGTCGGCGCGGGCGAGGTCACACTGCCGGTAAAGCGGACCGACGGCGAGACCATCGCGGAGCGACTCACGGACAACGCCTACTACAACATTCTCCCGGCCCGGTATCTCCGCAAGGACGCCGACGGGAACGTCGCCGAGGACCAGGAGGACCTCTTCGAGCGCGTCGCGAAGAACATCGCCCTCGCGGAGGCGGTCTTCGAGGCGCGAAACGAGGGCGTCGAGGTGACGGTCACCCCCGACCAGCTCAAACCCGACCACCCCCGGCGGGACGAACTCGCGGCCGAGGTGTTCGGGACGGGTGTCACCGCGGACGACGACGCCGAGACGACGCTTTCCGAGTACAACGTCAACAAGTTCGCCTACGAGACCGTGGTGCCGGAACTGCCCGACGCCGTCCGCGAACACGTCGAGGAGATGGCCGGGGTGTTCCGGAGCATGATGGAGGACCTCTCCTTTATGCCGAACAGTCCGACGCTCATGAACGCCGGGGACGAACTCCAGCAACTATCTGCGTGTTTTGTCATGTCTCCCGACGATGATATAACAGATATCCACGAAACAGCCAAGAACGCCGCGGAGGTGTTCCAGAGCGGTGGCGGCTGCGGATATGCTTTCTGGCAATTACGTCCCTACGGAGACTCCGTCGGATCGACCGGCGGAATTGCCAGTGGACCGATAACCTTTATGCGGACGTACGATCAGCTGTGTGAAACTATCGCCCAGGGCGGCGCCCGCCGCGGGGCCCAGATGAGCGTGATGCGCGTCTCCCATCCGGACGTCATCCAGTTCATCCACGCCAAGAACAAGGACGTCTCGCTGGCGAACACGCTCCGCCTGAACGACCCGGACGACTTCACGCACAACTCCTTCGCCGAGGCGCTGGAGGAGGCCCGCGAGTTGATCGACGACGAGGGCCGCGTCCCCGAGCACCTCCGCAACGCCGTCGAGGGCCACCTCTCGAATTTCAACATCTCGGTCGGCGTCACCCACGAGTTCATGGAGGCCGTCAAGAACGGCGAGGCGTACACGTTCACCAACCCCCGGACCGGCGAACCACACGTCGCGACCGAACAGACCGTGGAACTGTACGAGATGTTCGGCCTCGGCGACCACGTCGAGGTCGGGGAGGTGCTGTCGGTCCCCGCCGAGAAAATCTGGGAGCGCGTCGTCGAGGGCGCCCACGAGAACGGCGAACCCGGCGTCATCTACTTAGAGCGGGTCAACGACGAACACTCCTTCGACGTCGACGAACACCCGGATCACCGCATCCTCGCGACCAACCCCTGTCTGACGGGCGACACCGAGATCGCCCTCGCCGATGGGACGACCGAGACGCTGGAGCGACTCGCGGCGAACGGGCAGGACGTGCGCGTGCTCTGTCGGGACACCGAGACCGGCGAGTTGACCGTCTCGGTCGCGAGAAACCCGCGGCGCACCCGCGCCGAGGCCGACCTCGTTCGCGTCGAGACCGTCGAGGGTGCGTCGCTCACCTGTACGCCCGATCACGAGATCTGGTCGCCCGACGGCTACGTCGAGGCCGGCGACCTGGGGGCCGGGCAGACGATCGTTGGGACCTCGGCCGTGGCGGTGCCCGCCGGCGGCGTCTCGGAGACGGTCTCGGAAGGATTGACCGTCTCGTCGGTCACCGACGCCGGGTCGGGTGCGGTCTACAACGTCACGGTCGACGACCACCACAACTACCTGGCGATCACCGGCGGCGACGACACACCCCTCGTCAGCGTCGCGAACTGCGGCGAGCAGCCCCTGGAGGAGTACGAGGCCTGCAACCTCGGCCACATCAACCTCTCGACGCTGGCGGCCGAGAACGCCCCGGACTGGCGGGTCTGGTCCGACAGGTTCGCCGACGACTACGCGACCGAGGAGACAGCAGTCGCCGCGTTCCTCGAGACGGCCGTCGACTGGGAGGAGTTCGACCGGCGTGTCGAACTCGGGACCCGCTTCCTGGAGAACGTGGTCACGATGTCCGATTTCCCGGTCGACGAGATCGAACGGACCGTCCGGGAGATGCGCAAGATCGGCCTCGGGATCATGGGCCTGGCCCAGTTGTACATCCAGCTCGGGATGAAGTACGGCAGCGAGCCCGCCAACGAGGTCGCCCGCCAGCTGATGATCCACATCAACCGCCACTCGAAGTGGACGAGCCACGAACTCGCCACCGAACGGGGACCGTTCGCGGAGTGGGACAACTCCAAGTACGCCGATCCCACCGCCTACGCGGAGTGGTTCGAACACCAGACGGGACTCGACGCCGACGACTGGAACGAGGGGTTCCCGATCAGAAATCACAATTCCACAACTATCGCACCCACTGGCTGTGTCGAGGAGAACTCGCTGGTGTCGACCGACGAAGGGCTCGTTCCGATCAGGGATCTCGACGAAACAACAGCGGAGTTCGAGCAGTGGGACGAAATCGACATCGGCGTCTCGACGGATGGCGGGACGAAGACCGCGA
>CAYYHG010000191.1:0-4891 GCA_964471665.1 uncultured Halobacteriales archaeon | reverse complement strand
GTGTCGTGTTCGTCCTCGAAGTTCCGCTCCTCGCGGTACTGGTCGACGAACGCCGCGACGTCGAACTCCTGCATCCGCTGTTCGAACTCCGTCATGGCGGACCCGTCTTCGGCGTGGCTGACGGCGTGTTCCATGAGCTCGACGAGCAGTTCCACGACAATCTCGTGGAGGCGGCGGGAGTCGAAGTCGGCCGCCCACACCAGGGCGTAGCCGACCTGGCCGTCATCCGAGCAGTCCGCGCTCGCCACCTGTTCGGGGAACTCCTCGGCCACCATCCCCATGAGGTGGGCCGTCGAGAAGGCCGCGAACTCGTCGTCGGTGTCGATCGTCTCCCGGAGGATATCGACCAGAAACTCCGGGACGAACCGCGCGAGCGGGTGGGCGTCCATCACGACGGCGTGGCGCTCGCCGCAGGAACACTCGAACTCCCGCGCGCCCAGGTCGAGCGAGCGTGCGCTGATCGCCTCCCCGCAGGGGAGTTCGAGGGCGTGACTCGGCCCGCCCGGGACCCCCGGCTGTGCCATACACGCTCTTGGGCCGTCCGACGAATAAAAACCGCGACTTCCCGTGCACCGATACGGGTTTGGGGTCCCGGTCCGATGGACGGGTATGGGTCTCTCGGACGTCTCGGTGCTCCTGTTCGACGGCTTCGAATCGCTCGACGCCTTCGGCCCCTTCGAGGTACTGTCGGTCGGCGCGGCGCGGGCGGCCCGCCTCGACGTTTCGCTGGTGACCGCCGAACCGGTAGAGACGGTTCGGTCGGCCCACGGCGCTACCGTCGTCCCCGACGGGACCGTCGTCGAGGCGGATCCGGACCTGCTCGTCGTCCCCGGCGGCGGCTGGAACGACCGTGCCGCGGCGAGCGCCTGGACCGAAGCCGAACGCGGCGTCATTCCAGACCTGCTGGCCGACCGTGCCGCCGACACGACGATCGCCGGCGTCTGCACCGGCGGGATGTTGATCGCCCGCGCCGGACTCCTCGACGGCCGGCCGGCGGTCACACACCACGGCGCGCTCGGGGATCTCCGCGAGACCGGCGCGGACGTGGTCGACGCGCGGGTCGTCGACGCCGGCGACGTGCTCACTGCCGGGGGCATCACCGCAGGGATCGACCTTGGCCTCTACCTGCTCGAACGGGAATTCGGGTCAGACCTGGCCACAGAGGTCGCCGACCATCTCGAGTACGAGCGACACGGGCCCGTCCACGTCGCGGAGTGACGCCTCTCGCCAGGGGAGAGTAGAGGCCGAGAAGCGAGTTCCGGAACGAAACGAGAAACCGACGCAACGAATTCGGAGCGATCCTACACTGGCTGGGACGGTGCGGCGGGACGGTGGTCTGTGACGACCGGAGTGCCCGACCTCACATTGCGCCGCCCATGCCGCCCATGCCGCCCATGCCGCCCATGCCGCCCATGCCGCCGCCGGGCGCACCGCCGGGGCCGCCAGGCCCGCCTTCCTCGTCGTCGTCGTCGCCGGAGCCACCCTTCAGGTCGCCCGCGGCGATGACGTCGTCGATGCGCAGGATCATGACCGCGGCCTCGGTGGCGGATTCGACGGCCTGTGTCTTGACGCGCAGCGGTTCGACGACTTCCTCGGACATGTCCTCGACATCGCCCGTGTAGGCGTCGAGGCCGACCTTGCTGTCGCCGCCGTCGTGTGCGCTGCGGAGCTCCACGAGGGAGTCGATCGGATCGAGTCCGGCGTTCTCGGCGAGCGTGCGCGGAATGACGTCGATGGCGTCGGCAAAGGCCTCGACGGCGAGCTGTTCGCGCCCGCCCACGCTGTCTGCGTGGTCACGCAGGCCAAGCGAGAGTTCCGTCTCGGGTGACCCGCCGCCGGGGAGGACCTTGCCGTCCTCCAGCGTGGCGGCGACGACGCCGAGTGCGTCCTCGACGGCGCGCTCGACCTCGTCGACGACGTGCTCGGTGCCGCCCCGCAGGATGAGCGTGACGGCCTTGGCGTCGTCGACCTCCTCGACGAAGATGTGCTCGTCGCCGGCCAGGTCTTTCTCGGTCACCGAGCCCGCAAAGCCCAGGTCGTCGGCGGTGACGTCGTCGATGTTCGAGACGACGCGGGCGCCGGTGGCGCGCGAGAGCGCGCCGATGTCGGACTTCTTGGCGCGCCGGACCGCCAGGATCTCTTCCTGGGCGAGGTAGTGCTGGGCCATGTCGTCGATGCCCTTCTGACAGAAGACGGCGTCGGCGCCGGCGTCGGCGAGCTGGTCGACCATCTCCTGGAGCTGCTGTTCCTCCTGATCGAGGAACTCCTGGAGCTGGTCGGGATCGGAGACGTTGACCTCCGTGTCGAGTTCCGTCTCGGGGACCTCGATTGCCGTGTCCAGCAGCGCGATGTCGGCGTCCTCCTTGAAGTGGGGCATGTTGTCGTGGACGCGCTCCTTGTCGATGATGACGCCCTCGACGAGCTGTGACTCGTCGGTGGAGCCCCCGACAACCGTCTCGACCTTGACGTTGTCAGTGTCGATGCCCTCGTCGTCGGCGACCGACTGGATGGCGTCGACGACCAGCGACGCGAGGTCGTCCTTGGCGCTCTCGGCGCCCTTGCCGGTCATGGCCGTCGCCGCGACGCTCTCCAGGGCCCCGGTGTCGTCGGCGGCGACCTCGATGGCCTCCTCCTCGAGGATCTCTTTGGCTCGCTCGGCGGCCTGGCGGTAGCCCTGTGCGAGGATGGTGGCGTGGATGTCCTGGTCGAGCAGATCCTCGGCTTTCGAGAGGAGCTCGCCCGCGATGACGACTGCCGTGGTCGTGCCGTCGCCGACCTCTTCTTCCTGGGTCTGGGCGACCTCGACGATCATGTTCGCTGCCGGGTGCTCGATGTCCATCTCGTCGAGGATGGTGACGCCGTCGTTGGTCACGACGACGCTGCCCGTCGAGTCGACGAGCATCTTGTCCATCCCTTTCGGACCGAGGGTCGTCCGGACGGCCTCGGCGACGGCCTTCCCGGCTGTGATGTTCATCGACTGTGCGTCCTTGCCCGACGTCCGCTGGGACTCTTCGGACAGTACGATCAGGGGCTGGTTACCCATCTGTTGAGCCATAGTCAGAGGAAGATTGAATGTGATTCTATATAAACGTTTTGTTGACGATCGGTGACGCCCGGTCCACGCCCGCGATTCCAGGGTGTGTTACGCCCTATCACGGGTGGGTTTAAGTACGATTTCCACGCCCGGCGGCCGACCCGGGACCCGCTCCAGTTCCGGTGTGAGCGCGGACTGTGATGGCAAACAGTATGTGAGCGCCGCGGATACGGGACGACATGGACGTACACACGATCGCAGACCTCGATCCGGGGCAGCGACGCGGCCTGTTCGACCGCGAGTCCGGCGTCGACGCCGTTCGCGAGGACGTCAGCGACATCGTCGCCCGCGTCCGCGAGGAAGGCGACGTCGCACTCCGGGAGTTCAGCGAGGAGTTCGACGGCGTGACCGTCGGCAACCTCGACGTGACCGACCTGGCGGCGCGGGCAGTCGACGACGTCGGGGACGACCTGCTGGCGGCCATCGAGACGGCCGCCGAGAACATCCGGGCGTTCCACGAGCGCCAGCTCCCCGAGGACTGGCGCGCGGATTTCGGTGGCCGCGAACTCGGGCGGCGCTTCCGGCCCCTCGAGAGCGCCGGTGTCTACGCCCCGGGCGGTACTGCCGCCTACCCCTCGAGTGCGCTGATGGGTGTCGTCCCCGCGAAGGTGGCGGGTGTCGATCACGTCGCGGTGGCGACCCCGCCCGCCGAGGAGATACACCCCGCCACCCTGGCGGCAATCGAGGTGGCCGGCGCGGACGCAGTCTACCAGGTTGGGGGCGCCCAGGCGATCGCCGCGCTGGCCTACGGCACCGAAACGGTCCCGGCGTCGGACGTCGTCGTGGGCCCGGGCAACCGCTGGGTGACAGCCGCCAAGGCCGCCGTCCGGGGGGACGTCGAGATCGACTTCCTCGCGGGACCGAGCGAACTGCTGGTGCTGGCCGACGGGACGGCAGACCCCGAACTGGTCGCGGCGGACCTGCTCGCCCAGGCCGAACACGACACGGACGCCTCCGTGGTCGCGGTGACCGACGACGCTGACCTGGCCGAGGCCGTCGTCGCCGAAACCGAGCAACAGATCGAGGCCCGCGACCGCCAGGACGTGATCGCGGGGGCGCTCGACAACGACGCCAGCGGCGTGTTCCTCGCGCGGTCGATGAGCGAGGCGGCGCTGTTCGCGGAGGAGTACGCCCCCGAGCACCTCACCATCCTCGCCGGGGACGACGAGGCGTTGCTCGACCGGATCGACAGCGCGGGGTCGGCCTTCCTCGGTCCCTACTCGCCGGTCGCCGCGGGCGACTACGCCAGTGGCCCCAACCACGTTCTCCCGACCGGCGGTCGGGCGCGACTCGTCGGCGGGCTCTCGGTGGACACCTTCCTCCGGTCGACGACCGTCCAGCGCGTCTCTGCGGACGGGCTCCGGGACCTGCGAGAGTCGATCACCACGCTGGCGAACGCGGAGGGACTGGAGGCCCACGCCGAGAGCGTCGAGACGCGGTTCCGGTGACCGGTTGCTCGCAGGGACCGCCCGGCAGTGTGCGGGCAGTATCGTTTATATTTCCGAACGTCCATACCGGAGTATGGAAGAGTCGATCCAGGTGCTCCACGTGGACGACGACGTGGAGTTCGCGGACATGACGGCAACAGTTCTCGAACGCGAAGACGACCGGTTCAGCGTGGAGACTGCCGCCGACGCCAGCGAGGGACTCGAGCGACTCGCCGACGGGGATCACGACTGCGTCGTCTCCGACTACGAGATGTCGCGGATCGACGGGCTCGAATTCCTCGAGCGCGTCCGCGAGACACGACCCGGTCTCCCGTTTATTCTCTTCACCGGCAAGGGCAGCGAGACAGTC
>CAYYHG010000190.1:0-4974 GCA_964471665.1 uncultured Halobacteriales archaeon | reverse complement strand
TGCGCCCGGTCGCCTGCCCGGACGGTGGGGGGACTTTCCTCATGTCCCTTGCGCTGTGCGTGCCGGGACACGGGAGCCGGGCTCCCTCTGCCACTGTGTCTAGACGACGCGCGAACCTAAGCCGTTCGGTCCCGGGCCCGGTCGTCGGGTCGTCGGGCAGGATTCCCGACCCAGTGTCGGTCAGCCCCGCTCTAGAAGTCCTCCAGCGACGACTGCTGGGCCGCGGCGAGGACGTCCTGGCTGGTCTGCCACGACTCGCGGGCACACGCGGGCAGCCGGCCGTGGTCGGCGACGAACGCCCGGAGGAACGCGTCCGTCGTCGGATCGTTCGGGTACCCACTCCCCACGTCGCCGTACTCGGCGGCCAGTGACGCCACGTGTGCGTCCCGTTCGACCTTGGCGACGACGCTGGCGGCAGCGACGACGGGATAGGTCTCGTCTGCGCCGTGTTCCCCGCGCAGGTCGACGCGTGCCGGGACGCCCGCCGCGACGTTCCGTTCGAACCGGACGGCGTTCGGATCGCCGGCGTCGGCGTACGCCTCGTCGCCGTCCTCGGCGACCGCCGCGAGTGCCTCCGCGTGGGCAGCCACCGTCAACGCGGTCATGTTCGTCTCCGGGTCGTCGATGCGTGCGACCGGGATTTCGGCGATTGCGACCGCGTCTGCGGTCTCGCTGATCTCGGTCTCGAGTTTCTCGCGGCGCGTGGCCGACAGCGACTTCGAGTCGTCGACGCCGTCGGGCAACGCCGCCGGATCGGCCCGTACCGCCGCCGCGAACATCGACCCCAGTACCGGCCCTTTGCCTGCCTCGTCGACGCCAAGACGCATAGCTGTCTGGTCAGCACCGGGTCAAAAAACCGTTGTGTTCGGACCTAGTCGTCAGCGACTTCGGGCTGGTCCATCTCCGGCGTCTCGACCTCCGGGGTCTCTATTTCCGGCGTGTCCATCTCCTCGGCTGGCTCCTCGTCTGTCTCGGTCTCTTCGACGCGCTTCCAGTACGAACGCCCTTCGTAGTGATGACACATGGGGCCTCACCTGAAGCGTGTTATGTGCTGTCACAGTAAAACGCTTGTGCCGGAGTCCGGTTCCGGCAGCCACCGGCGACACCGTCACGGGACAGCGTGTCGCTGCCGGGTCCGGTTTGTCGCCGCGGCTTCGGACTGGAGGCGGACCCATCCGAGGCCGGGAACGCGGAGTTCGGCGGTGCCGACGACCCACTCCGGCCTGACGGGGCCACTCAGCGTGGTCACCTGGTCGTACCGTGCGTTGCTGTCGCCCTTCGTGACGAATCCGGCGTGGGGTGCCGGACAGTTCCGCAGCCCCTCGCTGGGACTGTCGCCACACTCCGTGGCGGTGATGTACGCCTGGTCGGCCTTGTCGTACCAGTTCTCGCCCTCCTCGACCCAGAACATCGCGCGGTGGATGATCGGGACCTGCCGGGCGTTGCCGTCGCGTTCGTAGACGATGACGTCACCGTGTTGCTCGAACGATCGATAGTCGACCTGCCGGGCGGCGCGGGCGGTCACGACTCCGGTGTCCCCGTGGGCGCCGGGTCCGGGAAACCGGTCGGCCTCCATGACGAACACGAGGTCGTTGACCTGCATGTTCGGGGTCATGCTCCGGCTCTCGACGGCGACCAGCGGCGGCCAGACGCCACTGACCGCATAGAGGTACGCACCGACGACGAGCACCGCCAGCACCGAACTGACGACGTCGTGGGCGAACACGCGCCAGCCCGGTGACTCGTCGAGTGTCTCCACCTGGGTGGAGGGCTCGCGGGACTCGTCGGTCCGGCTCCACTCGTCCCGCGTCGGCGGTCCCACCTCGTTTTCGCCTGCCGGCCCCGGACCATCCCTCTCGGCGTCGTCCGCTCTGGCGGCGTCTACCTCCTCGCTGTCGTCGGCTTCGCCGTCGGGCCCGTCACGCTCGTCGCCCGGGAGACTCATCGCCCTCTCTTGTGGGACTCCGCGTTTGAATGTTCTGAAAGCCGCTCCGTCCCGCTACGCTTTTGCCGACCCCGGACACACTACGCCTGTGCCCCTGGAGACACCGGCCAGCGTCGTCAGCGAACTCGCCAGTCGCGGGTACAACGCCGACCGCGAGGCGGTCACGCTGCTCGCCGGCGCCCCGGATCCCGACGCCGCCCTCGACCGTGCAGTCGAAGCGGCCCCCGACGACGCACTCAAACTGTCGTCAGATCACGTCCGTGCGGTCCTCGAGACCGGAGCGCAGTCTGGTGGTTCTGGGCCAGAATCTATCGCCCCCGAACGGACTGCCGCTGAGGCTGTAGACGGTCGCTCTGACCCCCCTGTTTCAGGTGGAACCTCCGCGGAGAAATCGAACGACGCCAGCGTGCGTGTTCCACCCGAAACGGAGGGGTCGTCGGGTCGGTCGGTCGATCCGGCCAGAGAGCTCGCAGTCGAGGGCGACGTGACCGGACAGAGCAGGGGAACTGGCGAGTACCGGGATTTCGTCGCGACCTTCCGGGACCGCTACGAGCGTCTGAGCGCACAACTGCGCGGCCGGGTCAACCACCGCCCGACCGACGCCGTCGCGGAGATGTCACCCAACAGCGACGCGGCCATCGTCGGGATGGTGGCCGACATCCGCTCGACGGCAGGGGGCCACTGGCTGGTCGAACTCGAGGACACCAACGGGACGTTCCCCTGTCTGGTGATGAAAGATCGGGAGATCGCGGACATCGTCGAGGAACTCCTCTGTGACGAGGTGATTGCCGTCGAGGGTTCGCTGGCCGACGACGGGGGGGTGCTGTTCGTCGACGCCATCCACTTTCCGGACGTGCCGCGCACCCACTCCCCCTCGACGGCCGACCGGCACGTCCAGGCGGCGCTGGTCAGCGACCTCCACGTCGGCAGCCAGGAGTTCGTGGCCGACGCCTGGCACCGCTTTGCCGAGTGGCTGCACACCCCCGAGGCCGAGACCGTCGAGTACCTCCTGATCGGGGGTGACATGGTCGAGGGCGTCGGGGTCTATCCCGACCAGGACGAGGAACTGTCGATCGTCGACATCTACGACCAGTACGAGGCGTTCAGCGAGCGTCTCAAGGCAGTCCCCGGGGACATGGAGATCGTGATGATTCCGGGCAACCACGACGCCGTCCGCCTCGCAGAACCCCAGCCCGCGTTCGACGACGAACTCCGTGAGATCGTGTCTGCCCACGACGCCCGCGTCGTCTCCAACCCCTCGACGGTCACCGTGGAAGGGGTCTCGATTCTGCTGTACCACGGCGTCTCGCTGGACGAGGTGATCGCGGAACTCCCCGGCGCGAGCTACGAGGAGCCCCACAGGGCGATGTTCCAGCTCCTGAAGAAACGCCACGTCGCCCCACAGTACGGCGGCCACACCCGTCTCGCCCCCGAGAAACGGGACTGGCTGGTCATCGAGGAGGTCCCCGACGTCTTCCACGCCGGCCACGTCCACAAACTCGGATACGGACAGTACCACAACGTCCTCACGATCAACTCGGGGTGCTGGCAGGCACAGACGGCCTTCCAGGAGAGTGTCAACATCGATCCCGACTTCGGCTACGCGCCGATTGTCGACCTCGACACGCTCGATCTCGCGATCAGGAAGTTCGTGTAGCTCCGGACAGCCCGGGGTCCCGCCGGCCGCGCCGAACCATCCACATATTTGTGCCCCATCGTCGAAAGACCCCCCATGGTCGAGACAACGATCGGCTTCGTTGGACTGGGCATCATGGGACTGCCGATGGCACAGAACCTCGTCGACGCCGGCTACCCCGTCGTCGGCCACAACCGCTCGCAGGAACCGGTCGAGGAACTCGCGGCGTACGGCGGCCAGGCGGCCGCGGACGCGACTGCGGCCGCCGAACGGAGCGACGTCGTGGTCACCTGCCTCCCCGACTCCGGAGTCGTCGATTCGGTCGTCAGACAGCAGATCGTGCCCGGCCTCAGCGAGGGCATGACGCTGATCGACATGTCGACCATCTCGCCGACGGTCACCGAGGAACTGGCCGCTGACCTGGCCGAGATGGGCGTGGACATGCTCGACGCGCCGATCAGCGGCGGCGAAGAGGGTGCCATCGAGGGGACGCTGTCGATCATGGTCGGCGGCGACGCGGACGTTCTCGACGAGCACCGCGACGTCCTTGCGGTGATGGGTGAGACAGTCACACACACGGGTCCGAACGGCGCCGGCCAGACCACGAAGGCCTGCAACCAGATCGTCGTCGCGGCCCAGATGGTCGGGGTCAGCGAGGCGCTCGTCTTCGCCGAACAGGCCGGGGCCGACCTGGAGGCGGTCGTCGAGGCGATCAGCGGTGGTGCCGCGGGCTGCTGGACGCTGGACAACCGCGCCCCGGGCATGATCCAGGGCGATTTCGAACCCGGGTTCTTCGCCGGCTACCAGTACAAGGACCTTCGCATCGCCACCGACGCCGGCGAGGCCTACGGCGCGGTGATGCCCCAGACCGAACTCGCCCACGAACTCTACAAGACCATGGAACAGAACGGCATGGAACACGACGACAACTCCGGCGTGATGCAGGTCATCGAGATGCTCTCGGGGACCGAGGCACGCGTCGACGAGGAGTGACAGGGGGCAGCTGTCGCCGTTTTCGGCCCATCGCCCGGTGGCTGGCGATCGATCCGGGACAGAACGACAGCCGTCCCTACGACCGCTTTGCGAGCGCGCGCTCGAAGGTCCGCTGTGCCCGCTCGTACCCCTGGTTGCGGTCCACGATCGGGTGTGGATACTCGGGCGCCAGCTGGTCTCGTTCGTCCCGCGAGAGCGTCGGCCAGTCGACGACCTTGTCTGCTGGCACGTCGCGCAATTCGGGGACGTACTCGGTGACGTAGGTGGCGCCGTCGTCGTACTTCGACATCTGTGAGACGGGATCGAAGATCCGCACGTCGACGCTGTCGGTGCCCGTCGAGGCGGTCCACTGCCAGTTCGCGTAGTTGTTCGCCGGGTCGTGGTCGACGAGCTGTTTCTG
>CAYYHG010000189.1:0-4979 GCA_964471665.1 uncultured Halobacteriales archaeon | reverse complement strand
CCCGACGAGCGAATTCACAGCGAAGGCTGGGAAGACAGCGTCGTCGCAGACGACTGACGAGGAGTCACGACGTTCGGTCAGTCCGAGGACCGTTCGCAGTCGGTTCGCTCGACTCGGCTGGCCCCGGTTCGACTCCGGGTGCGGTGCCCCGGTGGACCCAGCTCGACTATCGTTCGAGAAGGCGTTCGGAGAGCCGCAGACAGCCGAGCTGGTCCATCGCGCCGTGCGCTACGAGTTCACGGAGCAGACCGAGGTCTGCGCTCGCGTACGCTTTCAGGCAGTGAGCGAGTTGTGCCGAATCGACTGACCCGTCCTCGGGACCGAGATACCGCTCGACGAGCGTCGCATAGTCACCGTCGGTCATCCGTGGGTCGGATACGTCCGAGAGCGGCATGGTGTCGACCTCGCCCCGCCAGTCTGCCCGGTCGATCCCGATGTTGTAGTCGCTGAGTAGAACCGGATCGGGCTCGATGCCAAGTTGACGGGCCGCTTCGACGACCGTGTCAGCCTCCACCCTGGTCGGGACGCTCTCCGGGGTTGCGTGGAAACAGCCGTCCAGCACTCGCTCTGCCCCGGTCCCGACGATATCGCCCCCCGATGCTTGCGTGAGACGTCGATAGAGCATTTCAAGCGGAAAGCGGTCGTGTCCACGTGTAACGAGCGTTGCTACTTCTGCCTCGGAAAGGTCTTCGACGACGTGCTCGAGCAGGAGCCGTTCGTCTCGCGTGTCGGGTTCCTCGCGGTGGTAGACCGTCGTATCACTGGACCGGTCACAGTATGCGAAACAAACGGCGGCGATTTCGTACGTTTCCGGGTCTTCCACGCGGATACTCCCCATTCCGTCAGTCGGCCGGGGCTGGACTGTCACAGCGATGCGTTCGTCGCTTGCTCACAGCTGGACCAGCCACGGGGCGTCGAGTTCAGCCAGTGGCGGGTGTGTCTGCTGCTCCGGTGTCTCGATGCGTTCCACGCTACCGTTCCCTGATGGAAACAGGAGGTGCGCCCCGAGTGACCTCGACCGGACAACCGGGTCAAACCGGTACCACTCGCCCGTCTCCCACGACGATTCAGTGGCCGATGGCTCCTGGACCGCTACCCGGAGTTCCGTCCCCTCGATATCGGTGCAGTGTACCGTAGGCGTGGGTTCCACTGGGTCGTCTGCAACGTAGTCAACCCGGAGCGGAACCGCTGAACCACGCTCCGCCGTGATCAATCCCTTGGCGTCACGCTCTCGCTCTGCACACTCGATTTGCTTCCGACCGACGCGCTCGACTGCCTCCTCGCGCGGATAGTGCGTCACGACATGAGTCCCTCTTCGAAAGCGGAGAATCGGCCGGTCACGTCCCGCCGTCGTAGACCTCCGTTTCGGGGTGAAAGTCCAGCCAGGCGAACCAGAAAACCGTGTTCGCCAGCCCGACCCGCGTGAGTCGCTGGTCGCGGTAGGGCCCATCGAGGGGCCGGCCGGTAGACACCTCCCACAGCGAGCCGCCAGCACGCATCCGACCCTCTCCTGCGGGTTCGAACTCCAGTACCTCCCCGGAAAGCCGGCGGTCGTAGGCGAACAGCTCCGCCTGGACTCCCGGTTTGGCCGCGACAACCACCGGCAACTCTCCGACGCTGTCGTTGACGACGCCTTCTCGCTCGATAGACGGGAACGGGTACGCGCGGACCGCCGACTCCGTCGAGACGCCGAGGACCCTCGTCTTCGGGTGGAGCCGGCCGTCTTCGAACTCCTGCGAACCGAGCCCGACCTGCTCGCTGGCCTTGTACGTCGCGTACTTGTCGAGTTTGTAATCCAGCGCCACCGGTCCCCGGACCGTCTTCGAGTCCGGTGGCGGCCGGAGGACGCGCGTTTCGGGGTGGGACTCTTGCCAGGTATCCCACCGGGTGAGCCCAGATGGGACGATCTCGAGCGTCTCGCCGGTCCGTGGACCTCGGATGGCTGTCGCCACGAGCTGACTCCACTTGCTGTCGGTCCTCGCGTCGTACATCACGAGGTCAGACCTGTAGAGCAGTCCCGAGACGCCGAACGTCGTCTCGACCCCGTCGACCATCCGCCGGGCGGTGATGCTGCTCCCACAGAGCGGGCAGAACGTGACCAGCAGCGGCTCCCGGAACGTGTCGTTGATGACCTCGTGCTCGGCGAGCAGTTTTATCGGGTAGGCACGTGCTACACCCTCGTGTTCGATCCCGATCACCTTGTCCCACGGTTTCAACCGCGGTTCGACTTCGTAGTCACCTCGCAGATGAGTGTACCCTTCGACGGAGATGCCCGACCAGTCCTCGCCGAACACCGGATCGGTGATGGCGGGGATGTTGTCACGGGGTGCCGCTCGGATCAGTTCCGACTCCGGGACCGGTAACTCCCGGTCCGACAGCGACCTGTCCGCGCCGCGTACCGTAGTCCGTCTCCAAGCCTGGGGTGACCTCCGTCTCCCCGGCGTGCCTACGGACCCGACGAGCCCGACCCCGGTTGCAGTCCCCAATCCGGCGAGGAACGCCCGCCTCTCCATACCGGTGATTGGCGGTCTCGGTATTTTTCCTTGCTGCGCTCGTGCCCGGTCGGTACACAGTCGGGGACCACCTCGGAGAGTCGAGAACGAATCCGTGTCCACACTTCTCAAGTCTGTAGCGGACGCGACCATTCCGCGTTCGTTCACTTTGCCTCGCAAATGTATGGATAGAAAGCTGGCCTCGGCACTCACAGGGTTCGTCATCACCGCGGGGTGTGATAGGAGCCGCCGGGCTCGGACCCGTCTGTCGTCGTCATCAGCCACGGTTGCCTATCACTCCCAGCCACAAATCGATTATCGTCCTCTCCGACACAGCGACAGTAATCCCTACCAGTCCGTCAGTATTCGACAATCACTCCAGTTCGCCCAATCCAATATGTATATCACAATCTCAAACGCATGTGTACATAACCGATTTCGGGTGTATGTGCCGAAAAAAGAAAAACGCGGTAATTCGAGTCGAGACGGTCCACCCGTCCATGTACCGTCATTACAGCCTCCTGACAAAAGGTCCCTCAGCCGGCAGTCTCGGTGTCCGACTCACATCGACTGCCGGAAGATGGCCTCGACATCGTCTGCGTCCATCCGTCGAGGGTTTCCGACGAGCAGTCGCTGGAGGTCCATCGTGTCCTCGGCGAAGCGCGGGAGTTCTGCTTCGGAGACGCCGACCTTGAGTTTCCGCTCCGGCAGCGAGACGACAGCCACCGATGTCGACTCGGAACCCGTTCCGGCAGTTGTCGGCACCGCGATGTAGGGTGTCGTCGGCCCCGGGACCGGCTGGCCCGCCCCGGTCGGCGGGGCCACGTAGTCGAGGACGGTACCGCCGTGGGTCGAGAGCAGGCTGGCGCCCTTGCCGACGTCGATGGAGCTTCCGCCGCCGACGCCGACGATGACGTCCGGGTCGACTTGACGCGGTCCGCCGTGCTGTACTCCCAGACACTGTCTGCCTGGAACATATCAGGGGCTGCTCATGTTCAGCACGGGCTTGATCGTGTTGCCCGCCTCGGCGTCGTGGATCGCCTCGTGAATCTCGTCGAACTCGTAGTGGGTGATGATCTCGTCGAACGGGAACCGGTCCTGTTTCCAGAGGTCGAGCAGCGTCGGGATGAACAGTTCCGGCACGGCGTCGCCCTCGATGATGCCCCGCAGCTTGTGTCCGAAGTGGAACGTGTGCATGTCGAGTTTCACCTCGGTCCCCGCGGGCGCCGCGCCGATGAGCCCACACTCCCCGGGGATGGTCGTACAGTCGACAGCCTGCCGGAGGACCTCCGGGACGGCCGTCGTCTCGATGGAGTAGTCGGATCCACCGCCCGTGATGTCGTGGATAGTCTCGACGACATCCTCGGTTTCGTCGGGATTGATCGTGTGGGTGGCACCCAGATCCGCGGCCTTCTCGAGGCGGTCGCCGTTGATGTCGACGGCGATGATCTGCGTGCAACTGCTGACGTTCGCGGCCGCCATCACCGAACTGACGCCCACGGACCCGACGCCGAACACGGCGATCGAGGACCCGGCCTCCGGCTCGAGTGCGTTCATGACTCCGCCCGCGCCGGTCTGGATACCACACCCCAGCGGCCCGACGATCTCCAGCGGGACGTCGTCGTCGACTGTGACGATGTTTCGCTCGTTGGCGATGGCGTATTCGGACCACGAGGACTGCGCGAAGAAACAGCCACTCACTCGTTCGCCGTCCCGCGAGAGTGGGCTGGTTCCGTCCTCGACGCGCTCGCCGAGGAAGTTGTGCTCGTAGAGGTTCTCGCAGTAGGGAATCTGCCCACTGCGGCAGTTCTGACACTCCCCACAGAAGTCGTAGCTCATCGCCACGTGGTCGCCCTCCGAGACGTCCTGTACCTCGTCGCCGACGGCCTCGACGACGCCAGCACCTTCGTGACCCAGCACCTGCGGGTACGGCGGACCGCCGTAGAAGTTGTCGGCCGTCGAGAGGTCCGTGTGACAGACCCCCGCGCTGACGATGCGGACGAGAACCTCGTTCGCTCGTGGCTCGTCGTCGAGTTGTATCGTTTCCAGTTCCGGTTCTACACCCTCCTCGTCGACGACTGCTGCTGTTATTTCCATCGACATACATTTGCCCAATGTGAACACGCCTACTTAGAATTTGTGCTGCTCCAGACCCTGAACAGGGCCGTCTGAGGGTCCGATTCGCCGCGTGACTCCTGGACCGCGACCCTGATAGACCGAGTGTGGCTCCGTCCTCGAACCCATCCCGACATCGGAGACGAGTTCCAGCACCGCCACACGGGAGCAGTCGAGTTCCGGAGTGTGGCCGGCGGCCGCTGCCCGGCCCAGCGCAGTCGTGTTCGTGTGACCGTGTCCCGTTCGCTCGCTGTTTTTAAGTACCCGAACCGACATACATCTCAGGTGCGGGTCAACCATGCAAAAGCACACACCCAACCTGTACTACTGTACGGAGTGTCGAACAGTCTACGCGGGTCACCACAATCCGGG
>CAYYHG010000188.1:0-4995 GCA_964471665.1 uncultured Halobacteriales archaeon | reverse complement strand
CGGCCGGCGCGCCAGCCCTCGCGCTGGTGGGCGCGGCCACACTCGCCACAGCGGTACTTCAGCTGTGTCTTCTTCGTGGGCTTGTCCCCGCCGGGCACCTTCGAGAACTTCCCGTCGTTGCCGATGCCCGACTGGCGCTCGCGCTGGCGGTCGTTGACCTTCTTCATGCCCGATGACCGACCGGAGCGGACCTTCTCGACCTCGTGTTCGTGGTGTTCGTTGCAGTGTGGACAGTACGTGTTCATCCGGCGTGGCATCTCCATAGATATCGACCTTGGGACGTGGTTGGATATCAGCGTTTAAAACCGGTGCGGTTCGTTCTCCAGACCGCGTGCCGACACACATTTGCGCGCTCGCGGCGTACTGGCGCGCGTGACAGGCGAGTACGACGCGGTCGTGTACGACCTCGACGGCACGCTCGTTCGGCTGGACGTCGACTGGGGTGCCGTGGCCGAGGAGGCCGCCGCCGCCCTGTCGGACCGCGGGGTCGACACGGCGGGGATGAACCTCTGGGACGTGCTAGAGCGGGCCGAGGAGGCCGGCCACCGGGCGACGGTCGAGGACGTCATCGCCGAGCACGAACGCGAAGGGGCGCGCGCCTCCCGCCGGCTCCCCACCGCCGACGAACTCCCCCACAATGTCCCCGTCGGGGTCTGTTCGCTCAACTGCGAGGCCGCCTGCCGCGTCGCCCTCGAGACCCACGGGGTAGACGAGTACGTCGACTCCGTCGTCGGCCGTGACACCGTCGAGACACACAAGCCCGACCCCGAACCGCTGCTGACGGCCGTCAGGGGGCTCTCGGCCGAGCCCGGCCGGGCGCTCTTTGTCGGCGACTCCGAGCGCGACGCGGAGGCCGCGAGCCGGGCCGGTGTTTCCTTCCAGTACGTCCGGGAGCGACCCTGATATCAGAGTGCCTGCGGGTTGACCTGCCGGCCGACCAGCACCAGGCTCCCGACGAGCAGCAGGGCTGCGGCGGGCAGGAGGAACTGGAAGGCCGAGATGAGGACCCCGGAGGCCTGGACGCCCAGGACGATCAACACCACGGGACCACAGCAGGCCGTCCCCGAGAGGAGCGCCGGAATGCTCGCGAGAAAGCCACTCGAGGAACCCCCGATCCCGCAGGCTTTCGGCTGGGTCCAGACGAGGTAGGTCAGCGCCAGGTTCAGCCCGACCAGCCCGGCCAGTGTCGCCCCGAGCACGGTGTTGAACGAGAGCAGGTAGGTCACGGGCCCCAGGGCGACGCGGGCGACCGGCGTGAACACGAACGGGCCGAGTTCGGGTTGCAGGAACTTCCCGAGCGGGTCGGCGACGACGGTCACCCCGTAGCCGCCCAGCCCGGGGGCGAGGTGGTCGATTATCCAGAGGTACACGACCAGGTAGAGGAGGGTCACGCCCCCGAACACGAGCGCGGCGTCGCGCCGGCGGAGCGCGATGGTCGTGGCGCTGCGCGTCCGCGAGAGGGCTGTCCCGAACCGGGCGGTGACTGTCTGACTACTCATAGACGTTCGTCTCCGGGTAGTAGCCGGCCCAGGCGAACCACATCGCGTCGAACGTGTGGATCCGCGTGAGCCCGAGGTCGTCCGGCTCGTGGGCGGTGCCGCCGGCGTCGACGATCGATCCGTCGTCGTACTCGAAGGACTTCTCCTCGGGGTTCTCGTAGACGTAGGCCGTGTCGTACCGGTCGTCGTAGACGGCCACCACGGGCGTCTCGCCGATCTCGCCGGTCATGACGCGCTGTTCCCGGATGGCGTCTTTCAGGAACGCGGCGGCGCCCTCGGGCGTGCGCGCTCCCATGACGACCGTCTTGTTGTCGAACGTGTCCGGCCCATCGAGCGCCGGGAACAGCAGGTTGTCGTTCCCGTAGTAACTGCTGCGGGGGTTGTACGCTCCGTAGGGGTCGTTCCCGTAGTTCTTCGCGAACCCGGTGTCCGTCGAGAGGACCTTCGTCTCGGGATTGTGCTCGCGCCACTGCTCCCAGGTGGTCCAGATGAGGCGGAACTCCTGGAGCGATTCGATCGGCGGGTCGGCGTTCCACGGTCCGGGGATCGACGTGGCCGGGATCTGTGGCCACCACGTCTCCGTGGCGCGGTCGTACATGACGAGGTTGTTGTTGATCAGCCGGCCCGAGACTCCGAGGGTCGTTTCCCCCCGTTCGAAGCCCTGGACCGTCCCGGTCAGCGGGCAGTACGACACACTCACCGGGTCGCCCCCGAGGGTGTCGTTGACGATCTCGTGCCAGACGAGCACCTTCTGGGGGTAGGCCTTTACCTCCCCGTTCCGGACGACGCCGAAGACCGGATCGCCCGGATCGAGGAAGTCCGCCTCCGACGGGTCGACGAACTGCGGATCGTCGATCGAGGGGATGCCGTCCTTGGGCGGACCGCCCGACTGTGCCTGCTGGCGCAGGTCGTCCGGCGCCATCGGCAACGGGAGGGGCTCGGCTGCGGTCGGTACTGTCTCTGACGGATCGGCTGCCGTGTCGGCCGATGAGTCCTCGGTCGACGTCGAGTCCTGGTCGGCGGACCCCTGACCGGGGATTGCCTGGCTGCTACAGCCGGCAAGCGCTGCCACTCCGGCCGCCGCGACGAGGAAGCGTCGGCGGGATATCGTTCCCATGTGTAACATCACGTGCGAGTGAATATTAACGATTGAGCGGCTGTGCAAGGATACTGCGCACTCAGGTAACCATTCACTATCCCCGGCCTACTGCGTCCGACTCGCGTAGAGGTACGCGGCCACAGCGGTGAGAAACCAGACGAACGCGCCGACGCGGACGGCGAAACTGACCCGTTCAGCCCAGGTAGGTAGCGTGCGGGTCAGCGACAGGACCGCAACGACCGGCGCGCCGGCGACGACGGTCACGACAAACGTCACCTGCATCACCCACCCGTAGTCGACGCCCTCCGGGTCGGTCCGCTCTCTCCGGGGTGTCACTGTCGGAACTTCCCGCTCGACTGGTATAGTGGTTGCCGGTCCCGGCCGGAGACACAGGGTTGGTGTAGCCGTGGACCGGTGCTGGCCGACCCGGGGCGGCGAAAACCGGACTGGTCGACGACAGTACAATCGCACCTGTAGATTCGTCTCACGGTACAGGCTGGCCGAGCCCGTCGAGAAACGTCGACACGGCGCTGTTGAACGCGGCTGACTGTTCGACCATCGCCAGGTGGGCTGCGTCTTCGACGACAGCAAGCGTCGCGTCCGGCGCGTTGTCGACGTAGTACCTGTGGTAGGAACGCGGCGTGAGCCCGTCGGACTCGCCGACGAGCGCGAGCAGGGGAACGTCGAGTTCTCCGACGCGGTCGAGCACATCGAAGCTGTGGCAGGTCAGGAAATCCCGTTCGGTGACCGCCCGGCCGACGTCGCGCGTCGTCTCGCGCGAGCGCGACCGAACCCGTCCCCCGGCGTCCTGGAAGAGCATCCCGTCTCCGTGGAGGGCGTCGATCGCGCGGTCGAAGTCGTCGGCCAGCCACGACCGGAGGTCCTCGTGGACGGCCAGCCTGGCCCCGCTCCCGGCCAGCACCGCCGCGGAGACGTTGTGGTCACGCTCCAGGAGGACGTGCTGGACGACCGCACCGCCCAGCGAGTTGCCGACGAGGACGTCCGCGCCAACTGCGCGTGCGACTGCACTCACGTCGTTGCCGTACGCGCAAAGCGTCTCGGACCCCGGCTCGGTCCCGACGTCGTCGGACTCGCCGTGCCCGCTCAGATCCAGCGCCGCCGCGGGATGGGTCGGTCCCTCGGGGCCGTACTGGGCTGTCCAGACGTGGTGGGTTGCGCCGCTGCCGTGGACGTACAGCGCTGTCGGCCCGCCGGCGTCGGGACGAGTCAGCCTGTATGCCGTCTCCCGGCCGTCGTGACTCACTGCCTCCATGCCCGCCGCTTCGGGCGGGAAATACTTGCGCCTATCGCTCGAACCGCTTTCATCCCCGACTCGCCAGTTCCCGCTGCGTATTGCCATTTCGATAGAAATATTTAAATATTAGTGGCGATTACCTCTTGTTAGGATGAACATCAGACAGCAGTTCGCAAAGCGGGACGTCGACCTCCGCCGGTACGAGTACGACGACAGCGTGGTACTGGCGGCCGACTTCGGCGACACCGGATCGGCGTCGGTCGACGTGGTCGACGGGACGATCATCGTGGTCGTCGACGGCGAGCAGTTCGACGTCGAGATCGAGGGTGACGCGCGTGCGGACATCACGAACGGCGTCCTCACTATCGAGGTGGACGCATGAGACTTTCAGTCAAACCTCTCAAACAGAAGGACGCCGGCCGCGGACTCGCGGCCATCGACCGCCGCTCGATGGCGGAACTCGAGGTCGAGAACGGCGATTACATCCTCATCGAGGGACCCGAGGGACGCACCGTCGCACGCGTCTGGCCCGGCTACCCCGAAGACGAGGGTCGTGGTGTCGTCCGGATCGACGGCCAGCTCCGTCAGGAGACCGGTGCTGGCATCGACGACACTGTCGATGTCGAGCCCGCCGACGTGAATCCAGCAAAGCGAGTCACGGTCGCGCTCCCCCAGAACCTCCGGGTGCGGGGCAACGTCGGCCCGATGATCCGGCAGAACCTCAGCGGTCAGGCGGTCACCCAGGGCCAGACCGTGCCCGTCTCGTTCGGGCTCGGCCCGCTCTCGTCGATGTCCGGCCAGCGCATCCCTGTCAAAATCGCCGGCACCGAGCCGGGTGGGACGGTCGTCGTCACCGATTCGACAGAGGTCGACGTCTCCCAGGAGCCGGCCGAACAAATAAGCGGCGCTGACGACGCACGCGAGACCCCTGACGTCACCTACGAGGACATCGGCGGTCTCGACGACGAACTCGAGCAGGTTCGCGAGATGATCGAGTTGCCGATGCGCCATCCCGAACTGTTCCAGCAGCTGGGCATCGAACCGCCCAAGGGTGTTCTCCTGCACGGGCCGCCCGGCACCGGCAAGACGCTGATGGCCCGCGCAGTCGCCAACGAGATCGACGCCTACTTCACCGACATCTC
>CAYYHG010000187.1:0-5024 GCA_964471665.1 uncultured Halobacteriales archaeon | reverse complement strand
GTCGCGCTCGGGATCACCACCTTCCGGATCATCGTGAGGTCCTCGTCGACACCCAGCGACGCGGCAACTTCGGTCAGGTCCTCGGGGACGCCCTCGACCCCGGCGTACGCGTTGTAGAAATTGATCCAGAACGCGCCGATGGCGACGATGAACGCGGCACCGGTGTGGTTGACGCCCAGCCAGACGATGGCGAAGGCGATCCAGGCCAGCGGCGGAATCGGGCGCAACACCCTCGTGACGGGAGTGAAGGCGTCGTCGAGGGCTGCGCTCCAGCCCAGTGCGATCCCGGTAGCAATTCCGGCGGTGCCCCCGACGAACAGGCCGGGAATGTAGTGGTACAGGCTCTGGATCAGGTTCACGACGAGCCGCGTCAGGGTGAGTTCAGTCCCGAGCAGTGGAACCACGAACGGCTCCGGCGCGGTCAACTCGACGAGGAACGCGCTCGCCACCTCGACCGGCGACGGCAACAGGAAAACAGGGGTCGAGAGGGCGCCGACGTGCCAGACAGCGAGGAAGGTTGCCGTCCCGAGGGCCCCGCGGACGAGACGCCCGTAGCTGCGCTCGTCGCCGACCAGCTCGTCGGGGAGGACACCCGTCTCCGAGTCGGTCCCGATATCGACGCTCATGCGACGGTGTCGTAGTGGCCGAACTCGAAGAGTTGCTCGTTGGTGAGTTCCTCGTCAGTCCGGTCGAGGCGGTTGGCCCAGTCGGCGAAGATCGGCGTCCCGCCCTCGATTTCGTGGGGATCCGAGACGAAGTTCGCCGCTGTCGAGTTGAGTGCTGCCAGGGCGTCATCCACGGGAAGCGATTCCGAACCGATCACGTTGCTCGTTGCCCGTGCGGCCCCGTCGGGGTTCTCCTGGACGAATTCGGTCGCCCGGATGTGCTGTTCGACGAACGCCTCGGCCACGTCCGGAGCCCCGTCGTACACCCGTTCGTGCATCAGGGCGACCGCACCCGGTTGGCCGCCGGGGAAAAACTCCCCGCTCCAGTCGAGATCGGTGTATCCGGCGTCGCGGCGCTTCGCGATTGTCGGCACCGGTTCGATCATGCTCGTGCCGTCGATCTGTCCGGAGAGCAACGCCTGCCGGACCGGTCCTGCGCCGCCGAGCGAGGTGACGGTCACGTCGCTGCCCGGTTCCAGGCCCAACTCCTCGACCAGCCAGTACCGCAACGTGATATCCGGAACCGACCCCGGCGGGAACGTGCCGAACTCGAATCTGCTGCCGGTCTCTTCCTCGAACGCTGCGAACGCGTCCGCGCCCGCCGAGTCGTACTGTTCGGCGAACTCGTTTGTCCCCATGATGAGCATCGGGTCGACGATGTTCGCGTTCACGATCTTCGCCGGGATGCCCCTGTCGACGACGATCATCGCCGGGATGATCCCGAACATCATCACGTCGAAGTCCCCGGTCGCCGACGCCTGGACGATGCTCGGACCGTCCGAGAAAATCTCCGTCTCCACCTCGACGGGAAACTCCTCGAAGTACCCCTCTTCGAGCATGATGTGTGACTGGATGTCCGGATAGATCGGCATGTGTGCGAGTCTGAGCGTGTCGATGTTCGAACCGCCGGCCGCGCAGCCAGCGAGCCCGGCTCCGGCCCCCGCTACGCCAGCGAGGTAGCTTCGTCGCGAGACGCGGAGACTGTCGTTGTCGACCATCGTATACATGATGGTTGCGGAGCTGTATAGTCTGCTCATATATGGACACAATGTCCGTCACCTCTCACATCACGAAACGCCCAGATATGCACTATGAGGGCGTCTCGGACTCCAGAAGTGCGGTTTCGGTGTCTGGCTGTGTCACAGTAACCGGCATATTTCTCCGCGCGCCACTCCACCGACAGGCGGCCGTCTACCGACGGACGCGACGACGCGTTCAGCCGCGACCGGCTGGCTGATACTGTCAGAAGTCACCGAGCGAGGTCTGGTTCTGTCGGAGCGCGGTCGCGTCGTACCCGGCGTCGGTGAGGTGCGTGGCCAGCGAGACAGCGGAGCCGTGCTGTGTGTACACCCGGTCCGGGTCGACGGCTTCGACCAGTGACAGCAGTTCCTCGAAGTCACAGTGGTCCGAGAGGGGAAAGGTCACATCGTAGTCGCCCCGGAACTTGAACGACCTGTCGACGGCCCACCCCGAGAAGCCGGCCGTGACCGCGCCGGCCTCGTCGGCGAGCCGGTCGACCCAGTCGACGCGGCCGCTGGTCATCGGCAAAACGAGTGCGTCTCCTGGTGCCAGCTCCGTGTCGCTCCCGTACGGCTCCGCGCCGAAGCTCACGTCACGGAAGGCCTCGATGGCCTCGTTCACCCGGCGGACCGCGTCAGTTGTGAGCACCCGGTCGCGGTCGGCCTCCCGGGCGAACAGCTGGAGCTTCTGGGCGCGGCCGAGCGCGTACCCCAGCAGGAGGACCGGCTCTGTCGTCTCCGCCAGCCACGCGCGGATCTCCTGGGCGAGGGCCGCGTGATCGGGGAAGACGTACCCGGGTTCGCCGTAGGTGGCCTCGACGATCAGCACGTCTGCCGGTGGCGGCTCGAACCCGTCGAGGTAGAACCGGGGACGCGTGCACACGTCGCCGGTGTAGAGATAGCGGGTCCCGTCGGGATCGGTGACGAGCGCCGCCCGCGACCCGGAGACGTGACCTGCCGGAAGCAGGTCCACGCGCTCGTCGGTCGTCCGGTGCAGCGGCGTTTGCCGCCGGACACGCGCCAGTTCCGCCGTCAGCGGCGAGCAAACGGCCGTGACCTCTCCCTCCGGCCAGTGGTCGCCGTGGGCGTGGGAGACGACGTTCACCTCCCCGTCGGGATCGTCGGCGTCACAGACGACCCGCGTGCCGTTGGAGAGCTCGATCTCGATGCCGTCCCGGTACCTGACCGACACGGTTGACTGTCAGGACTGTCTCGACATGTCTGTTGTGTTCGCTCCGTCGGTGCCGATCACTGCGAGGCGTACAGTTCGCCAACGCGCTCGGCGGTGTCTGCGTCGGTCGGGTCCAGGTCCTCGCGGACACCGACGAACCGCGGGAACCGGAGCGCGTACCCGGAGTCGTACTCCGAGGACTCCTGGATCTCCTCGTACTCGACTTCGAGAACCACCTCCGGGCGCAGGTCCACGTCCCGCCCGTCGCGGGCAGTGACCAGTTCCTCCAGCCGGTCGGTGAGCGCCGCCAGTTCCTCGTCGGTGTAGCCCGTCGAGAGCCGGCCGACCTCCCGGAAGGTATCCGACGACGGGTCGTAACAGCCCAGGTACAGGCGGCCGAGCCACTCGCTGCGCCGGCCCTCGCTGTAGGTCGCCCGCGTGACGGCGAGGTCGAGCGCCTCCATCGTCGGCTTGAGTTTGAGAAGCCGCCCCACGCGCCGCCCGGGCTGGTATGTCGCGGCAGGATTCTTGATCATCAGGCCCTCGTGGCCGGCGTCGAGGGCCTCCCGGTACAGCTTCTCGGCGGGGTCGGGGTCGTCGGTCCCAACCCACACCGACCGGCTTCGCTCCAGTCCGGCCCTGGGCGCGTCGGGATCCGGCTCGACCGGGCCGAACGCCACGTCGAGTCGCTCCAGTCGCTCTGACAGCGGCTGGCCGAGCAGCGTCTCGCCGTCGGTCAGACAGTCGAAGAGGTGGACGACGGTCGGCACCTGTCGGGCCATCGACTCGATGTCGGACTCCCGCTTGACCCGCCGGGAGAGTTCCTGGAAGGCGACTGGGTCGCGTGCGTCCGCCGTCACAGTGTTGGGCGTGTACCCGACGAGTTCGCCGTCGAGCACGGCCCGGTCGGCGCCGACTCCCTCCCGGACCGCCCGGACCACGTCGGGGAACTGCTCGGTCACGTCCTCCAGTCGCCGGGTGAACAGCCGCACCTCGTCGCTGTCGACGTGTATCTGGACGCGGATCCCGTCGTACTTGTACTCACAGAGCGCCCGTCTGTCGCTGGCGGCGTCTGCCAGCCCCTCCCCTAGGGAGTCCGTCTTCTCGGCCAGCATGACCTGGACCGGTCGGAACAGCTCCACGTCGAGGGCGTCCAGGCCGGCCCGCCCCTCGTCGCGGGCGGTCTCGGCGACGACGCGGAAGTCTGTCGTCACCTGGAAGGCGCGCTCGACAGCCCCGATCGCGTCCGCCGGGCCGTCGAGGAAGGCGTGTGCGACGGCGTCCCGGATCGTCCCCTCGCCGATCCCGACGCGCATGTGTCCCAGCGCGGTTCGGACGACGTACCGCGCCTCGTCCGGGTCGGCGTCGGCCAGCAACCCGGCGAGGGTGTCGACCTTCCGGTCCTGGCTGCCCGTCCCCTCGTAGGTGGCGAGTTCGCGGAGGTCGTCGTGGACGCGCTCGACGGTCAGCGTCGACGAGAACAGCGTCTGTTGGCTCCCGTTTTCCACCGCCCACGCCGCGGCGTCGCCGAGGTCGCCGGTCTCTTTCCAGCGTTCGCGCACTGCGGTCTCCGGCGCACCCGTCGCACGGAGGACAGCGTCGAGTGTCAGACTCGAGGAAACGCCCAGTTCCGTCCGGTCGTACGCCGGCGACAGCCGCCCCCTGGCGAGGGTCACGAGCCACGGGAGCATCTCCCCGGCGTCGGCGAACACGGCCGCGAGAATGTCCCGTTTCTCGTTGTTCGAGTCGGTCGCCGCGAGGCGGTCGTACACGTCGACGAGGGCGGCGTATTCCATCACCGACACCTACGGCCGGCGACAGCAAAAGCCCACGGCCAGAGGTGTGTCGGGTTCCGCCGACCCGGGCTCGAGAAAGGGCAGGCTTCCGCTCGCTACGTGACAGACTGTCGACCGTACAGAACCATTCGCTTGTGTCGGCCGTGCCGAGCGCCTCATACTGTCGGCTATAATTTCGTGAAGATATTCGGCACCCCGGGGCGCCGATACTGCTCGCGGGCTTATAGCCGACAGAATCACGAGGCGAAGACACGGTGTCTGCGGGTATGGGGCGGGCTACGAGTGGAGGGCCGAGCGGTCTGTGTCAGTTGTCACTCTCGGCTTCGTGTTTCTCCTCCTGCTCGTCCTCTTCTTCCCGCTCATTCTCGTCTTC
>CAYYHG010000186.1:0-5030 GCA_964471665.1 uncultured Halobacteriales archaeon | reverse complement strand
AGGAGAGCCAGTTGTCGTGGTACAGCGAGAGTTCGCGGGTGTCCTCGATGGTGATGACCTTCGAGCGAGGCGGGACGAACATCGAGACGGCGTTCATCGACGTGGTCTTCCCGGCGGCCGTCCCGCCCGCGAAGATCAGCGACTTGTTGGACTCGATGGCCAGCCACAGGTACGCGAGCATCTCGAGGTTGAACGTGCCGTACTCCAGCAGGTCGAGAGGGGTAAACGGTTCCTCGGCGTACTTCCGGATTGTGAAGGCGGATCCCTTCGGCGTGACCTCGTCACCCAGCGCCAGTTCGATCCGGGAGCCGTCGGGCAGCGTCGTCGAGACGACGGGGTTCGACACGGAGATGTGCCGGCCGGAGCGCTGTGCGAGCTGGATGACGAAGTCCTCCAGTTCCTGGGTCTCGTGGACGACGTTCGTCTCGATGTCCGTGTAGTCGTCGTGGTAGACGAACACTGGCAGACCAGGCCCGTCACAGGAGATGTCTTCGATGTGAGGATCGTACATCAGCGGGTCGATCTTGCCGTAGCCCTGGAACGAGCGGTACAGATAGTAAAACAGTCGGTAGAAGGACTCCGTCGGGAGGTCGACGCCGTACTCGTCGAGTCGGTCCTGCAGTTCCTCGCGCAGTGCCGACTCCGGGTCCTCGTCGACAGTCTCGCGATACAGGAGCGGATCACGGACGTCGTCGAACAGGCGGTCCAGCAGTTCCCGTTCGAGATTGCTCAACTGTGGTTCGACGACGTGGTAGCGGTGCTCGCTGGCGTCGTCGTCGTAGTTGATCGACACGAAGGCGAAGGGAGCGTTCAGCCAGTAGCGACGGATCTCCTCGTAGTCCTGGAGTCCATCGAAGGTCACGACGCGGTCGTGGTCGCCCGGATCGTAGGAGGGATCCTCCGCCGCGGTCCCGCCGAACAGCCCCGTGCGCCCGGCGATCCACCGGCGGAGGCCGGCGAACCGTCCGTTCCCGTCGCCGTTCTCGCCCGCCTCGGGGACGCCTCCAGTCCCGGTCGATCCATTCCCTACCATTGTCTCACGGCGTCTCTCTCGGCCGTTTCGCGTCTCTTGCGCAGCCAGGCATTTATACTGTCGGCTGTGTTCGGTCGGTGCGTGTGGACCACAGCCGTCGCCGTCAGGTTCGTTGGACCCGCAGGAGCACGCCACCGAGACCCAGCAAGAAGAGCACGCCGACCGGGAGCGTGAGCCCACCCTGGAAGCGCCACAGGAGCACAACAGCGACGAGGAACACGGCGCCGGTCCCGACGAGCAGGCCACCCAGCAGACGGACGGGGTCGAACCGCCAGGATTCGACCCGTTCTTCGACGGCGTAGTAGAGGAGACTCACGACAAAGGCCAGACAGAAGACGGCCACACCGGCGATCCAGACGTACCCGGCGAGCGTCTCCCCGCGAGTGGCGACGAACCCGGGGACGTCCCACACCCACCGGTAGGGGGACTCGGCCGGGAACCCGAGGCCGAAGACGTACAGGAACCGGCCCGGGAGAAAGCGGAGCCAGACCGCGGTGACCGACGCTCCGCCGACCTCGCGGGAGAAAAACGTCACCGACCAGGGGAGGAGGCCACACACCCACGTCGAGAAGACCGCGAGTGCGCCGGCGTACTCCGACTTGACCCACATAGCTACGCCCCCGCAATCCGGGCGGTAAAAGCTATCGGCTTCGGCGGCCCCTGCCCCTTGGCGTGACGTTCATTACCTTTCCGCCCAAACGGGGAAACAGTGGATGAGGCGTGATCACTTCACACTGGCTATCGAGAACGACGACGCCGGGGTGGCCGAGCCGCCATCGCTCGTTTTGACCTACGAGGGCCCCGCGGGCAACCTCACAGCGCGGCTCGCGGCGGGGGGTGACCTTCCCGACGGCAACGACGTCGACGCGTCCTACCGGCTGCAGGATCCCATCGACGCCGAGGACGCGACCGGCGTGTTCGGTCTCACCCGCCGACTCACTGGCGAGTATCTCATCGAAACGCAGGCCGACGCGGGGACCGTCGACTCGCTGGTCGGCGCCGCCCGTGATGGGGGAGGTTCCTACCGCATCCGGATCGAACGCACCGGCGCGGACGAGGTGGTTCTCGAGAAGGAGACGCTCCTCGTCTACGACGCCGACGGCAATCTCCTCCGCAAGGACAGTCTCATTCCGAGTGGAATCGAACTCTAGCCGACAGTATCAGGCGCGTTCGCCCCACCGGTCGTGGTCCCGGATCTCCGCCCGGACGTCGTCACACTCCTCCTCGGAGGTCATCCCGAGGGTGTCCACGACCAGCCGGCGCGTCTGCCGGTCGGCGACGTGTTCCGTCTCCGACTCCTGGTGGCGTTCGAAGGCGAAATCCGGCGTCTTCGAGCCACCCAGCAGATCCGACGTCTCGTAGTCGGTCGTCACCGGGAGCACCCGGTGTTCGGCCAGCACGCCCACGACGTCGTCCCGTCCCTGTTCGATCGCGTCCTTGAGGTCTTCCTGGATTCCCATAGTGCGTTTGCCCCTTCCGGATCGGACGTATTCAAATTTTAGATGGTGGCGGATACGAAACTCCGAGACAGACCAGAACGGCCAGTGACCGACTCGTTTCCTTACTAGTCGCAGAAAGTTCAGTGACCAATACGCACTTTCCATCTTGCACGACCCGTTCTACAATTCTTAGATAGGTACTGTTTCACTGATTTCGGTAAGAGTTGTCTAGAATGACACTCCACCGACAGGTCACATATAATCCCCAAGGGTCATGGGCTTGTTCTGATCGTCTTCGAACAGTCGCTCGATGCGCTTCTCGAGGATGCGCAGGCGCTGTGTCGTGTAGGCCCGGGTACCGAACTCCTCGGCAACCCGGAGTGCGGTGTCCATGTACTTCGTGACCGACCCCTCGTGGACGGTCAGGTTCACGTCGCCGCCACACTCCCGACACTCGCCCGACAGGGGCACACGCCTGTACTTCGTGCCACAGCCCAGACACCGCATCTCCTGGCTCGTGAACGCCTTGAGGTTGCCGAGCAGGTCCGGCAGGAAGTGGTACTCGATGATCCGCTCGGCGACGTCCGTCTCCTCGACTGCCTGGAGTTTCCGGGAGAGGTGCAACTGTGCGTCCATCTTCTCCTCCATCGATCCCAACGTCTTGTACGCCGACAGGTCCGGCCCCGCCGCGATGTCCGACGTGTCGTGGGTGTGGGCGAATCCGCGGTACTGACTGTCCGTCCCCACGGTATCCTCGGCGATGGTCATGACGTCTTCGACCTCGGTCGGGTCGGCCATCTCCCGGGTCGCCTCGTAGAACTCCCGCGGGTACCGCTCCATGATGTCCACGTTGTGTGCCTCGTCGTCGATCTCCGCCGGATCGATCCGCGAGGACATCACCAGTGGTGCGTCCATGCGCCCGCCTCGCTGATCTGGCAAGTATTCGATACTGAAGTTCAGAAGGCCGTCGAGAAGGAGCATGACACAGTCTTCGTCCCCGTCGCAGTTCCTTCGTTTCGAGGCGTGAAAGTACGGGTGCGCATAGCCGACAGCCGCCGAGGTAAACCCGATCACTCGCCCGACGACTGCCGCGCTCGTGTGGGGCGCCATCCCGAACACCAGTTCGCCGACGAGCTCGTCGCGTTCCTCGACGTCGTAGTAGGGATCGAGCCCGTAGTACTCGGACAGCAGGTCGTCGACGAAATCGGCCGTCCGGAGGAGGTGTTCGGCGGCCCCGTCCGAGAGGACGACGTCCTGGACTTTCAGTTCGACGAGCTGGTCGTCGTGTTCCAGCGGGTCGCCACGGATATCCGTCTCGTAGCCCAGTTCCCGCAGATCCGCGGCTGTCACGTCGAGTTCGGCGGGCCGGACGGACGTGACCGGGAGGTCGGTCATATCGTACCGGACGGTGCCGTCCTTGAACGCCGAGACGTCGTGTTTGGCCCGCAGGACGCCCTTCTCGATGGGTTCGGGCACTTTCGCCGCCGAGGTGAGTCCCTTGACCCCCTTGAGGGTATCGAACGCGGAGGGGCGTTCACCGAGCCGTTCGAGTGCGTCCCGGAGCTCGCTGTCGACCTCGATGGTGGCGGTCCGCGTCTGCGAGGCGAGTGTCTCACAGCGAGAACACTCGGCCCGCCCGGCCTCGTCGGGGTCGATTTCGCGGTCGCAGTCGGGACAGACGTACACCGCTTCGGTCTCGCCGCCACACTCGGGACACCGTGCCCGGTACGTGCGGACGCCACAGTCCAGACAGTCGCGGCGGCCGACTTCGACGTCGACGAGGCCTTTCGTGCCGTCGACGGCGTCGCCGTGCTGGGCGGCCTTCCCGACGTCGCGCTGGTTGCCGCCGGCCTCGCCGATGGGAAAGAGCGTGTGGACTGCCGGCGAGAGTTCCCGCTCTTCGGATTTTTCCGGCCGGCCCATCCGGTTGCCCACGCGGGTCGGCGCCCGCTCCCGGACCTCGAACGGCGCGACCTCGTTGACCGCCACGATGGCGTTGGTTCCGTCCGCTGACGTGGTTTTTGTCTCGCCAGCGCCGTACGTGCGGGCGCGCTCGGAGAGATCTGTCAGCGTCCACTCCCGGACGAAGGGCGTCTGTGCGTCGGTCTCGAAGCCCAGTGTCCGGACGAGCGGGCGCCACTCGGGGACGACCAGCCGGTCCCCGGACTGGGTGTGTTCGACCAGCAGCGTCTCGAGAGTCTCGCGGACGCCCTCGGTTCGTGGCAGGACGAGACTGACCGCGTCGGCCCCCTCGTTCGCGGCGAGGGCACCGTCACCTGTCGCGAGTTCGGCGGCCTCGATGGCGTCGGCGAGCGCCGACACGTCCGCGACGCTCACGTCGTGCCAGAGGTAGGTGTACGCGGGGTGCAGGGGTGTGTCGTACTCGGTCGCCCACGCCAGCGCCTCGGCGGGTGTGGGATCGGAGAGGTCGACCTCGACGGCGTCGGCGAACGCCTGCACCGGGCCGCCGGCGGCCGCGAAGTCCTGGATCCACCACTCGACCGCGTAGGCGGCAGGCGCGAGCGGGTGGTTGTTCTCGACGAACTCGCCGTAGTTGA
>CAYYHG010000185.1:0-5039 GCA_964471665.1 uncultured Halobacteriales archaeon | reverse complement strand
CGACCGCAGGACGCGACGCGGTCGAAACGGTAATTCGGTACAGCAATCACTATCAATCACCGCCGAGCAGCGACCGCAACGACCGCGTCCGCGTGCCACACTCGGCGCTGTACTCACACGCGCCACACTTCGCGTCGTTGTCCACGCGTGCGGGCGGCCCGTCGATGGCGTCGGCCGTCCGGACTGCCTCGCGGTAGGCAGCCCGCCTGCGCGTCGTCAGTTCGACCGCGCGGACGACGCCGTGGGTGGGGTACTCGGCGAAGACGCGTTCGACCGGTGTCTCGCGCTCCCAGGCCAGTGCCTTCGCCGCCGCGACCAGCCGCACGCTCTGTGGGTGCCAGACGCCCTGCCGTGGCGGGTCGCCGGTGAACACCAGCGACAGCGTCGGCTCCTCGGCCAGCAGTTTGTGCGCAATCCCGCGACACTCCCGACCCGTCAGCAACACGTCCCGCCCGTCCGGGTCGACCAGCCCCTCCCAGGCGTCCAGCCGGGCCTTCGCCGACCCCAGCCGCGAACGAAACTGCGTCGGCGTCACCTCGATCGGGGCGTCCCTCAGGGCTGCCTTGTCCGACAGAAGTCGGTCGTACTGGAAGGCGATCTCGCGGCGCCGTTCGACGTCGGCAGGGGTTCCCCCGGCGTCTGAATCACGGCGTCGGTAGTAGAGTTTGCGGGGACAGTAAGCGGCGGTTGCGACATCTCGGAACGCGTGCATGGGCTGGCCTGGCTGCCCGATCCGGGATAAACGTTCAGAATTCGACGTCGGTCTCGATGTCCTCGGCGGCCTCCGCGAGGCCGTCCTCCTGGGCGTCGGCCGTGAACTGGACAGCGATGTCGGCGTCGGTGAGAATCTCCTCGAACTCCGTCTGGAACCGGTGGCTGACGAGCCGTGCCTCCTGTCTCGCCTCGTGTACGCGCCTGGCGCGGGCCACCTCTCCGGTGTCGACGCCCAGGCTGTCTGCGATTGTCGCGTCGTCCGCGTCGTCCGCGTCGTCGAGGTGGTCGCGCAGCGTCGAGCCGTCGATCGCGGCGTCGTCGTCCCTGACGAGGTGGAGATCCATCCGCGCCGCGAAGACTGTCTCCGCGGGGACCGAGAGGGCCTGTGCGATCGCCTCGTCGCTGGCCCCGTCGTAGAACTGTCTGACGACCGCACAGAGAGACTCCTCGTCGAGTTCTGTCCCGAAGTCGAACTGCTCTCGCGTCCGCTCTATCGCGTCCGCGAGCCGGTCGTCGACCGACCCGGTACGGACCAGCGAACCACGCTGTTCCGACTGCGTCTCGGTGACAGTCTCCTCGTCGGCCACCTCCATGAATATATCCCGCAACTGTTCGGTTTTCTCCTCCATCGCCCCTGTTTACACACGGCTGATACGTAAAAAATCGGCGTTTTCCCGTCGCTCACTCGATATTCCCGGCCGTTTCACCCACGGTTGCAGTAAATCCGATGGCGCGGAGTCTGTCGGCGAGGGGTTCACCGATCCCTGACGCGGGCGTCAACACGCCTCCGTCCAGAGGTGACGCAGTTTCACCTCGCACCAGGCACATCGCAGCCTCGCCGATCATTCGCGCGGTCGCGCCGTAGCCCGGGTCCCGGTCAGCCCCGATCACGGACTCCACGGTGAAGGGGCCGCTGGTGGCGGTCCCGCGTCCGAGCACGCGCACGGTGAAGTGGCCGTTCTCGACCTGCTCTCCGGTCGGGCCCTCGCCGGGGTCGGGAAACACGAACTGGCGGAGTCCCGAGCGGATCGGGCCGACAGACATAGCAGCCGTGAACAGCCCGATCCCTCCGGCGACGAGGCTCGCACTGATCGCACCGCGGAGGCCTGGCCCGGTGTTCAGAACCTCCGTACAGCGGAACTCGCGACCCCAGGGGTAGCCGAGGAGGGCGTTACTGCGTCGAATCACGCGTTCGTTGACCGGCGCCATCGGCGACGGGGCCGTCCAGACCGAGCGCAACCGGTCGTTCCGCGGGCCGCGCTGGGCACCCGGGTCGACGCCATCCCGCTCGCCGGGCGGTGCCAGCGAGTACGGATTCCGGAGCGCCTGCCGGGACACCGGATCGTTCGACGCGGCCTCGAACAACTCGGCGAAACTGGCCAGCGTACCGCCACTGACGCCCCCACTGCCGTCTTCGAGATAGATCCGAACCATCTCACAGGGAGTGTCGAACGTCTCGGCGGCGAACGACTGGACGAGCATGGTGCCGATGTCCGCCGGCACGGAGTCGAATCCGCAACTGTGAACGATACGCGTGTCGGCCGCGACCGCCTCGTCGTGGTACCGGTCGATCGTCTCTCGGACCCAGTTTACTTCGCCAGTCAGGTCGCAGTACTCGGTCTCCGTCTCGATACACGCCTCGACCAGTGGGGTCCCGTACGTCGTATACGGGCCGACGGTCGTGCAGATGACACGCGTGCTGTGAGCGATATCCCGGAGGCTCTCCGGATCCATCGCGTCGCCGATCACCAGCGGGATGTCGTCCCACCTGTCACTCCGGTCGACGAGGTCGGCCGCGAGCGACCCGAGACGGTCGGCGTCACGGCCGCCGAGAGCCAGCGAGAGACCGTCTTGCGCGTACTGTTCTGTGAGGTACTCGGCGACGAGGCGTCCCGCGACGCCAGTCGCGCCCCACACGACGAGGTCGTGGTCTCGATCAGTCTCTGACACGTGTATCGACTCACCGTTCTGATTTTCAGTAGTATTTGGTAGCATTCACCCATAATCGGTCGCACTGGCGAGGACGTGCTTTGTGATGCTACCGCTGGGCCGCCGCAGGCCCGTGTTACTACCATGATTTTGAGTCAGTCCACCCATGTCTCCCCCACCGCGCTTCGTAGTGAGCGGCGCGGCACGGAACTGAGAGAGGCGGATCTGACACCCGCTCGCCAAATCCTGTTCACCGGGTGCGGACTGAACGCCAGTAGAACGGGCACCTCTCGATGATGGAAAACTGGCGTGGTTCCCCGTCTCCGTGTAGGCGACGGGGTTCGCCTCCTCCATCTGTGTGTTCGAGAGGTGTTTCCGCCCGACGTTAATTGCCCCGACAACGTCCCGGTCACACTCGTAGCCACACCCGGGGCAGTGGAAGTGCCCGCCGTGGCGCTGTTCGGTGTGATCGTCCGGCGCCTTCACCGTCCGCCCCTTCTCACCACACCGGGGACAGTGCCGACTCGTCCCCCACGGGTTGACCGTCTCGAAACCGATCCCGACCAGTTCGGCTTTGTAATCCACGAGATCAAGCAACGTGCCGCGTGCCCACGATGAGAGTGACCACGCGACCGCGCCACTCGTATCCGGGGAGTCAATCTGGCCCAAGGACTCGAACACAATGGTTTCACAGCCGTATTCAGCAGCCAGCCACACAAGGTGATTGGTGACATCGTGCTGAATTTGCTCGCGGAACCGGCGTTCTTTCTGGCGTGTCTGGCGGTACTCACCGAGCAGGCGGTCGAACCGTTCGGTGTGTGCCTCCCCTTGCCGGCGCAGTTCCGCGAGTCGGTCGTTGATGCCCTCAGCGTCTGCTTTCATCCGGAACAGCTTGTCTTTGCTGGGGTGGTCGATGAACTCTGGTGGCGCGATCTGCTCGTGTTGCTCGTGGTCGCCAGCGTCGAGGACGACCGCAGTTGCCTGTTTTTTCACCCCGAGGTCAACCGCTAGCACGCGATCACTGACTGGTTCACTGTCCTGTTCGGGCACGGAAACAGGCACGTCGAGCGTGTAGCCATGCTCGGAGGAGTGGAGTGTCGGTGCCTTCACTTCCCCACGTTCGCCCATCTCACGAAACCGCGAGTGAACTGGGAAGCGCAGTTCGTGATCAGTCCAGTCGTGATAACTGTCCGGTGACATCGTGTCCGGCGCATTCAGTGTCACGACTAGCTCCGAGTCTTCGACCGACAGCTCGTGGATGTGATAGTCGCCTTTGTCCGGCGCATACGGGAGTGTCCCGTTCGGTTCCGGCGTCTCAACGAGTTCGGTGTACTGGTCGGGAAATCGGCCATGCCGGTCGTAGTAGTCGTTGAGTTGATCGACCACCGATTCGAGGACGCGCCACTCGATATAAGGAGAGTCCTCGTCGAACAACCGCGTTCTGAGTCTCTGCCAACCGATCCGCTTGATCTTCCGGTCTTGGACTGTCTCACGCACGAACTGGAAGGCACGGTACTCGTCAGCGTGGGCATCCAGAACGTGGGTGACGCGGTGGTACACGCACCGCTTGAACCGACTATACACGTACTCCTCGACTCCCTCGAAAGCGTTGACATCGTCGTCTCGGACATACGTGTAGGACTGACCGGTGTGGTCGGAAATTGCGGTGAGATGCTCGTCACGCCAGTAGTGCTCGGCGAGTAGCCGGCGTGTATGCCGCTGGACGAGCGTGGTGAGGCGATCACACGCCTCGTGATACTCCTCCGGAACGTGGAACTGTTCGGTGAGTTGCATCATTCAGGAGTGGGGTCAGGCTCGGTGGTGCGGACGATTTTCACGTCTGCACCTACCCACTCTTTGGGGACGTAGATGTGAGCCCCATTTCCAGTTGGTTTTACAGTCCCCTCGATCACTTCGTGCCCTTCGATTGCATGCCTGTCCACCATCAACAGTATCTACACGGTAGATACAATTAAATCCATCGAATCAACAGAAATTCTTCCCGAATCTCACCGAATACTACTGAATCTCGTGACAGTTACGCTACCCCCCGGCCCGCGCGACCACGGCGACGAAGGGATCCTGCTCTGGCCGGTCCCGGACGACGTCGCTGACAGCGAGACCTCCGGCCCCACAGTACGACGCAACCAGTTCGGCCCGCTCGTCCATCCCGGCGGTCCGCCACGCGCGGACGGCCTTGGTCGGGAACATGCGGCTGGAGAAACTCGCGACGAGCACGCCGTCGGGGGAGAGAACGCGAGCGAATTCGGCGAACACGGCGCCCGGATACTGGAGATACTGGACGGACAGGGCACAGAGCACGGCGTCGAACGCGCCGTCTCCGAGCGGGAGGGTCTGGTCCTCGTTGAAGTTCTGAACGAACCACGCGTCGAGGG
>CAYYHG010000184.1:0-5086 GCA_964471665.1 uncultured Halobacteriales archaeon | reverse complement strand
ACCCCGACAACGTCGACGTCTACACCAACGAGGAGAAGGTCCGCAAGGCGATGCGGGCCCGCGTTCTCAATCCCGCGTGGCTCGATTCGATGGAGGAGCACGACTACAAGGGTGCCGGCGATCTTTCGACGACTGTCGACGTCGTGCTGGGCTGGGACGCCACTACGGGCGTCATCAGCGAGACCCTCTGGGAGGACGTCGCCGAAAAGTACGCCTTCGACGCCGACCGCCAGGAGTGGCTCCGGGACGTCAACCCCTGGGCGCTGGAGTCGATCACGGACACGCTGCTGGAGGCGATCGACCGCGGGCTGTGGGACGCCGACGACGCGACACGCGAACGGCTGCAGGACCTCAACCTGCGTGTCGACGGCCAGCTGGAGGCGGGTGCAGAGCGGGCGCCTCCGAACGAGCGTGCGGGCAACGCCCGCGAGCAGGAGGTGGGTTCCGGTGACGACTGACGCCGCGAACAGCGAGGGGTCAGAGGGCGGCGACGAGTTCGAAGCGTACGCCGACCTCGGGGCGACCACCGAGAACGCGATGGAGATCGCCGAGACGAGCATGGACCGGGTTCGCGAACTCGTCGACGACGAGACGCTCGCAGATCGGATGCGCCAGAAGTCGGTCCACGCGACCGGCGACGCCGAATTCCAGCATCTGCTCCGTTTCACCGGCAGCGACGCGGACGGTGCCGACGAGAGCGCTCCCGTCCGGGCCGGCGCCCGTGCGGTCCTCGACCAGCGTCCGATCGTGACCGACATCACGATGGTCAAGGCGGGCGTCACGGGCCGGGGACACGACTGTCCAGTCCGGAAGGCCATCGGCAACGGCGCCGAACTCGCCGCCGAGACGGGGATGACACGGACCGCTGCGTCGGTCCTGGAACTCGACAGCGAGGGCGTCTACGAGGGGGCGGTCGCGGTCGTGGGCAACGCGCCCACCGCCGCGCTGGCGCTCGCCGACTGCCTCGAGGACGGCACACGGCCGGCGGTCGTGGTCGCGACGCCGGTGGGGTTCGTGAAGGCTGCCGAGAGCCGCGAGCGCCTTCGCGAGGTCTCCCGCGAGACCGGTGTGCCCGCCGTAACGAACGTGGGCCGCCGTGGCGGCAGCGGGCTCGCGGCGGGCCTGACCAACGAGTTCGTCCACGTCGCAAGCGACGCACGCGACGGCGGGGTCGAACTGTGAGCCCCGGCCCGCGCGAGGAGGAGGGCGAACCGTGAGCAGTGACGCCGACGACTACGACCTCGATTCGGGAGGCGATCCCGCCGATATCGCCGCCGCCGGGCCGGAGGCGACCGACCCGGTCGATCCAGTTTCGGCCGTCGGTATCGGACCCGGCGATCCGGGATATCTCACCCCGCGGGCGCGCCAGGCCATCACCGAGGCCGACGTCGTGGTCGGGTTCGAGACCGTCGTGGAGTTCGTCGAGAACGAGACCGACGCCGACCTGCTGACCTGCGGGTACAGCGACGAGGGCGCAACCCTGGCGGCGTTCGCCGAGCGCGTCGCCGGGGGTGCCACGGGGGCGGCCGTCCTGATGGGCGACCCGAACCACTCGGGGTACCAGTTCGTCGGCAAAGTCCAGCGGGCCGTCGACTGTCCCGTGCAGGTAGTACCCGGGGTCTCTTCGCTGCAGGTCGCCGCCAGTCGGGCGCGGACACCGATGGAGGAGACGACGTTCGTGACCCTGCACAAGAGCGGCGACATCGACGACGACCTGGCGCGCCTCCGGTCGGCAGTCGGCGACCGGCACCTCCTGGTGTTGCCCCGCCCGTTCGACTGGATGCCGGGCGACATCGCCGCCGACCTGCTGGCTGCGGGCGCGTCGCCGGACCTGGACGCGCTCGTCATGGAGCGACTGACACACGACGACGAGTCGGTCACGCGGGCCTCGCTCGGCGCGCTCGCCGACCACGCCGGCGGCGGCCGCCAGGGAACGCCGTTCTCGGACCTGTCGGTGCTGGCCGTCCGGGCAGACCGGTAACCACCGACAGTCTCATACTGATTGCTGCAAGCCATTCCCGGATCGACCGCAGGACACAACGCGGTCGAAACGGGAATTCGGTACGGCAATCAGTATCGGTCCGGCGGCCGCCCGTCGCCGTCAGTCGCCAGTTGCCGGGCGGTTTCGACCAGCGAGGCCTCGAAGGAGGCCGGACCGGGCGTCGACTCCGCGAGCACGCGCTGTGTCTCCAGGCGGTCCTCGATGGCGTCGGTCACACCGGGGTGGACGCCGAGCGGATCGGCGTAGGACAGTCCGCCCCGGTCGAGTTCGAGTTTCGCCGGGATGCGCTCGTCCGTGGCCCTGCTGGGAGCGACGAACAGCGGCACTGCGACCGCGGCGTCCGTCGAGAGGTTGTAGCGCACACACTCGACGGCCGGGTTCTGGGTCAGGTAACAGGAGACGACGTCGCCGTAGCCGGCCTGCTCGAACGCGCGTCCGGCGTGATACTCGGTCGCCCGGCGCTGGTACGACCCGGTGGTGTTCCCGAACCCGACCAGGACCAGCGACGTCGAGGGATCTGGACTGGCGCGCTCGCGCGCCCTGTCGAGAATCGCGCCGGTCACCGACGGACTCCGGCCGACGGGTTCGCAGTACTGCACCTCGCTGTCGGTCGAGGCGAACGCCCCCGGCAGCGCCTCGGTCGTCTCGTGGGTGTGGGCCAGACACATCGGCACGACGTAGGTCCGCGCCGCCGAAATCCCCGCGAGGTCGTCGCGTATCTCCCGCTGGGGGTCGCGTGCGTAGGTCCCGACGTGGACTGTTCCGGCGACGTCGCGGTCCCTGAGCCTCTCGGCGTGGGTCTCGTAGACCTCGCGTGCGTCCGGCGATTCCCGGCCGACGAGGAGGAGTGCGTCCGCTGTCATTGCTGGGTGTGGGGGTTGTATGAAATCACCATTGTATTAGACCAACTGTGCTTGTATTTCGGGTGGATGTGAGGAATTATTAAATAACTTTTGATCACTGCACTGACAGGCCAACCCGACACGCGTCGGCGTATCCGCAGGACGTCAAAACGTGAGAACGCGCCGCCGGAATCGCCCCGGTTCCGTCTGGCGTTCAGCGCGGCAGTCTCCAGGTTTTCAGACAGTGATACCGGCTGGCGGGCTTTATTTCCCGGGGGGTTCTGGGGGAGTCATGGGTATCCCGGAGCGGTCCCGGGAGCGTGTTGAGGAGTACATCGCCGGGTTAGAGGCGACCTACGGTACGGTTCCGGTCAGTCAGACGACGGTGTCGCTTCCGGACGAGCGGTACGCCTCGGTCCGCGAGTGCCAGCGCGAGACCGGCGGTTTCGTCGACGCGTACCTCCAGGTCCACAACGCAGAGTGGGAGGTCCTCCACGTCGGGCGCAACGCCGATCTGCCCGGGGTCCGCGTCGCGTTCGACGCCAGCCCCGAACCCCGGGTCCGCGAGGCCGTCAGGGAACAGGCGGGTGTCGCGTGTACGGTCGAGGCCATCGAGCGGGCGACGATCGCGGGCACCCGCAACGCCGACGACCTCGAGTGTGGAACCCTCTACCACGTGATCCTGGTGTTCTCGGGTACTCACGTCGCGGGCGAACCGGACGAGAACGTCGTGTGGCGATCCTCGGCGAACGCGGCGCAGGTCCTCGCTATATGACGCCGGTGACGGTTGCGGCCTCGCGGGCGGCAGCCTCGTTCATCCCGTCGCCGAGAATGGTGTAGCGATCGCGGACGCCGTGGGCAGTCGTCAGTGCTTCGATGATCGTCTCGTCGTCGACGCCCAGTTGCTCGGCCGTCGTCGGCGCGCCGATGCTCGCCAGCGCGTCGTGAACCTCCAGCCAGTCTCCGCTTTCGCCGCTGTGGAGGTACTCGGCCATGATCGATCCGACGCCGACCTGGTGGCCGTGTAACGCCGCGCCGGGCACCAGCCTGTCCAGCTGGTGAGAAAAGAGGTGTTCGGCGCCGCTGGCCGGCCGCGACGACCCCGCGATCGACATCGCGACGCCCGAGGAGACGAGCGCTTTCACCACGACCCACGACGACTCCTCCAGGCCCTGCTTGATCGAGTCGGCGTTCCCGACGAGCATCTCCGCGGTCATCTGGGAGAGTGCGCCCGCGTACTCGCTGTAGGGGACGTTCTGGAGGCGGTGGGCGAGTTGCCAGTCCTTGACTGCGGTGTAGTTCGAAATAATGTCGGCACACCCGGCGGTGGTCAGCCGCCAGGGCGCGTCCGCGAGAATCTCGGTGTCCGCGACGACTGCGAGCGGCGGCTCGGCGGCGACGCTGTGGCGGGTGTCGCCCTCCGCGATGGAGCCGCGCCCGGAGACGATGCCGTCGTGGCTGGCCGCGGTTGGCACCGAGACGAATCCACAGCCGTGGTCGTCCGCGGCCATCTTCGCGATGTCGATCGCTTTTCCGCCCCCGACGCCCACCAGGTAGCCCGCGTCGCAGCCGGCGGCGGCGTCGATGACCCGCTCGACTGCCCCGAAGCTGGCCGTCTCGACGACGATCATCTCGGGCGCGACGCCAGCCGCCCGGAACTGGCCGGCGAGCCGGTCCGCGGCCACCTCCCGCGGGGTCGGGCTCGTGACGACCAGCGGCCGGCCGGCGAGGTGCAACTCCTCGATGGCCTCGGTTGTCCTGTCTAAGACCCCGTGTCCCACCAGAACGTTCCGCGGGAGCCGTATCCACGTCGACTTCTCGAACATACTGTTCCTGACCGGTCGTGGCTGTTAACAGTTCGGACCGCGCGGCCGGGCTCGTGCTGTCGGCTCTCGTCTCACCCGAACCGCCGGTAGAGCGCGTACAGCACGACCGCGGCCACCACGACCCAGACGACCATCGTCCCGAACGACCACTGGCTCGCCGTCCCGGCGGTCTCTCCCGTGGCTGTCGCCGTCGAGAGCACGCTCCCCACACCCGCGCCAGGCAACATAGTCGTGGTAGAGAGAGCGCCCTCAAGAAGCCTCCGGGACGAACTCCGGTACTCGTTTCCGGATTTATTAGAGGTAAAAACTGCAGATCGCTATTGATCGCAGTATATATAAGATAAAAATAATATACAATTGTGGGTTTATAGAAATGCGAGGAGAATACCCGCGCCTTTAGGCCTGTCTCTTACCCA
>CAYYHG010000183.1:0-5118 GCA_964471665.1 uncultured Halobacteriales archaeon | reverse complement strand
CAGTGTACCCAATTTAACCGGTGTACTACTGAAAGCTACTGAAAATTGGAACGGTCATCACTGGCTGTGATTCGCGTTCCCCCCGACTCATAGTGATTGTTGTAAGCCATTACCGGAGCGACCGCAAGAGGTAACGCGGTCGGAACGGTAAATCGTTACAGCAATCACTATCAGGCACACGAGATAATCAATCGCTCATTGACTGCTGTTTCAGCGGCCAACTCGGCTAATCGAAGGTATAGACACTGCGCATAATCGGTGAGCGGTCACAATTGGACGAAGATTATAGGCTGAACAGGCGCAATACCACGGCCCAGGCCGTGGATACGCGCCGTCACTTCGTGTAACTGGCCACGTTCGGAGGGCTGATTCGAGTGTCCTATGCTGATGTTTAAGCGACAGACCGGCCAACTAGGGAATAGGAATCGGCCGGAACGGAGCGGATTCCGGACCGTCCTTCGGAGGCGGCCTGTCCGCCCACGAAACGAGGCAGTATCCGAAAAGACCAGTCGGTGAACGCCACATTCTAGAATGTGGGCGCGTGCCGACTGCTCGAAGCGCACACAACGATACCCCCGACTCTGCTGACGCCTGCCGGCGTGTCCCGGTGGCAAAAACAACACCGGGACGCCAAACACGGTCGAGGATAGGGGTAACGGCCACTTGGCATGGCCAGCAGTCCACCAGTCCGACGCTGTGGGACTACCCGCGCCCACAAGGGCTGGTAGTCCATGTTTGGACTGCAAACCTGACACTCCCACCGCTCGGGATTCCTCCGCGTCACGCGGAGGAGGATGTCAACAATCTGCTGTGCCCTTTTACTAGACCAGTGTCAGTGTCCACGCCGGCCGGGAGATCACACTTTGATCGCGTCGGGTTCCACCGGCCTCGCTTGTTCCCGACATGTCTCAAATCATCTGTCGCCGAGCGCGTGGCTCCAGAAAAGAAGATACGGGAGATAGAGACCATCGACGAAATTCCAAAGTCGCCCTCTGGGAAGATTCTTCGACGGACACTGGTCGAGGAGCATGTCGAAGGGAGGGATGACTCTGCTCGACTCGGGGAGCCTGACACGCCGTGAGTGAGTTCGACCCCGTGGAGTCGAATATCTCCACGTAGTTATCGCCGGCAGAATCAGGCTTCGAGCGACTCGGCGGCCTGCGCAGAGACGTCCTGGACTCGAGCCTGCATTTCTTCGACCTGCGTCTGGACATCTTCGACCTGCTCTTGGAGTTCATCAACGGCTTCGACGGACTGCTCTTCGAGTTCTTCGTGGCTCTCGGAGACCACGTCGAGTTGCTCTTGGAGGGCTGCGACGTACTCTTCGGTGAGTTCCTCGACGGAGCCAACGGACTCTTCGGTATTGTCGGCGAGGGCGACGAAGAACTCTTCGTGAGCTTCGAGAACTGCCTCGTACTGCTCATCGACAGTGTTCCGGAACTCTTCAACGAACTCGTCAGCGCCGGGGGCGGTCTCCTCGACGGCGTCGAGGCTATCCTGGACGAGCTTCTGCTGGAGTTCGACTGCCTTGCGCTGGGCCGACTCCTGCGTGTCGAGGCTGTCGACAGCTGCCTGACTGACTCGCTGCTGGAAGTCGACAGTGTGCTGCATGACCTGCTGGCTCTGCTCGATTGATTGCCGCTGGAGTTCGAACGCTGCTCGCATCGGCTGAGTGTAGTCCATCATTGTTCTATCTATGGATACGGTGGGCAGCCACATAAGTCTTCCTTTCAAAACCATTAATTGACATCTGACACCCTCAGATGGTTTTTTGCTTCGTCCAATGTGTTATTTTATGTTCCATTGTCAAATATGCCGTCTACATCGCGCCCCAGTTCCACGTACAGAGCCGAGAGACAGAGGATAAGTTCTCCCCCACAGCACCAGCGGTTACTCAGGAGGCTACCGCTCGGATCGTCCCAGGATTCTGTTCGAAACAGCAGGTTTAAAAGCGGCAGGAGGCGAAATCCTACCAGGATTACTGTCGCGATGACCGCCAACAACCAACCGGAGGTGAACATCGGGCTCGTCGGCCACGTGGACCACGGGAAGACGACGCTGGTCCAGGCCCTGAGCGGCCAGTGGACCGACCAGCACAGCGAGGAGATGAAACGCGGGATTTCGATCCGACTGGGCTACGCCGACGCGACGTTCCGGGAGTGTCCGGATCGCAACGCGCCCGAGCGATACACCGTCGAGGAGGAGTGTCCGGACGGGTCGGCAAGCGAGCCGCTCCGGACCGTGTCGTTCGTCGACGCGCCGGGCCACGAGACGCTGATGGCGACGATGCTCTCGGGAGCGGCCATCATGGACGGCGCAGTCCTCGTGGTCTCGGCGAGCGAACCCGTGCCACAGGCCCAGACCGAGGAACACCTGATGGCACTCGACATCATCGGCATCGACAACATCGTGATCGCCCAGAACAAGATCGACCTGGTCGACCGCGAGCGAGCGCGCCAGAACTACGAGGAAATCCAGGAGTTCGTCGCGGGCACCGTCGCCGAGGGAGCGCCGATCGTTCCCGTCAGCGCACAGCAGGGTGTCAACACCGACGTCCTCATCGAGGCCGTCGAGTCCGAGATTCCCACGCCGGACCGCGACCCCGGGACCGATCCGGAGATGCTCGTCGCCCGGTCGTTCGACATCAATCGCCCGGGGACGACCTGGGAGGACCTGGTCGGGGGCGTCCTCGGCGGGTCGCTCGTCCAGGGGGAACTGGCGGTCGGCGACAACCTCGAGTTGCGGCCCGGCCGCCAGGTCGAGGAGGGCGGACAGACGGAGTGGCGGCCCGTCGAGACAACCGTGCGGTCGCTACAGGCCGGCGGGGACGACATCGAGACGGCCACCCCTGGCGGCCTGCTGGGCGTCGGGACCGGCCTCGATCCCGCAATCACCAAGGGCGACGCCCTCGCGGGCCAGGTTGCCGGTCCGCCGGGAACGCTCCCGCCGGTCCACGAACAGTTCACGATGGACGTCGAACTCCTCGACCGCATCGTCGGCGAGGACGGCGGCGAAGTCGAGGACATCTCAACGGGCGAACCGCTGATGCTCACCGTCGGAACCGCGACGACAGTCGGGTCTGTCACCAGCGCCCGTGGCGACGAGTGTGAGGTCGCGCTGAAACGACCCGTCTGTGCCGACCCGGGCGTGAAAATCGCCATCAACCGCCGCGTCGGTGCGCGCTGGCGGCTCATCGGGTACGGGACACTGCGCGGATGAGTGTGGTCGTCCTCGACACCAACGCGCTCATGATGCCCGTCGAGTGTGACGTCCGCGTCTTCGAGGAACTCGACAGGTTGCTGGGTGAACCAGCCCTGGTTGTCCCCGATACCGCCGTCGCAGAACTCCGGAAACTGGCCGGCGTCGAATCCAACGGAACGGCCGCCAGCGAAGAGGCGCGGGCAGCGAGCGTGGGGCTGGACCTCGCCGGACGGTGTACGGTCCGCGGGACCGACGCCGACTACGCGGACGACGCGGTGGTCGAACTCGCACAGGCAGACGACGTGACACACGTCGTGACGAACGACCGGCCCCTGCGGGAGCGTCTCGACGGCGCGGACGTTTCAGTAATACGTTTACGGGGCCAGAACAAACTCGCTATCAATGTATAAACGGGTCAGACTGCGCGATACGGTCGAGGTACCACCCGAGCATCTCGCTGACGTGACGCCCGGACTCGTAAAGCGGCTGCTCCAGGACAAACTCGAAGGCCGGGTCGACGAGGACGTCGGCTCGCTCGTCTCCGTCATCGAGGTCCACGACATCGGGGAGGGCGCCGTCCTGCCCAACCAGCCTGGCGTCTACTACGAGGCGGAGTTCGACGCCCTCACGTTCGACCCCCAGATGCAGGAGGTCGTCGACGGCGAGGTGGTCGAGGTCGTCAGTTTCGGTGCCTTCGTAGGAATCGGACCCGTCGACGGACTGCTGCACGTCTCTCAGATCTCCGACGAGTATCTCGCCTACGACGAGGAGGGCCAGGCGCTCGCCTCCCGGGAGTCCAATCGCACTCTGAGTGTCGGGGACGCCGTCAGGACGCGCATCGTCACCAAGAGCATCGACGAGCGCAACCCCCGTGACTCGAAGATCGGACTCACCGCAAAGCAGGTCGGCCTCGGCAAACACGGCTGGCTGCGAGAGGAACGCGAGAAGCGCAAGGCCCAGGCCGAAGGTGAGAGCTGATGGCAGACCGACTCGTCTGCCGGGAGTGTCACCGCGTCCAGGAGACCCAACAGCCCGAATCCTGCGAGGCCTGTGGCTCGACGTCGCTGACCGAGGACTGGGCCGGGTACGTCGTCATCTCACACCCCGAACGGAGCGAGATCGCGCGCGAGATGGAGGTCACCGAACCCGGCAGGTACGCTCTGAAGGTGCGCTGACGTGTCCGGGGTGGTCCTGGAACTCCAAGACGCGCTCCGATCCGAACTCAAAGAGCCGATGGGACCAGTCACGACAGACGCCGAGGAGTTGCTGGCGGCCGCCGGGACCCCGCTGATCGCGGTCGGCGACGTCGTCACCTACCACCTGCTCGGGGCTGGCCGCGTCCCGGACGTCGCGCTCGTCGACGAACGCACGGAGCGGTCGGCGGTCGATCCGGAGATCAGCGCGGCCATCGACGGATTCGACCGCGAGGTGACCGTCTCCAACCCTGCCGGGGCCCTTACGGCGGACCTGTTCGACGCGCTGCGGGCAGCCGTCCAGTCCGAGAGAACGTCGCTGATCGACGTCGACGGCGAGGAAGACCTTGCCACACTGCCGGCAGTGGTGCTCGCCCCCGTGGGTGCGAGCGTCGTCTACGGTCAACCCGGCGAGGGGATGGTCCACGTGACTGTCGACCAAGAGACTGGAGAGCGCGCACGGGAACTGCTCTCCCGGATGGACGGCGACTCGGATCGACTCGACGCGTTGCTGGACGTGCGCGAGTAGCGTCGGCGGTGGAACCCGGTCGATGCCGCGAGATCCAACTGCTCTGGCGGGACCTGCCACGCGGTTCCGACAGTCCGTATCATAGTGATTGCTGTAAGCCGTTACCGGATCGACCGCAGGACGTGACGCGGTCGAAACGGTAATTCGTTACAGCAATCACTATCAGTCCTCGAGACCGACCCTGGAGAGACGCGT
>CAYYHG010000182.1:0-5195 GCA_964471665.1 uncultured Halobacteriales archaeon | reverse complement strand
GCCCGACTGCCTGAGGGACGTAGTCCCTCTCTGTTCACCGCGCGGAGGATGTCATTTGCCGTTCCGTTCTCCACAGTTGGCGTCCAGTTGCTGGGCACCGGCCGCGTTTGCTTGCGGAACGCTCCGTCGTGGTTGTCGGAACTGCGGCGGTACTTATACCCTCACATCTCGAAACGGAACCAACTATTTTGTACCCGGGGCAAAAACAGGCAGGCGGATGGTCGGGGAGGAACGGGCTGTTCGCCTGCGGTACCTGCTGGACGAGTACCTCGTGCTCGTGCTGTTCGCGCTCGTCCTGTTGGCGCTCGTCGGTGGGTACCTGACGGTCTCGGCGTACGCCACGACCGACACGCGGACCGAGACCGTCCAGACCGCCTCCTGGGAGTCCGGCGGCGAGTTCAGCCATCAGGCGACGGTCGTCAACGGGACTGCCGTCTACGACCGGGGAGAGACCCTCCGGAACCGGCGCAGCTACTTCCGGACAGTCACCCCGCGCCTGAACGGGACGTTCCTGTACACCTACACGGCCAGCGAGGGCGGCGACCTGACGGCGACTGCGACCGTCGTCCGCGTCCTCCGCTCGGTCGAGGAGGACCGGGAGGGCAACGCGACCGAGTACTGGCGCGTCGAATCGAGGGCAGGCTTCCAGGAAATCGAGTCGCTCGAACCCGGCGAGCCGATGGATGTACCGTTCTCGATGGACGTCAACGAGACCGCCGCACGCCTGGAGGAAATCGACGAACAACTCGGGGGCACCCCCGGGCAGAAGGAACTCCTGGTCGAGACCCGGGTCCGGCTCTCGGGCACCCGCAACGGCCAGCCCGTCGAGACGACGCGCGTCTACGAACTTCCGGTTTCTGTGTCTCAGAACGTCTACGAGGTCGGGGACCCCGGCATCGTGACCGACAGCGGCGGCCAGACTGCACAGCGGACAGTCACCGTCGAACCTGGACCGCTCCGGGCCTACGGCGGTCCGGCTCTTCTCGTCCTCGCGCTCGTGGCGGGCGCCCTGCTGGGTGTCGGTCGCCGTGACGACTACCTGACCGTCTCCGAGCGCGAGCGCGACTGGCTGGCCTACCGGACGGACCGCGAGGAGTTCGACGACTGGATCACCGTCGCGCGCGTCCCCGAGGAGGACCGCGAGGCCACGACGATGGAGGTCGACACCCTCGAAGGACTCGCCGACATCGCCATCGACACCGACCGACGTGTTCTCGAAGACCCCGACCAGAACCGACTCGTCGTGTTCGACGGGGACCGGACGTACGTGTACCATCCGCCCGTGCCTGCAGACGGAGGCGATCCGCTCGCGGACACGACGACCGCGCTCGACGCCGACTCCCCGCGTGACGGGTCGGAGGAACTGCCGGGAGCCGTCGACGGGGGCGAACGCGGACCGGACCCGGAACCGGCAGCCGGCGATTCCCGACCCGGCGCGGACGAACCGGCCGACCCCAGCACGGGTGATTCCGGGGACGTGTCGGTCGGGGAGACCGACTGATAGTGATTGCTGTAAGCCATTCCCGGATCGACCGCAAGACTCGACGCGGTCGAAACGGTAATTCGTTACAGCAATCGCTACGACAGGAACGACTGTCGCCGTTTTTCGAACGGACGCTGGACGGCGCCTGATCCGTCAGGCGGCGTGTCCGTACTCGTCGTGACCGCAGACGGCCGTCGCTACTCGAGCAGGACGGGCAGGTCGTCGACCGTCTCGACGACGGCACTCGCGCCGGCGGAGTCGAACTTCCGGCGGCCGGCTGGCCCGGAGAGGCCGCCGGTGAGCACGCCGATTCCGTAGTAGGTGCGGTTGTCGGCCTGGCAGGCGTTGATCGCCGTCCGGACGTCGTCGAGCGTGTCGCCGGCGTAAGCGACAGAGTCGGTGCCGAAGCGCTTCGCCAGCGTCACCAGGGCGCCGGGATCGGGTTTGCCGGCCGACCAGTCGTCCATGGTGAACCGGTGCTCCTCGGGCGGGTCGAGGCCGGCACGGTCCAGCGCGATCGCGGCCTCCGCGGCGGGACGACCGGTGAGCACGCCGACGTCGAACCGCTCGCGCAGCGCCGCTATTGTCTTTCGATCCACGAGGACAGGTTCGTCGTAGATGTATCCCTCCGTGTCGAGGTCGGGGTCACCGCCCTCGAGGTCGCGGTAGAGGTCACTCCCCAGGTACAGTTGCTGGAAGACGTCCCGCAGGCGGTCGCGGTCCCAGCGCGCGAGCACCCGCTCGCGGCCGGCCGGCGTGAGTTCCTCCCCGACGACCGTCCGGGCGGCCGAGAGGCCCCCGCCCATCCCCTCGACGGCGTCGGTGAACTGGGACACCGAGTAGGCCATCCCCTCGCGGCGCCCGAGGAGGTACAGCGCGACGGCGTCGGTGACGTCCCAGTCGTTGTTGAACCCGCCCGCGTTCTTGAACTGCTGGATGTCCGCCTTCGGGAGAGTGTCGCCGTAGACGTGTTCGACCGACTCGACAATCGCGCGCCGGTAGGAGTCCGCCACGTCCACGAGCACGCCGTCGACATCGAGTACGACCGCGTCGACGTTCATCGTGTCGTGTTGGCAAGTACTGGGAGTTCAAGGCGGTTGCGACTCGGCGACGAACAGCGTCGTCCCGGGCAGCGTCTCCCGCTCGACCGGGACCGTCGGCGGGTCGGCACCCAGTGTCGTGAACAGGAACGCGGCGTCGACGTCGGACGCGAGTTCGCCGACGGGCCGGTGGAGCTCCGGCGGGAGGTTGCGGGCGTAGATGGCGTCGGCTCTGGCGTACACCCGGCGATCGGGGTCGGTGACGTCGTCGCGGACGAACCGGACAATCGCCGGGACGGACCGGTCACGAACGTCCGTAGCGGTGACCGACACACCGCGGGCGGCGAGGCCGGCCGCGACGTCGGGGCGACTGCCGACACCCACCTCCACGACCCGGTCGAATCCCCCGAGGCGAGCGACGAGGGCGTGTGTGGTGTCGACTTCCACGCGGGGTTTTTATGAAGCGCCACCGCATATGTGTTTGCATGCACGTCGACATCGTGCCGGTGGGCGAGGTCGATGCTGTCGTCAAACGGGAGGCCTCCAGCGCGTTGCGGTCGGTCTACGACTCCGAAGTGACGGTGCACGACGCCCGGCCAGTCCCCGCAGGATCCTACGATTCGAGCCGCGACCAGTACCGTGCCGAGGAGTTCATCGACCTCGCGAAACGAGTCGGAAGCGGGGAGAAAAACATCGCCGTCACGCCGAAGGACCTCTTCTACCACCGGCGCAACTACGTCTTCGGGCTCGCGTACCTCGGGGGGAGCGGCTCGGTCATCTCGACGTACCGCCTGCGGACCTCCTCGGACGGCGGGTTCTCGAACCGCTCGGCCGGCGAGATCTTCTCCCACCGCGTCCGCAAGGAGGTCATCCACGAGGTCGGCCACACGCTCGGACTCGAACACTGCGAGAACAAACGCTGTGTGATGAACTTCTCGCCGACCGTCCGCCAGGTCGACGTCAAGGAGGAAACCCTCTGTGGGTCCTGCCAGCGCAGCGTCCTCTGATATACGAATTGCTGTAGACGACAGACAATCGACCTCGAAAACGGCGACGGCCGTCCCTGTGAGAACCCGGGTGCCCGCGTGCGGTTTGCGCCCGTGATCTGGGCGGTCCCTTCTTAAATTTTCCCCGGTCCTGTGACTACCCAACAGATTTGGTGTGGAGCCTATGTTGGTGGACTCCCAAGGGGTAGTATGAGCAAATCCCAATCGAGTAGCGCGGACGAACTGGGCGACCTGTTCGTGGCCGTGACTGGCGACGAAGAGATCACCGAATCACAGGACAGTGACGGGAACGACCGCGAACTCCGCGACGAGAACACTGTCGACGACGCCGTCGCGGACGGCCTCGAGGACGCCATCGCGGGCGCAGAGGCCGACAGCGGCGACCCCGGCAGCTAAACGGACCGTCGTAGCCGCTTTTGCTGGGCCAGTCCACCGACAGTTGCCTCGGATCCAACACTACTGGCGTCATCTGTGGCGGTCCCGAACCACACAGGTCCGTGGAGACGGCCCCGGAATCGCTCGCAGAATCATCATTGTCGGTTTCGAGGCCGAAGGAAACGAACCACTCGCCGGTCGTCTCCTTCTTGACCGTGACTTCTTTGATGACGGCTTTGTCTGGGATGTCGCGGTGATAGCGGATTTTGATGTCTCCAATTTTGGAGAGCCAGAGTGTTGCGCGTCGGCCACTAGTGTTTTTGAGTTCGAAGCCAGACTGCGAATACGTCATACTCTGGAACTCCGTCGGTGACTTCCACTTGATAGTGATTACTGTAACGAATTACCGCTTCGACCGCGTTGCGTCCTGCGGTCGATCCGGGAATGGCTTACAGCAATCACTATCACTCTACTTCGCTCGGGGGCAATGGTCCCGCTCGCTCCTTGAGGTGAAGTGCCGCCAGATGTTGGACGAAATTGGGTGAGAAACCGGAAAATCCCTTTTTGCCTCCGCCGCCCCCATCTGGCTGGGAGCCCGAACATGGAATCGTGTGATCACTGTGGGAGTCCGGTTTCGGAGAAGTTCGTCCGCGTCTTCGCGGTTGAGTCCGGCGAAGTGTTCGCGTGTCCGAACTGCACCGCGAACGTCGGTATCGCCGAAGTCGCGATGCGACGGGCGCGCGAAACCTGATACTGCCGGCCACAAGCCCGTGAGTGATTTCGATCCTCCGTGGGATCGAACATCTCCACGTAGTTATGGCCGGCAGTACGACCACCACTGGCAGTGTGTGATACGGATTGGTGTAGCTGTGTCCCGGTATTCGCCACCTCTGGGCGGCGAAATACCGTACTGAACTACAACAGTCCTCGTGAGGCACCCACCACCCGGCTGGCCCGCCCTGCGGTGTCGGTCCCGAACACACCGCACTCCCACACGACCGTGCTCCCACCAGCACCGCCGAGACGCCCGCTGACGACGGCCGCTCCGGGACCCACCGGCACGTCCCTCCCCCGCCGGTCCGTGCTGTCGATCGTATACCGGTCGACAGAACAGTTGATAGAATTCGCCGCGTCACGGCCCGGTGAAATCTATCAGAGACTCTGTCGACCAGTATACCACTGTCGGCTATGACTTCGTGACGAGATTCGACACTCCGGAGTGGCGACGGTCCAGACGGGTGTCTCCTCGAGAGTATAGTGACGGTTGTCAACGAATCAGTCCACCAGGGG
>CAYYHG010000181.1:0-5207 GCA_964471665.1 uncultured Halobacteriales archaeon | reverse complement strand
CACCCCGGGGTGCCGATACTGCTCACGGGCTTATAGCCGACAGTATCAGTAGTGGGGTCGAATATATTGTCCGCTGACCGCTCGGAACGAGTCCGTCGGTTTGTCTCGTGGAAAAACAGTCGGCCGCGGGGTGCCGAGGTCGTCTTCTACGTCGTGATGACTGCTCGGCCGTCGATCTCGCGGTTTTCGAGCTGTTCGGCCACTTCGTTGATCTCGCCGAGATCGTACCGGCTGGTGTGGAGGTTGACCTCGCCGCGCTCGACGAGCGAAACGAGTTCCTGGAGCTCACTGTACTGGCCCACGAGCGTCCCGCGGAAGGTGAACTCCCCGGCGACGAACGCCTGTGACGGTTCGTGGACGTGCCCGCCGTAGCCGATGACGTGGTGTTCGCCGCCGAGGGCGGCAATTTCGGGACCGAGCGCGGTCGTCTCGTCCGCGCCGACGAAATCGAGGACCTGCTCGGCCCCGTGACCGTCGGTGCGGTCCTCGACCGTCTCGGCGACGTCCACGCTCTCGGGGTCGAACGTGGCGTCGGCGCCACACTCGACAGCAAGTTCGCGGGCCGACTCCTTGATATCCAGCGCCACGATGTCGGCGGCGCTCATCGCGTCCAGACACTGCAGGCCGATGTGGCCGAGGCCGCCGACCCCGATCACGACGGCGGTGTCGCCGGGGTTGAGTTCGTCGGCGGCCTTCTTGACGGCGTGGTAGGCCGTGATGCCGGCGTCGGCGTGTGGCGCGATGTCGACGGGGTCGACGCCGTCGGGGAGGGGGATGACCGATCGGTCGCTCGTGAGCATCTCGTCGGCGAACCCTCCGTCTGTGGTGAGACCGTTGAAGGAGTCGTTCTCGCAGTACATCGTCTCCCCCTGCCGGCAGGCCCGACAGGTCCCGCAGGTCTGGACCGGGTGGCAGATGACCTGGTCGCCCTCGGAGACGAGCGTCACCTCCTCGCCGACCTCGACGACTGTCCCGGCGTTCTCGTGACCGAGCGTCATCGGGAGGGGCTGGGGAACGTAGTCCGCCCACTGGCCCTCGATGATGTGGTTGTCCGTCTGGCACCAGCCTGCGCCGTCGATTTCGACGACGACGTCCCGGCTCCCCTGTGTCTGTGGGCGGTCGACCTCGTCGATTGTCAGTCCATTCGACATGTCGTGGGTGTACTCGTGGAGTCTGGCTGCTCGCATGGTGTGTGGTAGCTTGTTTCGAGTCGGTTAAATACTTTCACGGTTCCGGCGAACGGCCCGGCAGAGCGCGTGCCTGCGTCTGTGACTGTCCTGGACCGAAAATCAAGCTTCAGCCAATACTGATAGGGTCCGGTCACAGCCGGCCGTTCGAGGTGTCTCTTGGACGGTGTGCGGGGCGAATCCGGCCGACCCGGGTTACACTGGGGTTAGCAGATAGTTAATGCGATGGGACAGCTAGCCATACTATGTCAATCCAGGACAGCACCGCAGTCGGGACACCAACCGAAATCGAGCTCCAGGTCGCCAACGAGGAGTACTTTTTCGTGCTGGCCTCGGAGGAGGCGTCGTGTCGGTTGACCCTCGAACACCTCGTCCACCGCTCGGACGGGGCGTTGCTGGAGTTTTTTGCCGTCGAGGGGACCGATCCCGACCGGATAGTCGGGATGGCCCGGGACGTGTCCGGGGTCGCAGAGGCGCGACTCGTCAGGGAGGCGCCAGACGGTGGCCTGGTGCAGCTGATCGTCGCCGGTCCGTGCGTGACGACGACGCTGGCAGACGCGGGTGCGGTGACACGCGCTGTGACCGCCAGGGACGGAACCGGACGCGTCGTGGCAAACGTACCGGCCCACGCCGACGTCCGGACGGTCGTCGAGATGTTCCAGTCGCGACATCCGAGGTCGGAACTCCTCGCGAGCAGGCGGGACGCGGGGTCGATCCCAGTCAGGAGCCAGCAGGGCCTGAAAGGAACCCTCGCCGAGCGGCTGACCGACAGACAGATCGAGGTCCTCAGGGCGGCGTATCTGAGCGGCTACTTCGAGTGGCCCCGCGAGAGTTCCGCCGAGGAGTGTGCCGAGTCGCTCGACATCTCCCAGCCAACCTTCAGCCAGCACATGCGCGCGATCCACGACTCGATGGCCGCGTGTCTCTTCGAGAACTCCCCGGCACGAACCGACGGCGCGAGGGCGTCCACGCAATGAGGGAGGTGCCGTCCAATACTGATAGGCAGTACGCGTTAGTCCGTGGAAAAACAGGTACGTAATGGTGACTCACACGTGACCACCTACGACGAGTGGACCGACGCACAGGACAGCGAGACAGTCACGGTCGACGGGCACGACCTCGACGTAGCCTGCTACGACGCGGGATCGGGCGACCCCGTTGTCTTTCTCCATGGCATCCCGACGAACTCGTTTCTGTGGCGCAACGTGATCGGACCGATCGAGGCGGAGCACCGTGTCATCCTGCCCGACATGATCGGCTACGGCAACTCCGCGATGCACGACGGGTTCGACCGGTCGCTGCGCGCACAGGAGGTCATGCTCGAGGGACTGCTCGACGCGCTCGGCCTCGAGACGGTCACCCTCGTCGGTCACGACCTGGGTGGCGGCGTGTTTCTCCGCTACGCCGCCCACAATCCCGGTGCCGTCGATTCTCTGGTGCTGTCGAACTCCGTCGCCTACGACTCCTGGCCGATCCAGACGATCACCGACCTCGGCCTCCCCGGCACGGCGCGGGAGACGAGCGTCGAGGAACTCCAGGGGATGCTCGGCGGCCTGATGCAGGATACCCTCTACGGCGACGACGCGAGCGACGAGTTCCTCGAAGGTATGACCGCCCCGTGGGCGTCCGAGGAGGGCGTCACCTCCGTCGTCCGGAACGCCTCGGCGACGAACACCAGCCACACGACCGAGATCGACCCCGCTGACGTCACGGCCGAGACGCTGTTACTGTGGGGTGCCGAAGACGAGTTCCAGCCAATAGAGTGGGCCGAGCGCCTCGAGGGTGACATCGCTGACGCCGACCTCGTCGGACTCGACCGCGCGAACCACTGGGTCATGGAGGACCGTCCGGAGGCCTACCGCGACCACCTGGCGGACTTCTTGCTCTGATACCGAACAGGTGTTCGTCCAGAAACAGCCCAGATAGTTGTTGCCTATCACTCTGTAGTGCTGGGGTTTTCGCCACACGTCCAGCAGTAGCCAGAGCCCACTGTCACTCAGTTAATCAATGTTATTCGATTTGTGAAAATGTGGTAAATTGATTGTGATGGGAGAGCGACACGACAACAATGAGCCTCTGTAGTAACTGCAACGGTCAAGAACGACCAGCAAGAGAGTACGTGCTCCGTGCTCGCACGAGAGGTAACGACCCGACGGATTTGAGGATAGTTCTCTGTGAACGTTGTGCTGTTACTGTAACCGAACCTGATTGGATCGAATTACGAGAGATGGTTACAGCTGATGATTGACTGATACTGCCGGCCATAACGACGTGGAGATATTCGACCCCACGGGGTCGAAATCACCTATCCACCCGGACGTGACTCTGTCACACGTCAAGACACGATATCAATCGGTACAGACAGTGAAAGTCGAGATTTGTGAGGGTATGGCTTAAGCAAATCACGTCCGGGTGGATAATTCGAGGCGGAGGCCTCACCCTCAAGAAGTGCCGGGCTTCCGGCCCCGGCGGAAGCACAAGCGAATAGGGTGGGGTAGTTTACTCCCCGGGCCACTCCTCCGGACCCAGGGGGTCGTCATCGAGGAAGGCACCGATACCCTCGCGGGCGTCGGCGGTCGCACACACGGCGGCGAACCGCTCGTTCGAGAACTCCAGAGCCTCGTGGTAGTCCATCTTTGCCATCTCGTGGAACGCCTCCTTGCCCATCTGGACGGCGACGGGGCTCTTCGAGGCGATCGTTTCCGCGAACTCCATCGCGGCCTCGACGTGCTCGCCCTCGGGGACGACACGGTTTACCAGCCCCCACTCCAGGGCCGTCTCCGCCTCGACGAGATCGCCCGTCAGCAGGAGTTCGAGCGCGCGCTTGCGGGGGAGATTCTCTCGCAGCGGGACCGCCGGACCCATACAGAAGAGGCCGACCTTCGGGGCGGTGGCGCCAAACCCGGTGCCCTCGGCCGCGACTGCGAGGTCACACGCCGCGACCAGGCCGACGCCGTTGGCCGCAGCGTGGCCGTGGGCGGCGGCGACGACCGGCGTTCCCATCTCGGCGATGGTGTGGAACGGTTCCTCCATGCGCGTCACCCACGTCTCGAAGGCCGCCTGACCGTCGTGGTCGCCGTGTTCCGAGAGGTCGATCCCCGCCGAGAACGCGTCGCCTGCGCCGGTCACGACAATCGCGCGGACGCCGTCGTCGTCCTCCAGTGCGTGCAGGGCGTCGTCGAGGTCGACCGCCAGTTGCGTACTGAAGGTGTTCAGCCGCTCGGGCCGGTCGAGCGTTATCGTCGCGAGGTGTCCGTCGTCCGAGACTGTGACTGTGACTGTCTCGCGGGTGTCCGCTTCGCGGGTGGCCCCGGGCGTGTCGGTGTCGGTCTGGTCCGGTCCCATACCCGGGGCCACGACGGGGACAATAAAAAGTGTGGGTATGCCGGCCGCCTGCGTTCGTGCGGTCGATTCCGTACTGAATCACGACCGTCCCTGTACACCGAACGCTTAAATCCGGCAGCGACCACGTTCGCGTGTATGTACGACGAGGACGACCTGCGCGACATCAGGACGGCCCGGGAGTCCTGGGAGGCGGAGACGCTCGAACCCGTACTCGACTCCTACGGCGAGCGCCAGGACCGCTTTGCGACGGTCTCCAACCTCGAAGTCGACCGGCTGTACACGCCCGAGGACGTCGCTGATCTCGACTACGAGGCGGATCTCGGCTTTCCCGGCGAGCCACCCTTTACCCGCGGGCCCTATCCGACGATGCACCGCGGGCGGACGTGGACGATGCGCCAGTTCGCGGGCTTTGGCACCGCCGAGGAGACCAACGAACGGTTCCACTACCTCATCGGAGAGGGCCAGACTGGACTGTCGACGGCCTTCGACATGCCGTCGCTGATGGGCATCGACTCGGACGACCCGATGAGCGACGGCGAGGTCGGCAAGGAGGGCGTCGCGGTCGACACCCTCCGGGACATGGAGATCCTGTTCGACGGCATCGACGTCGGCGACGTCTCGACGTCGTTCACGATCAACCCCAGCGCGCCCGTCATCTACGCGATGTACATCGCG
>CAYYHG010000180.1:0-5305 GCA_964471665.1 uncultured Halobacteriales archaeon | reverse complement strand
CCGGGCTGTGTTCCGGCCACGCCGACGAGGCCCGCTGCCCCGACGCCCTGCAACACCTTCCGCCGCGTGAGTCCGACCGTGTTATTCCAGTTCATTTTCACTCTGTATAATGTTCATTACGGCATCTGTATTGATCTTTTGCCCCCTATTATCACAAAAAATAATGTCAGGACAGGAGAGGGATCGGATGAGAGCACAGGTGACCGCCAGGGGGGAAGGGGGAGTGCCTCTACGGGGAGGAGGTCACGGCGCCAGTTCGTCGACGACACGCGAGGCGTTCTTCGAGAACACTTTCCGCATCGCGTCTTCGGGCACGTCGAGAGTGAGAATCTCCATGAGGGCGACCGTCGGGTGGGAGGCGGGGGCCCCGCTGCCAAAGAGCACCCGGTCGGGATGTTCCATGACGGCCCGCTCCAGGGGGTCCCGCAGGCGCGCGTAGCTCGTATCCAGGTAACACGTCTCGTACTCGTCCAGGAGGTCGATCGACCGGTCCATCAGGTCCCGTTCGAGTGGGTGCCCGCCCATGTGTGAGACGATCACCGGGAAGTCGTATCCGAGCAGGGCCTCCTCGACGGTCGCCGGCGGAAATCCCCGGCCGGCGTACGTGAGAACCGGCAGTCCCACGTCTTCGAGTCGCTCGAGGACGTCTGCGTCGGGGAGGCCGTCGGCTGGCGGGTGGAGTTTGAACCCGGTAAAGCGGTCGTCGTAGGCGTACTGCTCGACGTCCCCGGGGGAGGTGTGGTGGTCCGTGCGCGAGACGGCGATGTTGCGCAGACGCGATCCGGTGCTCTGCCCGGGGTCCCGGGCGCCGGTGATCCGTGCAACGGCAACCATCGGCCGCCCGACACTCATCCGCGCGACGGCGTTGTTGGGCTTGAGGTACGACCCGTCCCGTTCCGCGGGAAAGGCCAGCGTCCGCACCACGCCGGCCTGGTGGAGTTCGCGCTCGACCTGGTCCGGGTCGCCGGCCGCCGGACCCCGCCGCTGCCCGTCGGGCTCCAGCTCCAGGTGCACGTCGACGACCCGGAACCCGTGTTCCAGTTCGAGCATCTACTCCCTCTTTACCGCCGCCAGTCTTAAACTCCACCCTCAATCCCCGCCGTCCCAGCAACGTCCTGCGGTCGATTGAAAACATTTATATAGAACCGCAAACGAAAGTTGAATCGAGGTAACCAAACATGTCACAATCCGGCCAGCGGCGCATGGGGGCACAGCCCCTGTTCATTCTCGACGAGGACACCGAACGGACACAAGGTGAGGACGCACAGTCTTCGAACATCACCGCGGGCAAGGCGATCAGCGAGGCCGTACGCACGACGCTGGGCCCCCGCGGAATGGACAAGATGCTCGTCTCCGACAGCGGCGACGTCGTCATCACGAACGACGGCGCGACGATTCTCGACGAGATGGACATCGAACACCCAGCCGCACAGATGCTGAGCGAAGTCGCCGAGACACAGGAAGAGGAAGTCGGCGACGGCACGACCACGGCGGCGGTCCTGGCGGGCGAACTCCTCTCGCAGGCCGAGGACCTCCTGGACGAGGACGTCCACCCGACGACCATCGTCGAGGGGTACTACGAGGCCGCCGACATCGCCGCCGCGGCGGTCGACGACGTCACACTCGACGGGGACCTGGACGACGAGCAACTGATCGAGGTCGCCGAGTCGAGCATGACCGGCAAGGGCACCGGCGACGTCGCGGCCGGGAACCTGGCCGGGACGGTCGTCGACGCGGTGGGCCACGTCCGCGAGGACGGCGGTGTCGACCGCAGCGAGATCTCGATCCACGCCCAGGCCGGCGCCTCCTCGAGCGCGACCGAACTCGTCGAGGGAGTGATCGTCGACGAGGAACCCGTCAACGACGAGATGTCCCGCTCGGTGTCCGACGCGGCCATCGCGGTCATCGACGAGGACTTCGAGGTCACGGAGAGCAACGTCGACGCCGAGTACGACGTCTCCAGCGTCGACCAGTTGAACGCCGCCCTCGAGGCCGAGGAAGACGAACTGCGCAGCTACGCGGACGCGCTCGCGGACGTGGACGCCGACGTCGCGTTCGTCGAGGGCGACATCGAGGACCGCGTCGGTTCCTACCTCGCTGCCGAGGGGATTCTCGCGTTCGAGAGCGTCGACAGCGACGACGCGAAGGCCATCGCGGCCGCGACCGGCGCCACGCGCGCCGGGTCGGTCGACACGCTCGACGCCGGGGACTTCGGCGAGGCCGGGAGCGTCACCGTCGAGAAGTACGGCGACGAGGAACTCGTCTTCGTCGAGGGTGGCGCGGCCGCCGAGTCGGTCACCATCTTCGCCCGCGGTGGGACCGAACACGTCGTCGACGAACTCGAACGCGCCCTCCAGGACGCACTGGACGTCGTCACCGCTGCCCTCGAGGAGGGCGGCGTCGTGGCCGGCGCCGGTGCCACCGAGATCGCGGTCGCCGACCAGATCCGGGAGGAAGCCGCCAGCGTCGAGGGCCGCAGACAACTGGCCGTCGAGGCCTACGCCGACGCCGTCGACGTCCTGCCGCGGACGCTCGCGGAGAACACCGGCATGGACCCCATCGACGCGCTGGTCGCTCTCCGCTCCCAACACGAGGAGACCGGCCGCGCCGGTATCATCAGCGAGGGTCAGTCGGGCGTCATCGACGACCCCGTCGACTACGGCGTCCTCGACCCCGCCGCGGTCAAACACGAGGCCGTCGAGTCCGCGACTGAGGCCGCGACGATGATCGTCCGCATCGACGACGTCATCTCTGCGAGCTGATCACTCGTATAAACACCCTGGCATAACATACCAAACAATCAGGCGTCTCGACTCCGTACCTGCTTTTGGACTCCCACCGCACCCAGCCCCTCAGCGATACGATAGCCACCAGTGGGGGTCCGCAGGTCTCTGGCACGCCGTTCTCCAATCCACCCTTTCGACGTTTTTTCACACGGTTCGGGGTCTCTTCAGGACAGTATCACCCGAACCGCCGGTTGCGCCAGGCGAGCAGTTCGTCCCGGTCGCGGGTGTCCGCGGGCAGTTCGTCGAACCAGCGGGCGGCCGTGATCTCGCCGTCGGGATCCTGTACCGTCGGCGCCGGGGCACCGGCGTCGATTTCGGCCTCGAAGATCGGGAGGACGCCCCAGGCGGTGTGCCCGTCGGCGTGAAAGTCCACACGGCCGAGCAGTCCCAACCCGCCGTAGGTTGCGGTCACGCCCGCTTCCTCCCGGAGTTCTCGCTCGGCGGCCTCGCGGAAGGACTCCCCGGACCTGGACTCGCCGCCGGGGAGGACCCACATGCCGACAGCCTCGTGGCGGACCAGCAAGAGCGCCCCCGAGGGCCGGTAGACGAGCGTGTGGGCGCCGTAGGGGGCACCGTTGTCGCGGATGCGGGTCGCGACGGTGCGGAAGCGTCGCCGGGAGACACGTTTGGTCGCCTCGAACGCCCGGTAGTCGTCGTGGCGGTCGCGCAGGTCGTGGTAGGTCCGTTCGGCCTGCCGGTCGGCCTCGTCGGCGAGATACCAGAGGTCGTCGACCGTCGTCATTGGCAGACGTGCGGGCAGTGGGGGTGCTTGCCGGCCGGTCGCCAGTGTGCTCGGGCGCGAGTGCGCGTGGGAGTATCCATACCCTCCGGTTCGAGGTGGCACACACATAAGTGTTCGACCTCGAAACAGTCCCTTTTTATCGGGGCATCGAGTACCGCGGCGTATGACATTCGAGGAAGGCGACACCGTCGTCCTGCACGACAAACACAGCGAGTACGACGGCCAGGAGGGGGCGGTCACGCAGGTGGTAGAGACGATGTTCGGCGACGCGAACTACACCGTCAGCTTCGAGGACGGCAAAGAGCAGGGCGTCCCCGAGGACAACCTCGAACCGGCCGGGTAGGCGAATGGCTTCGATCCCGCTTCACTACGTCGACCTCCGCGCGTTCTGTTTCGTCACGGAGGACGACCAGCGGGTCGAGGCGGCGCTGCGGACCTTTCTTCCCGAGGAGTTCTCCGTCGCACGCGCCGAGTCCGAGGGGTACCACGGCGACCGGATACTCGTCCTCTCCGCGCGCGTCGAGAACGCCGACGCGGTCAGGACTGTCCTCGAGAGCGTGGCCGACCTGCCAGCGAACGAACTCGACCGGGTGCGCGGGGAACTCGACGAGCGCGTCGACGAGAACTGCAGTCTCTTCGTGTCCTTCGACAAGCAGGCCGCCTACAACGGTGCGGTCCGTCTGGGCGAGGGGATCACCTTCCGGGCGAAGGTCGAGGCCTACCCCGCAACCCAGGCGGGCGCCGTCGGGAACGCCCGGGACCTGTTCGAGGACCTGTGATGTACGAGGGGGTCCACGCCCACCCCGACGGGGCGAGCACGGTGGCGCGGCTGGCCACGACCGCCAGCGAGTACGGGTACGAGGGGATCGTCGTCCGCAATCACGGCGACGAACCGGCCGCCTACGATCCGGAGGCGATCCGGACACGACACGGCGTCGACGTGGTGACGGGCGTGGAGGTGCGTGCCTCGGATCCCTCGCGTGCGAGCGGGTTCGTCGGCACACACCGCGAGGCGACCACCATCGTCGCGGTCCACGGGGGCGATCAGGCGATGAACCGCTTTGCCGTCGAGCAGCCGGCAGTCGACGTCCTGGCCCACCCGATGGCCGGCGACGGGGATTTCAACCACGTCCTGGCCCGCGAGGCCGCCGCCAACGGCGTCCGCGTCGAGGTGTCGCTGCGGCCGGTGCTGGAGCGAAGCGGCGGCCGGCGCGTCCGGGCGATCCGTGACCTGCGGAAACTCTGGGAGATCGTCGACCACTACGAGACGCCGTACGTGGTCAGTGCCGATCCCCGTGGCCACCTCGACCTCCGCGCGCCGCGGGACCTCGAGGCGCTGGGCGAGGTGGTGGGCGTCGATTCCGAGGCCGTCGCGTCGGGGCTCGAAGAGTGGGGACGGCTGGCCGAGCGCAACCGCGAGCGATCCTCCGAGGCCTTCGTCGAACCCGGTGTCTGGGACGGACTGCCACCCGACGTGGAAGACGGGACCGACCGGTGACGGCGATCACTCGAAGACAGCGTCGAACGCCTCCGCCCCGAGCGGTTCGTACGTGCCCGCGGCGACGTTCTCGGCGACGTGATCTGGGGTGCTCGTCCCCACCAGTGAGCAGGTCACGCCCGGCCCGCTGCGTGCGAAGTTGATCGCGCGCTGTGCGCTGGTCTCTCCGTCGAGTTTCGCCGCCACGTCGTCGGGCATCTCGCGCGCGAGCCGTCCCTGCATGATCGAGGCGCTCGTGAACACGTCCAGTCCCGCGTCGTTCGCGAACCAGAGTGCGCT
>CAYYHG010000179.1:0-5328 GCA_964471665.1 uncultured Halobacteriales archaeon | reverse complement strand
GAAATACGAGTTCCGGAAGCTCATAGAGGAACTCAAAGACTACCGCGGGTCGGGGACACAACTGGTCACGATCTACGTCCCGCCGGACCGCCAGATCAGCGACGTCGCCGGACACATCACCCAGGAACACTCCGAGGCGAGCAACATCAAGTCCAAGGACACGCGCACGAACGTCCAGGACGCCCTCAAGAGCATCAAAGACCGCCTCAAGTACTACGACACGCCCCCAGACAACGGGATGGTCCTCTTCTCGGGGGCGGTCGATTCGGGCGGCGGCCGTACCGAGATGGTCACGCGCGTCCTGGAGAACCCACCCCAGCCCGTCCAGTCGTTTCGCTACCACTGTGACTCGGAGTTTCTCACCGAACCCCTCGCGGAGATGCTGGCCGACAAGGGTCTGTTCGGCCTGGTCGTCCTCGACCGCCGGGAGGCCAACGTCGGGTGGCTGCGGGGCAAGCGAGTCGAACCCGTCAAGTCCGCCACCTCACTCGTCCCCGGCAAACAGCGCAAGGGCGGCCAGTCCGCACAGCGCTTTGCCCGCCTGCGCCTGGAGGCCATCGACAACTTCTACCAGGAGGTCGCCGGCATGGCCAACGACCTGTTCGTGCCCGAGCGCCACGACCTCGACGGGGTGCTCGTGGGCGGTCCCTCGCCCACCAAAGACGAGTTCCTCGACGGCGACTACCTCCACCACGAACTCCGGGACCAGGTTATCGGGAAGTTCGACGTCGCCTACACCGACGAGTCGGGGCTGTACGACCTCGTCGACGCCGCCAGCGAGGTCCTCGCGGAACGCGAGATCCTGGAGGACAAGCAGGTCATGGAGGAGTTCTTCCAGCAACTCCACGACGGCAACCTCGCGACCTACGGGTTCGAGGCGACCCGCGAGAACCTCGTGATGGGTGCGGTCGACCGCCTCCTCATCAGCGAGGACCTCCGGTCGGACGTGGTCTCCTACGAGTGCAGCGAGGGCCACGAGGAACGCGAACTCGTCGACAGCACCACGGAGACGCCGACACACACCTGCTCGCGCTGTGGCGAGGACGTCACCGAGGGCGACCGCGAGGACGTCATCGACCACCTGATGGGAATTGCCAACCAGCGGGGCACCGAGACGGTCTTCGTCTCGACCGACTTCGAGAAGGGCGAACAGCTCCTCACCGCGTTCGGCGGCGTCGCTGGCCTCCTGCGGTACTCGACGAACGTCTGATCCTGTCCCGGACAGAGATTGCGCGCAGAACGTGCGTTCAGCACTGCTTTCTCATACTGCCGGCTACAACTTCGTAAAGACACTCGGCACCCCGGGGTGCCGATATTGCTCACGCGCTTATATCCCGCAGTATCACGAAAATTGTCCTTCCAAGTCGTTACCACAGGCTGGACATTTGGAACCAGCCTTCCCTGTCGACGGTTCGACGCTGAGCTTGCAGTTCTCACACCACAGACGTCGCTCGTCTGTACCGCCTGGCGTATCGTGTGTCATGCGTGTATACAGTACACGCTCCGGATTCAAGAATCTCATCAGGAACAAAACCCTCGTTCCACAGAAGTAGACACTGCATAACTGGGGGTTGGCACTTCCGACTGTTCGTGGTCCGATGATTCCCTGCGAGTGGTTCGCTGGAGGGATAGTCCCCGTTGTCGATTCTGTTCTGGCCGTGGCCCGCCTCGGTATCGAGCTCCGAAGGACTCGGCCTGCCTGGCCTGTAGACGGACCGTAAACAGATCCAGCCCTACTTAACTAAGTGCGTCTGCGGAGAAGCTCAAGCGAATGTACGATACTGGCGGAGTGACTTGTGGGCGCAGCGACTGTGCCCGGGATTATAAGCGTGACTGACGAACGAGACGACGACCCGACCGCTGGACGGGGTGGAGACCGGACGCTGACGAGACGGTCCGTGTTAGCGCTGAGTTCGGGCGTCTCGATGGCACTTGCGGGCTGTTCGGCCTTTGCGTCGGATTCCGACGCGACTCCGGGAGGGACACCTGCCGTATCGTCGGATGGGAGTTCGCGGACCACGACCGCAACCGGGGCTCCGACCAAAACCCCGATCCCGGAGTGGGCGTCCGAGTTCGATCAGATCCTCGACGCGGTCGAGGACCTCGGATGCGATCCGAGCGGTGAGTCGCCCTGTGACACGGCCATCGACAGTGGCGCAGGGGACGGTGTGGCGATCCGGTTCCCGACTGGCACGTACCGGTTCGAACGCAATCATCGGTTCGAGGATTTCGATCGGATCGGGTTCGTGGGAACCGGTGACGTGTCGTTCGTCCCGCCGGTCGGATTCAACGACAAACTGTTCGGCTTCATCGGTGGCTGGGTCGTTTTCAAGGGAATCGACGTCGATATTTCGGCGACAGAAACCACGGCCGGCCTCCGGTTCATCACGCGCTCGGGGTTCCTGATCGAGGACATCGAGTTCCTCGGGCGGGGACTCCATCCCGATGATTCGATCGTCAACGGACTGGCGCTGGCGGTCAAAGATCCATCGGAGCGGGGCGTCGTCCGTGACTACGTCGCGCGCCGCGGATCCGCCATCGGCCACTACAAAGGCGGGAACGGGCGCGTCGGATGCTGGATCGGTGGTCGACACAACGGAGAGATCGAGATCAGGGACTGTCGTCTCGAGGAGTTTGGCAACAACGGCGTCTACGCGAGCCGCTGTGACGGAACGGTGGAGGTGGTCGGCGGATTGTACCGGAACAACAACGTCTCGGGCGTCCGGCTCGGCGGCGGTGGAAACGTCATCAGAGGGGTGACGATCGAAGTCGATCTCGGAACGTACACCGGACCGTACACCCTGACGAACGCCCAGTTCGACACCAGAGCGATCGTTGTCGAACAGGGCCCACGCGACAATTCCGGTCGGGTCCGCGTCGAGGACTGTGATCTCAGGATACTGAACGCCGACCGGTCCCAGGGTGTGATCGTCGTGTGGTCGACCGGTAACGGCCCCCGTATCGAACGAACCAGGATCAGGAACGAAGTCGACTGGGTACCGGGAATTCTCGGTCTCCGACCGCTGCCGAAAGTCGAGGCAACGGAACGCGCGATAGAACTCGTCGATACCTCGGTCATCGGTAGCGGGTCCTGGGGCAGTGCCGTCGAACTCGTCGACCGACCGGGATCGACTATCGAGGGGACGACCATCGAGCAGGGCGGGAAACACAGGGACGGTCTCTGGCTCGTCGGCTCGAACCCGTGTACGCTCGTGTCGAGTTCAATCACGACCGCACGGTATCCGGTTTTTGTGTACGACCCACGAAATTCGGCGGGAGATTGCCTCGTCCATCTCCGGGACGGCACGCAACTCGAACGGACCACTCCTCCCCGGTCGGCCAGGATCAACACTGCCGACTCCGAACGCCGCTGTATTGGGAAAACGATTCTCTCAGATGTGGATTCCTCCAAAGGGATCGGTATCGTCGACGTGGAGGACGGAACGGTCTTCTGGAGACAACACTCGTCGATCGAGGCGTCCTCGGATCGTTGAGAGACGCTTGCTGTGATGTATCTGCCGCACAATTCTCACTGTCGATAATCGCACCCAAACCCATATTCAACCTCTCAGCAGACTAGAACGTATGGGTATCTCAGGACCACGTGAGTCGGGTCGCGACGTGCCATCCAACGCGACGCCGTTCTGTCCCTCAGGTATGTGCATTCTCCCGGGACAGCCACGTGGAGGCAGTAATCGGCCGCCTGGGTCGACAGCAACCGGGAGGAGCGACGACGTCGGCGGGGTCGGAACTGATCCGCGACAGTCGGGTGGAACTGTAGACAAGTTTACTGTCTTGATGATCCAGAACGAAATATTAGCAGTGTCTACGGGGATACGCCTGTCAAGACGACGTGGTGTGTCGGCGGGCCAGGGAATCGTGGGCTCGCTCGCCAAAGACCGTTGAAACACTGGCGGGGTGTTTCGCGTTCGGGTCGGGGGAAACATCTGAGGCGTTCAAGCGGTGCACCGAGCGAAAAGTTGGAGGCGTCGGCATTTTCGCCCGGTTGTCTTGAGGCCCCAACTCGCAGAGAACGCGTTCCTCAGCGGAGAGCGCAACCAACGTCTGCCAATTCAGTACGCGGGAGGGCGGTCCACGAATGAGTGTCCAGCAATACTCACAGCGTGTTATTCGGCCACCATTCGTTCCCGAGATTTCCCGCGAGTCGGTCCTGGCGGTGTTCTTCACGCTGTTGATGATCACGAGTGTGCTTGCGCTGACCGCCTCGCCAGCGTTGCTCTCCTCGTCGGGGGCCAGCGAACAGATAGAGACTGGAGACGCGGCAGGGAGTGGGAGTCAAGTGGGGCCGTCGGCTTCGGGGCCGAGCGGGGGCCAGATCGGAGCTGGCGCGGCGGCCATTACTGGGGGTCTGGCGGTGAGTTCCGAGCCAGCGAGTGCGGCCGGGGGCCTGCCGGTTGAAGAGGGATTCGACGGTAGTAAGCCCTCCGAGTGGAGCACCCTCTTCGAATCTGGTTCCGGAGACCCCGCGGAGTGGGACGCCGATGAGGGAGGAAGGTCCGGAACACTTCGACTAACCGAAGCCAGTGGTGACCAGGCCGGCTCCGCCATCTACCAGAAAGAGTTTTCCTCCGACAATGGGATCACGGCCGAGTTCGATTACTACTCTGCAGAGGGCAATGGTGCGGATGGATTTACTTTCTTTTTGCTTAATTCCTCGCAGGCGAGTGGTTTCTCTGAGAGTGATCTTGGAGAGTCTGGTGGGGCACTTGGATACGAAGCGAACCCGGGGTCGGATTCCGGGATTAAGGCTGGCTATCTCGGGGTCGGGTTCGACGAGTACGGTAACTTCGCGGATGGCAACGTGGGCTCAGGCTCTATAGGTTGTAGTGACGGCGCTGGAGGACGTCATTCCCAGTCGGTGACGATCCGCGGGGCAGGAGACGCAGTCTCCGGCTGTGAGGATTACAATTGGCTAACTACGGAGGGGGCCCTTCATAATAACATCGATGGTGGTTGGCGGCGGGTTCGCCTCACTGTCGACCCGACGCAGGGGGACGCTAACGAAACGGGTATTACTGTCGAAATGAACTGGTTGGACGGCACCGGCTGGCATTCGATACTCGACGGTTCGAGAGAAGAAGGACAGTTCACCGACGCCGAAATCGGTCGTACCCGTCCTTCAAATTACTATCTCGGATTTTCGGGTTCAACTGGAGGGTTGGATAACATCCACGCCATCGACGATCTGACTGTCAAACAACCTGCCGATCTGGAGACGACCGTGACCTCAGATCCGTCGAATGGTCCGTATAATTGACCTCCGCCTCCGCGTGAACGCGGAGGAATCCCGCCACGGGATTTCAGGCC
>CAYYHG010000178.1:0-5419 GCA_964471665.1 uncultured Halobacteriales archaeon | reverse complement strand
AATTACTCACGGGCTTGTGGCCGGCAGTATGACACCGCCGCTAGATGAACTCGTTGTCCCGCCAGTTCACGCCGTTCTCTTCGTCCTCGTCGCCGGGGTCTTCGGTGACCGTGAGCGACGCGGGGCGTCGTTCGCCGTCGACGATGCGGACTGCCTTGAGGTCCTCGTCGGCGGCCGCGACAGCAGTGAGCGTTCCCTTCTCGGCCAGGGTGGCGACCGTACAGAGGACCTCGAACATCGGGTACTGGAGAGCGGTGTTCTGGAGGACAGTTTCGCGGTCTCCTTTGAAGCAGGCGTACTCGACGAGTTCCGACTCGGGGGGTTCGACCTCCTCCTGGAAGGTGCCCCACTGTGGCGAGCCCCCGGTACTCGCCGCGCCGGCGGGCGGACCACCGGGCCCGTCCTCGGGTTCCTCCTCGTAGACGCGGTTCTCGGTGACACTGGCCTTGAGCTGGGCCGTGGGCGTGTACTTGCTGATGCTGTCGTCCTCCGGCTCGGCGCTGATGATGAGCGTGTTGTTCCGTCGCGTGATGTCGACATCCGCGACCTCCGGTGGCAGATCCGGATCCTCGAAGAAGTCGTAGACGTCCTCGAGGGGCAGTTCCAGTGTCGAGTGTAATCTGTATACGCGGCTGGTCATATTTTGGTGGTGTAGGCCGTCCTCCGAGGCCGGTGTCGAGCTAATATACGTACCCCACGCTTATATGGGCTATCCTTCGGCATACTGCCGGGTATAACGGCGTAGAGATAGTCGGCACCCGGGGGTTCCGAAATTTTTCAGTGTTCCCGGTCGGCGAGATACCGAAGGACGCCACGGATGTTCAGCGAGACTTTCGCGCGCGTCTTTTCACGCCCCCACGCCTCCACTTCGTCGCGCCAGGCCGCCGTGCCGGTCTGCTGGAGGAAGTGTTCGAGGACAGCGTCGTCGTCGTCCAGTTCCGCGCGGACGCGTTCGACCTCCTCGACGCGGTCTTCGAGGACGGTGGCGTACCTCTCGAGGAGGCCGTCGGCGGCGTGGGCACCGGCGTGGCTGTAGTACAACGTCCCGGGATCCATCGCCCGGATCGACTCGATGGTGTCGAGACACAGTTCCAGGTCGAAGTCCGGTGGGGCGGTTTCGAGGTGCAGTTCGTCGAGGCCAGACGTGTAGTTGCCGGCAGCGTCGGCGGTGAAGACGCCGTCGGAGACCGGGTCGTAGAAGACGACCTGGTGGGGAGCGTGGCCCGGCGCGTGGTGGACCTCCAGTGTCCGGTCGCCGAGGTCGATCCCGTCTCCGTCTTCGAGTTCGGTGACCCGCGCCCCGGGTACCGGCTCCGGCTCGGCGTAGTACTGGATCTGGTCGCCGACGACGGCTTTCGTTCCCTGCCAGAGACGGTCCGGATCGACGATGTGGCGCGCGCCGACCTCGTGGACACACACTGTGGCCTCGGGACACACCGCGGCGAGAGAGCCAGCTCCGCCGGCGTGGTCGAGGTGCACGTGCGTGAGGAGGATGTACGACAGGTCGGCGGGTTCGATCCCGAGTTCGGCCAGCGCGTCGAGAACGAGATCGGTTTCCGTGCCGATTCCGGTCTCGACGAGCGCCGGTCGGTCGGTGTCGAGGATGTAGACGGAGTTGAACTCGGGGATGCCGTACAGCCCCGTATCGACGTAGTAGACGTCGGTGCTATCCCCGACAGTCGCCTCGTGGAGGTCGCCCGTTGCCATGTTCGGACTCCGGTCGCGCCAGGGCAAAAGCGTTACTCGCGACTCCAGAGCGACACGGTTTTGCCACACCACCGTGAACCAGGTGACATGTTGTCGAGGCAGTTCGTCCGCGAGCATCCCGGCGCGGTCCGGGAGGCGATCGAACACAAGGGGGTCGAGGGAGTCGAGTTGGACGAAATCCTCGATATCGACGCCGAGTGGCGCGAACTCAAGGCAGAGGGAGACCGACTGCGCCACGAACGCAACGAGGTCAGCGAGCGCATCGGCGAACTCAAACGGGAGGGCGACGACCAGACGGCCCAGGAAGTCATCGAGCGCTCTCAGGAGTTGAAGACCGAACTCCAGGAAATCGAGGACCGCGCAGACGAACTGGAGAGCGAACTCGAAGAGCGGCTCCTCCGCGTGCCGAACCTCCCACACGAGACCGTTCCGGTCGGCGAAGACGAGAGCGACAACGTCGAGAACCGCCGCTGGGGATTCGAGGACCGGCGGACGCTGCCAGATCCCGTGGTGCCCCACTACGACCTGGGCGAGACGCTCGAGGTCGTCGATTTCGAGCGCGGTGCGAAGGTGACTGGCGGGGGGTTCCAGTTCCTCAAGGGTGACGGCGCACGCCTGGAGTACGCTCTGGTCCAGTTCATGCTCGACATCCACCGCGAACAGGGCTACACCGACGTATTCCCGCCGCTGCCGGTCAACTCCCGGTCGATGGAGGGGGCCGGCCAGTTCCCGAAGTTCGTCGAGGACGCCTACCGGATCGGCGACCGCAACGACGAACCCTACGACGACGACGACCTCTGGCTGTTGCCGACCGCGGAGGTCCCCGTCACGAACATGTACCGCGACGAGATCCTGCTGGACGACGATCTCCCCCTCAAGCACGTCGCCGTCTCGCCGAACTTCCGTCGCGAGGCCGGCGAACACGGCACCGAGACCCGCGGGTACGTGCGGGTCCACCAGTTCAACAAGGTCGAGCTGGTCAACTTCGTCCGGCCCGGCGAGAGCTACGACCGCCTGCAGACGCTCGTCGAGGAGGCTGCCGAGGTTCTCGAGCGACTCGGGTTGCCATACCGCGTACTGCACATGTGTACCGGCGATATGGGCTTCGCCCAGGCCAAAAAGTACGACATCGAGGTGTGGGCGCCGGCCGACGATATGCCGGACGGTCCCGAGGTCGGCGGCCGCTGGCTGGAGGTCTCCAGTGCCTCGAACTTCGAGGAGTTCCAGGCCCGCCGGGCCGGCCTCCGGTACCGACCGGAACGCCACGAGTCCGCGGAGTATCTCCACACCCTCAACGCCTCCGGGGTAGCGCTGCCCCGCGTGGTGGTTGCGATTCTCGAGTACTACCAGAACGACGACGGTACGGTCACCGTCCCGGAGGTCCTCCGTCCGTACATGGACGGCCAGGAACGCATCGAGGGCCACGATCCCGTCGGCGAGGCCGCCGTCGGGGCAGGCGACCGGGACTGATCACTGCGCCAATCAGTACCGGATGTGCTGACTGAGAAGACTATACGTCGGTGCGAGGCGACCGACATATTAGTGCGTACGATGAATGGAACGATATGACCGATGGCCAGTGCTACCTCTGCGGGGAAACGTACACGAAACGCGGGATGAACCGCCATCTCCGGTCTTGCCTCCCGGCATCGGAGGGCGGGACTAATGCTATTGTCCTCCGGATCAGTGGCACTCATCGGGACGACTACTGGATACATACCCTCGTTGACCGGGAGACAACTCTGGCGACGCTGGATGCGTTCCTGCGGGACTTTTGGGTCGAGTGTTGTCACCATCTCAGCAGCTTTCAGATCGGAGGCGTCGACTACAGCAACGATAATCCGGGCGTGCTCGGATCAGAACCGCAACGAGGCCGATCAATGGATGTCTCGCTGGGAGCAGTGCTGGACCGCCACACCGTCGAGGAGGCTTCCTACGTCTACGACTGGGGATCGAGTACGCGTCTCACCCTCTCGGTCGTCGAAACAGGGAGTTGGGCGCTGTCGACGCTCGACTCGGACAGCGAGGAAGACCTCTCAACAGGCAATGAAGGGCTGTTGCTTCTGACTCGAAACGAGCAACCCAACCGGGAGTGTACGTCCTGCGGAGAACCAGCCGACCAGATTTGCCAAGGGTGTCTGATGAGTCCTGGCCCTGACGCATTGTACTGTCAAGCGTGTGCCGACGACCACGACTGTGAACGCCCACGGTTCCTGCCGGTGGTGAACTCGCCACGATCCGGCGTCTGCGGATATACGGGGTAATCTCCGCGCTCGGGTCTCTCCTCCCTGAGTCGCAAATCACCCGTCGACGGCTCGCTTGGCCGCCCCGAGCGTGAACTCGCCCTCGTAGAGCGCGCTCCCGACCACGACAGCCGCCGCGCCAGTCCGTTTCAGATCCCGAATGTCCGCGACGGTCGCCACGCCACCGCTCGCGACGACGGGCACGTCGACAGCGTCGACGACCCGGCGAACTGGGCCGGTCCGGACGCCCTCGAGTTGTCCCTCCACGTCGACGTCGGTGAAGAGGATCCCGCCCGCTCCCAGACGTTCGTAGCGAGCCGCGGCCTCGGCGGGGTCGAGTCCCGTGGTCTCGGTCCACCCGGAGACGACGACCTCGCCGTCCTTCGCGTCCAGGCTGACCATCACACTCCCCGGATGCTCGTCGCTGATCGTGGCGACGATGTCGGGATTCTCGACGGCGGCAGTGCCGAGAATCACCCGGTCGACGCCCCGCTCCAGCAGGTCGACTGCGCCGGCGGCCGTCCGGATGCCACCCCCCAGTTGTACGTCCACGTCCACGGCGTCGAGCACCGCGTCGATGGCGTCGGCGTTGACGCGGTCCCCCTCGAACGCGCCGTCCAGATCTACCAGGTGCAGCGTCTCTGCCCCACCTTCGACCCATCGCCGGGCCGCTCGAACGGGGGCGCCATAGGCCCGTCCGGAACCGCGCTCGCCGCCGACCAGCTGGACGACCTCACCGTCCTGCATGTCGACTGCGGGGACAACCTCGAATTCGCTGAACATGTGCGGGGGTCTGTCGGGACAGGTGGAAAGTCTGGTGATTCGTCGACCGCCTCGACGAACGCACAACCGAGACGACAGGACAGACACCACACACCGGAGAGGAGAGGAGAGGAGAGGAGAGGAGAGGAGAGGAGAACTGGCGTTCGATCACCAGTATCGAGGACGAGGCAGGGCAACCACACGACTGCCGGCTGAACACTATCCGGTTCTGAGAACAGGGCCGGTAGAGCTGTGACCCCCCTCGAACGGAGCGGACAAACAGCAAAGTCTAACCGGGAGCGGTGTGAACACCAGGGTGATGCCATCAGTTGAGTACCTCAACTACGAAGTCGTAGACGATCAGGGATGGGATATGTACGACGACGAGACCTTCGAGAAAGCGGCCGACGCAGGCCTCGACGACGAGGATTACGGCACCCTCGAGGTCAACCAGGGCGAGTACATCCTCGAAGCAGCCGAGGCCCAGGGTTACGACTGGCCGTTCTCGTGTCGCGCGGGCGCCTGTGCGAACTGTGCCGCGATTGTCCTCGACGGCGAGATCGACATGGACATGCAGCAGATCCTCTCGGACGAGGAAGTCGAAGACAAGAACGTCCGCCTGACCTGCATCGGGTCGGCTGCGACGGACGAGGTGAAGATCGTATACAACGCGAAACACCTCGACTACCTCCAGAACCGCGTCATCT
>CAYYHG010000177.1:0-5433 GCA_964471665.1 uncultured Halobacteriales archaeon | reverse complement strand
TACACGAGTACCAGGCAAAGCAGGTGTTCGCGGAGGCTGGCGTCCCGACCCCGGACTCGGAACTGGCCGCGACGGTAGACGAGGCGGTCGCAGCTGCCGGGCGCGTGGGGTATCCGTGTGCGATCAAGGCACAGGTACACGTCGGCGGCCGGGGCAAAGCGGGAGGGATCGAACTCGTCGACGACGAGACGGCGGCCCGCGCGGCCGCCGAGTCCATCATCGGGATGGATCTGAAGGGCTACCGCGTCGACCGAGTGCTCGTCGAGGCGGCGGTGGATTTCACGAACGAACTCTACGCCGGGGTGACGATGGACCGCGGCGCCGGCCGGCCGGTGGCGATGGTCTCGACGCGTGGCGGCGTCGACATCGAGGAGGTTGCCGCCGAGGATCCCGACGCCATCGCGCGCGAACACGTCGACCCCGCCTTCGGGATGCACCCCTACCAGGCCCGCAAGGCCGTCTACGACGCCGGCGTCGATAGGGAAATCGCGGGCGACGTCGCCTCGGTACTGACGACACTCTACGAACTCTGGGAGGCCAACGACGGCAGCGACGCCGAGATCAACCCTCTGATGGTCACCGCCGACGACGAGGTCGTTGCGGCCGACGCCGTCCTCAACATCGACGGCGACGCTCTCTTTCGCCATCCCGACCTCGCGGAGATGGAGGAGGAGGCCGCCGGAGACGACCTCGAGGCCAAGGCAAACGACTATGGCTTCGACTACGTCCGCCTCTCCGGGAACGTGGGCATCATCGGCAACGGCGCCGGCCTCGTGATGACGACGCTGGACCTGGTCGACTACTACGGCGGCGAGCCCGCGAACTTCCTCGACATCGGCGGCGGCGCCAAAGCCGAACGTGTCACCAACGCCCTGGACATGGTCTTCTCCGACGAGAACGTCGACGCCGTCGTGTTCAACATCTTCGGTGGCATCACCCGCGGCGACGAGGTCGCCAACGGCATCAACGCCGCCCTCGAGCAGTTCGAGGAGATCCCGAAACCCGTCGTCGTCCGCCTCGCCGGCACCAAGGCCAGCGAGGGCATGGAGATCCTCGACACCGGCCTCGTCCGGGTGGCGGCGACGCTCGAGGACGCCGTCCAGGCTGCTGTCGCGGCCGCAGCGGAGGCGTCGGCATGAGCGTGCTCGTCGACGACGACACCCGCGTCGTCGTGCAGGGTGTCACTGGCGGCGAAGGGAAGTTCCACACCGAACAGATGCTCGACTACGGCACGAACGTCGTCGCGGGTGCCGTCCCGGGCAGGGGCGGCCAGGAGGTCGCGGGCGTCCCGGTCTACGACACCGTCGCCCGTGCCGCACGCGCGGAAGACGCCGACGCCTCCGTGGTGTTCGTCCCGCCGGCGTTCGCCGCCGACGCGCTGTTCGAGGCGCTCGACGCGCCCCTCGAGCTGGTCGTGGCCATCACCGAAGGCATCCCGACACAGGACATGGCCCGCGTCAAGCGCGCCGAGGAGGCGACGGACACGCACCTCGTCGGCCCGAACTGTCCGGGCGTCATCACGCCGGGCGCGGCCAAACTCGGCATCCTGCCGGGCAACATCTTCGCCCCGGGCCCGGTCGGTCTCGTCTCGCGGTCCGGCACACTGACCTACCAGGTCGTCGACAACCTCACCGAGCGCGGGCTGGGCCAGTCGACGGCCATCGGCGTCGGCGGCGACCCCATCATCGGGACCGACTTCACCGACGCCCTGCAGCTGTTCGAGGCCGACCCCGACACCCACGCCGTCGTGATGTGTGGCGAGATCGGTGGCGAGGACGAGGAGGCGGCCGCTGGGCACATCGGCGAGCACATGGACACGCCAGTCGCGGGCTTTATCGCCGGCCGCACGGCCCCGCCGGGCAAGCGCATGGGCCACGCCGGCGCCATCGTTTCGGGATCGGGCACCGGCACTGCCCAGTCCAAGATCGACGCCCTCGAGGACGTCGGCGTCCCTGTCGGTGACACCCCCGAAGAGGTCGCAGACCACGTCGAGGACCTCCTCTAGCGCGGGTCCGAGCAAACAGATTCAAACCCTTCGAGGGATTTCGGTCGTGTAGTCAGAGGCCGGGACAGCGAGTACGACCCGATAGCGACAGGACACACCTAATGAGCACGATACGCGAGACCGTCGACGGACTGCGCGGCGAGGGCCGGGGCTGGACGTTGCTGGCCGTGGCGGTCGGGTGGCTGTTCATCAACGGCTTCCGCGTCGTGTTGCCGGCACTGCTCCCCCAGATCAAGGCGGACTTCGCGGTCACCAACGCGAGTGCCGGCTTCGCGCTGACGGTACTGTGGTTGCTGTACGCGGGCCTGCAGTTTCCGGCCGGCGTGACGGCCGACCGCGTCGGCGAGCGCACGCTCCTCATCGGCGGAGCAGTCCTGAGCGCGGTCAGTTTCGTCGCCTTCTACCTCGCGCCGGTCTTCGCCCTCTTTCTGGGTGCGTGTGCGCTGTTCGGGATCGGTGCCGGCCTCTTCGGGACGCCCCGGGATATGTTCCTCTCGCGGACCTACCCCGAGACGGACAGCACCGCCTACGGCGTGACCTTTGCTGCCGGGAGCATCGGCGCGGCGTCTCTCCCGTACCTCGCGACGGTGATCGGGACCCGCTGGGGCTGGCGGCTCGCCGTCGTCTGGCTGGTGCCGCTTCTCGTGCTGGTCGCGCTCGGACTGTGGTGGGTCGGGCCACCGACCGGGCCGGCCGACGGGGCGGACCGACTCTCTGTCCGCCAGACCGTCCGGCAGACGCTCGGGGCGCTGACCGACCGGTCGATCCTGCTGGCCAGCGGCGTGTTCCTCCCCTTCGTGTTCACCTACCAGGCGCTGCTGTCGTTCCTGCCGACCTACCTCGTCGAACTGAAGGGACTCGACCAGGGATTTACCGCACTCCTGTTTGGCCTGGTGTTCGTCGTCGGTGCCGTCACCCAGCCACTGGCGGGGTTCGTGGCCGACCAGTACGGGGAACACCGCTCGATCCTGGTTTTGATCGTGCTCGCGACGGTCACGCTGGCCGTGTTGCCCCTCGTCGACGCCCGATTCGGACTGGCGGTTCTCGTCCCGTTGCTGGGGGTCCGGATCGCCATCGGTCCCCTGGTCAGTGCCTTCGTCGTCCGGGAACTCCCCGCCTCGATCCAGGGAACCGGCTGGGGATTCCTCCGGACCCTCTTTTTCGGACTCGGGGCCACCGGCTCGACTGTCATCGGTGTCTTCGGCGACGCCGGTCTGTTCGACGCCGGCTTCCTGCTCCTCGCAGCGCTGACGGGACTCACTGCCGTCTTCTGGGTGGCGCTTCCGGGCCACCAGCGGGCGTGACTCGCAGTGATTGCTGTGACGAATCTCCGTTTCGACCGCGTCGCCTCCTGCGGTCGATCCGGTACTGGCTTACAGCAATCACTGTGAGTCCGCGAGCGACGACAGCGACTAGATCTTGTCCCCGGGGTCGTGTTCCTCGGCCATCCGGGAGGCCTCCGTGGCGTATCGCTCGCGCGTCTCCTCGTCGGTGACGTCGGCGAGGTTGTCCGGCGAGACGTCCAGTCCGGCCGACGTTCCGCGGGCCTCGCCGGTGAAACTCGTCAGCGCCCGCTCCTTGCGGAACGCCCGGGTTCCGTCCGGCGTCGCGTACGTGAGGATGATGAGGTTCTGCTCGTCGTCGGAGTAGGTCCGCTCTGCCAGCCAGACCCGGACCGCGTCGGTCATCGTCTACACCCTCCTCGGGCCACCGAGGAAAGCCTGTCGTCTGTCTCATACTGTCGGCTATAACTACGTGAAGAGATTCGACCCCCCCGGGTCGAAATTGCTCACGGGCTTGTAGCCGACAGTATCAGCGAGCGTCCCGTCGGCCCCCTCTCGTGGGCACTCGCGACCGGCGAATCGAGCCGTTCGAGCCGTACACTGGCGTATTCAAAAATGAAATCGCACGGCGTGAACGTTCCGATGCAGTTTTAAGAACAGACTGAGAAAAAACAAAGTATGCCACATACCTGCCGGGACTGCAAACGCACGTTCGCGACGGAACTCGAACTCGACCTCCACCGCGACAACTGTGACGCCGGGCAACTCTTCTGTGACGAATGCGGCGAGCGCTTCGCGGAGCGATCAGCCACCGAGGACGGCTGGCACTACCGATGTCCCAACGACGACTGTGAGGGATCCGGAATCGGCGAGGACATCCACAAAGTACCCGACGTCCGTCTCGAAGTACCCTGAACGGATCGACCACCGCTCGCAGTGGTTCGTTCCCCCTGCCGCAAGCCGCGACGCAACGAGACGCGTCGCTGTGGTTCGATTCTCTCGACACGAGCCGCGACGCAACGAGACGCGTCGCCGGACAGGCGTGTCAGTGCGTCCCAAATCACCGGAGGGCGCGGTTGTGACCTACGGGGAGTATCGAAATGGTTTTATGAACAACCGCGCAAAGTCACCGATATAGCGCCTCTGCGCGTGAGACAATCATGAGTGAGGACAAGCCACACCAGAACCTGGCCATCATCGGCCACGTCGACCACGGGAAGAGCACACTCGTCGGGCGACTCCTGTACGAGACCGAGAACGTACCGGAGCACGTCATCGAGCAGTACAAAGAAGAGGCAGAAGAGAAAGGCAAGGGCGGCTTCGAGTTCGCCTACGTGATGGACAACCTCGCCGAGGAGCGCGAGCGCGGGGTCACCATCGACATCGCCCACCAGGAGTTCGACACGGACGAATACTTCTTTACGATTGTGGACTGCCCGGGCCACCGCGACTTCGTGAAGAACATGATCACGGGTGCGAGCCAGGCCGACAACGCCGTGCTCGTGGTCGCGGCCGACGACGGCGTCCAGCCCCAGACACAGGAACACGTCTTCCTCGCGCGGACGCTGGGCATCGGCGAGATGATCGTCGCGGTCAACAAGATGGATCTCGTCGACTACGGCGAGGGCCGCTACCACGAGGTCGTCGACGAGGTCGAGGATCTGCTCACGCAGGTCCGCTTTGACCCCGACAACGCGAAGTTCATCCCCGTCTCCGCGTTCGAGGGAGACAACGTCGCCGACAGCAGCGACAACATCGACTGGTACGACGGTCCCATCCTGCTGGAGGCGCTCAACGAACTCCCGGAGACGGAACCCCCGACGGACGCGCCGCTCAGGTTGCCGATCCAGGACGTCTACACCATCTCCGGTATCGGGACTGTCCCGGTCGGCCGCGTCGAGACGGGCGTCCTGAACACGGGCAACAACGTCAGCTTCCAGCCCTCGGACGTGGGCGGCGAGGTCAAGACCATCGAGATGCACCACGAGGAGATCCCGCAGGCCGAACCCGGCGACAATGTCGGGTTCAACGTCCGTGGCATCGGCAAGGACGACATCCGCCGGGGTGACGTCTGTGGTCCGGCCGAGGAACCGCCGACGGTCGCCGAGACCTTCCAGGCCCAGGTCGTCGTCATGCAACACCCCT
>CAYYHG010000176.1:0-5443 GCA_964471665.1 uncultured Halobacteriales archaeon | reverse complement strand
ATCAAGATAGTACTGCTCACGCGCTTACAGCCAACAGCATCACCCACGGACGCGCCCGAAGCAGTTCCCGCTGGAGACGAACGTCTCCGCCACGCCGAGCCGGCTGGCCGCCAGGTCGGACTCGAACTCCGGCGGCGCGTAGATGTGGTAGAACCGCGGCACAGTCTCGCCGCCGGGGAGCGTCCAGTCGACAGTCGTATCGAACCCCTCGGACGCGCCGGGCGGCGCGTCGAAGGTGTCGTGGGTCGTGCTCCAGGCGCTGACGAGCGCCTGCCCGTCCGGTGCCAGGACGCGGGCCAGTTCGTCGAGGCTGGCCCGCCGAGTCCCGCGGTCGGGGAGGTGGTGTAGCGTCGCGATGTACAGCCCGACGCCCACAGTCCCGGACGCGACGGGGAGGTGTCTCGCGTCCCCCTGGAGGAGCGCGACCGGCCGGTCCGTGTCGAGGCGGTCGCGCGCTTCTGACAGCAACGCCCGGCTGGCGTCCAGACCGAGCGCACAGTCGGTCCGCTCCGCGAGGGGTTCGACGTGGCGGCCGTTGCCACACCCGACAGCGAGTCCCAGTCCGCCGGCGGGGACGCTGCCGACGAACGTCTCGATTTCGGGCCACGGGTACGTGCGCGTCTTCGAGAAGTGGCCGGCGATCTCGTCGTACACCTCGCGGACGCGGGTCGGCGAGCGGTGATCCTCGGGGGCCATCTACTCGTTACCGTGCCGCTCGGGGTAGGCCTCGGCCAGGAGACCGGGCCGGTCTGTCAGCCGCTCCCGGACCGGATCGACGACCTCCGAGATGTACGTGCCGGCAGCGGATTTGAGGTCGGCCGGGTGGAGGTCCTCGCTCACGAAGTCCGCCTCCACCGCCGCGTAGGAGTCGTAGACGAGGTCCCCGCCGTATTTCTCGGGGCGTTCGACCACGAACGACTCGCCGCGCTCGGCCAGCACCGGGAAGACGAGGTACTCGACGTACTCGAGGACGCCGTTGTTCTCCACCTCGCCCATCGGACAGTAGGCGTCCTCGACCTTCGCGGCGACCGTCTCGGGGTCGTCGGTGAGATAGATCGCCGAGGAGGGGTCCGAGGCGCTCTGTTTGCCCCCGTGCAGGCCGGCCAGCAGGGGTGCGAACACACAGACCGGTTCCCGCCAGCCGTGGTCGGGGAGAATCTCGCGGCTGAGCATGTAGATGCCCCGCTGGTCGATCCCGCCGTAGGCGATGTCGGCCTCCAGGGACTTCACGTCGAGGCTCTGCATCAGCGGGTAGACGAGGCCGCCGAGGTTGGGGCTCTCGCTCTCCCGGACCACCTCGCTGGCCGCGCGCTGGGCCCGGGAGATGGTCGTCTCGGCCAGCATCCGGTAGAGTTCGAGCGCGTATTCGGCGTCGAGTTCGAAGTCGGTCCCGCGGACGAACGCCACCTCGTTGGGGTCGGCGCCAGCGGCGTCGATCATCCCCTCGATGGCCGCCCGGTAGTAGGCCGAGCGCGCGTCCAGCAACTCGAAGGGGCTCTTCTCGTCGTCGAGGTGGGCGTGCAGGTCCGCGATCAACACCGTCACGTCCAGCCCGGCCTGCAGGAAGTCCGCGAGCTTGCGCATCGTCGTGAAGTGGCCGATGTGCATCTCGCCAGTAGGGGCGTAGCCAATATAGACCGACGGCGAGTCGTCCGCGAGCAGTCTGTCGAGTTCCGCCTCAGTGACGACCTCCGCCGTGTAGCGGGTGACGAGTTCGACCCGGTCGGCCCTGTCCATACCTCCCGCTTTGCACCTGGCTGTGAATAATGTTCTGACAGCAGGCGACGGCCACGTCCCATTCTCGGGGTCATAGGACGCCGAAAAATAGTTATCGTTAACATCGTGACCACGAACTACTGGAACAATGAGTGTAGCGAGCGCTCGGCGAACAGTGGTGCCCGTCGGCGACTCCGGTACGATCCGCAACACCGTCGCCTACGTGATCCGGGAGGCCGTCGACGAGGCCGGTGCCGACGACAGGGGGGACGGGGGGAGCAAGGCACACGCACAACGGGAGCGGGAACTCCACTTCGTGTTTCCGGTCGCCTGGCAGAACCGCGACCTCAACGCCGAGGAGGCCGGCGAGGCAGAAGATCTGCTCGAGCGCGTGCGTGCCTGGATTCGGGAGGACCTCGAACTCGCAGACGACGAGGAGATCCCGATCAGCGTCACGACGGCGGTCATCGGGACCGACGAGTACCTGTTCAGCCCCCGCGACTACGCCGAGACGATCCTCGAGTACGCCCGCGAGAACGACGTCGGACACGTCGTCCTCGATCCCGAGTACAGACCCGGGTCACAGGCGACCCTGCTGGAACCGGTGGCGACAGAACTCGATTTCGCCGAAGGAGTCACCTACGAGGAGGCGCCGGTCGACCGGTCGGTGCGTGGCCGCCGGTTGCTGGGCCGGACTGCCAACGTCGGAGCGGTCGCGACCGTCTTCGGCCTCTGTTTCCTGTTCTACCAGATCATCGGCGGCTTCGCCGGCACCTTCGACTACGTCACTGGGGCTGTGAGTGCCGGAATCGCCGCCGCCGTCTTCTCGGGGATTACTTTCGACCGCGGGGTCAGCCCGGCCCGCGCGCTCGCCCCGGCAGCGCGGTGGCTCCTCTACATCCCGTACCTGTTCTGGCAGGTCGCGAAGGCGAACGTCGAGGTCGCGTACATCGTCCTCCACCCGTCGATGCCCATCGATCCGAGTGTCGTCAGGTTCCGGCCGGCCGTCCCGCTCGGGTTGCCGGTGACCTCGCTCGCAAACAGCATCACGCTCACCCCGGGGACGGTGACCATCGACGTCCGAGACCGGCAGTTCCACGTCCACGCACTCACCCGGTCGGCACGCGAGGACCTCCTCGGGGGTAGTCTCGAGCGGGCGATCCGGTTCGCGTTCTTCGGCCGCAGCGCAGCCCGGATTCCGAGCCCCAGAGACCGCGCGGGGAGCGAACCCGACGGCGCCGAAGACCCCGGGCCGGACACACAGGACGGCGGCGGTGATGGGTCGTGACGCTCGTGAGTGAGGGAGCCACGGGGCTGTTCCTGGCTCTGGTCGGGGCCTTCGTCCTGGTCGGGGTCGTCACGCTCTACCGCGTCGCGCTGGGCCCGACGACACACGACCGCGTCATCGCGGTCAACGCCGCTGGGACGACGACCGTCCTCGTGATCGCCCTGGTCGCGGCCGCGTTCGACCAGCCCGGGTTTCTCGACATCGCCATCGTCTACGCCCTGCTGAACTTCATCATGAGCATCGCCATCTCGAAGTTCACGGTCGAACGGGGTGGTGTGCTGTGAGTCTCCTGGTGTGGACCAGCCTGGGGCTCATCCTCGTCGGGCTCTTCTTCACGACCGTCGCCGCGGTCGGCCTCGTCAGACTGCCCGACCTCTACACGCGGGCTCACGCCACCTCGAAGGCCGACACGCTGGGGACCGTCCTGACGCTCGCTGGCGTCGCACTCACCTTCGGCACGAACGTCCCCCGTGCGAAACTCGTCGTGCTCGCGCTGTTCTTGCTCGTCACGAACCCGACGGCGACACACGCCATCACGCGGGCGGCCTACGACCAGGGGATCGACCCCTGGGAAGCCGAGACGGCCGTCGGCGCTCGGATCGAACCAGCGGCCGACAGTCAGGCCGAGCCGGCGGTCGACGGCCGGGCCGAAACCGACGGGGGTGACCCCGAGTGATCACCGTCCTCGAGGCGGCGCTGCTCGCGTTCGTCCTGGTGAGCGCGCTCGTGACGGTGTTCCTGCGGGATACGCTCGCAGCGGTCGTCTCCTTTGCAGCCTACAGTCTCGGCCTGGCGTTGCTGTGGGTGACGATGCAGGCCCCCGACGTGGCGCTGACCGAGGCCGCAATCGGTGCCGGCGTGACGACCGTCCTGTTCCTGTTGACGCTGACCAAGACCGTCCGGCCGCCGTCCGAGAAGTCGATGTTCAAGCCAGTCAACTGGCCGGCCGCGGCGGTCGTCGCCGTCTTCGCGGGTGCACTGCTGTCGACACTGCCGGCGATCCCTGCGATCGGCGACCCCGCGGCGCCGGCCTGGGCCAACCCCGAGGTCACGCAGTTCTACCTCGGGAACGCCTACGACCAGACCGGTGTCGAGAACGTCGTGACCGCCGTGCTGGCGGCCTACCGTGGGTTCGACACCCTCGGCGAGGCGGTGGTCGTCTTCGCCGCCGGTGCCGCCGTGCTCGTTGTCCTCCGGGAGGAACAGTTCACATGAGCACCACCGAGCGCAGACCCTACACCGAGAGCACGGTCATCATGACCACCGTCCGGGTCATCGCGCCGTTCGTGCTCACCTACGGGCTCTTCATCATGTTCCACGGCGCGGATTCGTCGGGCGGCGGGTTCCAGGGCGGCACCGTCGTCGCCGCGACGATCATCATGGTCGCGTTCGCCTTCGGCATCGAACCGACACGCCGGTGGTTTCTCAACACCGTCGTCGTCGCGCTCGCGACCGGCGGCGTTCTCGCCTTCGCGTTCATCGGCCTCGGCCCGCTGTTGCTGGGCGGGAACTTCCTCGAGTACGCCGCCTACGGGTTCAAGAAGGCCCCCAAGTACGGCATCGAGGGCGTCGAACTCGGCATCGGCGCCATCGTCGCGGGCGTCATCTCCGGGCTCTTTTTCGCCATCGCGGGCGGGTTCGAGTTCACGGAGGGCAGAGAATGATCGGGGTCGTGGAGTTGCTCTCGACACGGTACAACTACCTCGCCGTCGTGGTGCTCGTCGCCGCTGGCCTGTACATGGTCATCGGCGACCGCAACCTCGTCAAGAAGGTCATCGGGATGAACCTCTTCCAGACCGGCATCTTCCTGTTTTTCATCACGACTGCCGTCGTCGAGGGGGGCCAACCGCCGGTGATCGAGGAGGGCGTCGAGACCTACGTCAGCCCGCTTCCGCACGTGCTCATCCTGACGGCCATCGTCGTCGGGGTGAGCCTGACCGCGGTCGCGCTGACGCTGGTCGTGCGCATCTACAGCGAGTACGGCACGCTCAGGGAAGACCTCATCGCGGAGATGGAGATGGAGACGGATGACTGACGCGATCGTTCTCGCCGTCGTCGTCCCGATTGTCGCGGCCGTCGCCTCGCTGCTGGCGGGGGTTCGCTGGCGTCGGTCGGGGTGGTACGTCGCGGCCGTCGCGTCGGTCGTCGAACTCGGACTCGCGGTCACGGTCCTGCTGACGGTGGTGCGGGACGGCCGAACACCGTACGAACTCGGCGGGTTCGCGCCACCGGCGGGCATCGAACTCGTCGCGGACGGTCTCTCGGCGCCCGTCATCGTGCTCGTGGCCGCCGTCTCGCTGGCGGTGCTCGGGTACGCCCGCCGGGCCGGTCCGCGGGGGAACGCCTTCTACACCGTCTACATGCTGCTCGTCGGCGGCCTCGCAGGCGTCACGCTCACCGGGGACATCTTCAACATGTACGTCTTCCTCGAGATCACCG
>CAYYHG010000175.1:0-5523 GCA_964471665.1 uncultured Halobacteriales archaeon | reverse complement strand
TCGGGTTCGATGACGCGGTCGATTTTCGCGAGCTGGTCCATCAGCCCGTCGCTGGTGTGCAACCGCCCAGCCGTGTCGCCGAGCACGACGTCGACGTCGTTCGCCTTCGCGTACTCGACGGCGTCGTAGATGACCGCCGCTGGGTCCGACCCCTGTTCGTGAGAGATGATCTTCGTGTCCAGGTTCCGCGCGTGCTCTTCGAGTTGCTCGTTCGCGCCGGCCCTGAACGTGTCGCCGTTGGCGAGCACCGACGAGTACCCCCGCTTTTCGAGGTAGTCGGCCAGTTTGGCGATGGTCGTCGTCTTGCCGACGCCGTTGACGCCGGTGAAGATGATCGTGACCGGCTTCGCTGTCTCCGCGATTTCCCGGTCGAAGTCGAACTGCCCGACGCTGATGACGTCGTAGACTGCTTCCCTGACGGCGTCCCGGACGAGGTTGCCCGTGCTCGACAGGCGCCGGCGGGTCTGCCCGACGAGATTCTCCTCGACGCCGTCCAGTATCTTCCGGGCGACGCTCATCTCCACGTCACTGCCCAGGAGTGCGAACTCCAGTTCCTCGAGGTGAGCGTCCAGGTCGTCCTCGTCGATGACGGTCTGGCCGGTCGCGAGCAACTTCGCGCGCTCTTTCAGCCCGCGACTGTCCCCGGAACCGGCGCCGGGCTCGTCTGCTTCGCTGTCGGCGTCCCCACCGCGTTCCGCTCGGGTACCGCCCGCGCTTCCGGCGTCGGTTTCGTCCTCGGGGACAGCGTCGGCCTCGACGTCGCTGGTGAACGTCTCGAGTTTGTCCTTCAGTCCGTCGAACATCGCCTACTCGTCGGGTTGGCCTTGCTGCTGTGCCTGCTGGAGTTGCTGGGTCTGGAGTTGCTGGGCCCGCTTTTCGAGTTCCTCGGTTTCGGTTTCGAGTTCGGCGATCTCTGACTGGACGTCCTCGATGCGGTCGTCGATGGTGTCTTTCTTGGATTCGAGCGTCGAGACGGTCCCCGCCTCGTCGCGTTCGGCCGCGTAGCCCCCGCCGAGTGTGACGACGATTTCCTCGATGTCCTCGATCGTGGCGCGGAGGTACGCTCCGCCGCCGAGCGGCACCTGCACCGTCGACCCGGTTTCGAGGTCGTCGACAGCCTCGACCGCCTCGTCGATGGCCTGCTGGCGCGCTCTGAGACCCTCGATCTCGGACTCGAGTGCCTCGCGTTGCTGGTCGAGGGCCTCGAGTTGCTGTGCGAGTTCCTGCAACTGCGAGTCGCCGCCGCCACCGCCGCCGAGGCTCATGCCTCTACCTCCGCGACGTCGACCTGTGTGCGTTTCAGGCCGTGCTTGGAGCCGAAATCGGCGTAGACGTGTTCGACAGCGACGTCCTGGTTTTCGGCTTCGATCCGCTTCTCGAACGATTGCCAGCCGTCGCGGGCCTGCCACTGACCGCTGACAGTATACGTGTCCATACAATCCGGTGGGGTACCGAGCCGGAAGAAAGGTTCGGTCGGCGAATACCGGGACACGGCGACAACAATCCGGGTCAGGCGTACCCGAGTGCCAGGTCGATACGACCCAGTTCCGGGCCGGAGGTTTCCTCGCCGACGACGTAGCCGTTCGTGTTGGCGAGGAGACCGGATCCGACGAGCGGGCCACCGTAGTTGATCGTCCCGATGTCTGCCGGGACCTCCAGCAGGTCCTCCAGCCTGTCGAGTTCCTCGTCGGTCGATTTCGGGTGACAGAGAACCCCCTGGTTCGTGGCCACAGCGGCAGTGCCGACAGTCTGGACACCTGCGATGTCGCCGCGCTCGACCGGCACCTCGAGGCCGTTCTGGACTGCCTGGACCGCCTTCCGTGGGAGGTCGGGGTGGACGTAGGCGCCGTTGTCGTTCGCGAGGACGACGTTGCCCGCTGCGTTGATCCGCCCGGGCAGTTCCGTCACCGGGAGGCCGACGGCGTCGGTGACGCGCTCGCGCTCGCGCTCGCGGACGCGGCCGCTGACGAGCAGTCCGTGGCTGTTGCCCGCGACGAGGGCACCGACGGTGCCGGACCCGCCGACCGTCGTTGCGACGGCTGGAACCGCCAGTTCGTCGCTGCAGGCCTCCCGGACGCTCTCGTCGACGTCGGGCCGGATGAGAACACAGCCGTCGGTGGCCCGCGCGAAGATGCCGACGTAAGACGAACCGGAGAAGGCCGCGCGAAGCAAGTCTACTCTGCGGGTTCTGCCTCGACGATACTCTCGCCCTCTTCGACGAAGCGGGCTGCGCGGACACGCAGTTTGGTCGGGGGCTTCTTGCGACCCCGCGCCCAGACGGCTTCGTTGATCGAGGGATCGAGACGGACGGCGTCCTCCTCGACGGAGAAATGCTGTGCGAGGTGTTCACGGACCAGCCGCATCGCCAGGTCCGCACGCCCGGATTTCGAGGTTGCTCTGGCGTCGCGAAGCGGGACCGTCAGGACCCGCTCCTCGAAGTCACCGGTGCTCATTCGTCGGTGTTACTCCGCCGCCAGTTGCGACGCTTCGGGTTGCGCTGCACTTCGAGGTCGGTTTTCAGCATGACCCACGCCGGGATGCGGGTGTTCTGTCGCTCGAGTTTCCCCAGCCGCTTTTTCTTCGCCTTCGATTTCTTGCTCATGGTATCTGGTGTTCCTGGCCGCCGCTTATATGTGTTCCTTTTTACCACTCTCCAGCCCCGTGGACACGAACAACTCGAACGGTCGCGGTTATACTGTCGGCTGTAACCGCGTGAGCGGTATCACCACCCCGGAGCGGGGAATATCTTCACGGAATTATAACCGACAGCGCTAATTTCCGAGCGGGACCCGTTCGACGGTGGTGTACTCGGGGCCGTCGGCAGTGAGTCTGCTCTCGGTGAGACGGACCTCTTCGACCCGGAGTCGGCCGACGTCGGGGTCGCGGTTCTCCACGACGTCCTGAACCAGGTCCTTCCCGCCAGCGTGTTCCATGCGAGCGAGCGTCGCGTGGGGAGTGAAGTCGTGGTCCTCTGTGTCGAATCCCATCGCCACGGTCCGCTCCTCGACGGCCTCGTGCAGGCGGGTCAGTTCCTCGCTGCCCTCGCGGACGCCGAGCCAGACGACGCTGATGTACCCGAGATGTGGAAACACGCCGAGATTGCCAAAGTGGGCGACGAACGGATCGACGCCGCTGGTGGCGACCGCCAGCGAGAGTTCGTCGGTCAGTCCGGAGAGGCGGCTCTCGTCGACGTCACCGAGGAACTTCAGCGTGACGTGGGCCTGTTCGGGATCGGTGAGGTTCAGCCCGCCCGCGCGCCCGAACAACTCCTGGACTGTTGCCACTTCGTCGGCCAGTCCGTCGAGGTCGACACTGACGAACAGTCGCATGCACGGGCCTACGTGCCCACAGTCTGAACTGTTCTGCGGTCTCACACGGATCGCTGTCGGCCTGGAACGAACGACAGCGACCCGTACGGCATCACTCCTCGAACCGGTACTCGGGTCCCTCGTCGGTGTCCTGCACCTCGACACCGAGTGCCTCGAGTTCGTCCCGGAGTTCGTCCGCGCGCTCGTAGTTGCCGGCCTCGCGTTCGGACTCGCGCACCTCCAAGACGAGTTCGACCAGGTCCTCCGCGACGAACGCCTCACCCGCGGGTTCGGCCGACGCAAATTCGAGGCCGAAAACGTCCTCGCCCAGTTCCTCGAGCACGTCGACGGCGTCGCGCAGCCCTCGATAGTCGTACTCCTCGCGGGCGTCCAGGTGGGTGTTGACCCCCGAGACGACGTCCTCGAGTGCTGCCAGCGCCCCCCGGGTGTTGAAGTCGTCGTTCATCGCGTCCTCGAACGCTCCACGGGCGTCCGAGACAGTCTCCCGTAACTCCCTGTCCTCGACTTTGGTCCGGGCGTCGACGCTGTCTCGGGCCTCGCGGGCTCGCTCGTGGCCACGCCGGAGGCGGTCCCAGCGGCTCTCAGCCTCCGATATCGTCTCCCGGCTGTAGACAGCGTCGTTGTAGTAGGCCGTCGACAACAGGAAAACACGGACCGCGTTGGTCCCGTACCTGTCGACCGCCTCTCGGACGGTCTCGAAATTGCCAAGCGACGAGGACATCTTCTCCTCGTCGGCGGCGTCGAGCAGGCGGACGTGCAGCCAGTAGCGAGCGAAGGTCTGTCCGGTGGCGGCCTCGCTCTGTGCGATCTCGTTTTCGTGGTGAGGAAAGACCAGATCCTGCCCGCCCACGTGGACGTCGATGGTCTCACCGAGGTGGGTGGTGCTCATCGCCGAGCACTCGATGTGCCAGCCCGGCCGACCCTCGCCCCACGGGGAGTCGTAGGTCACTGCCGTCTCGCAGGCCGCCCCGGGCGGCGCGGCCTCGGCGTGGCGGTGTTCCACGATGTCCTCGGGATCGACGCCCCCGGCCTTCCAGAGCGCGAAGTCCGCCGGATTGCGCTTCTCATCGCGCTCGTCGGGGTCGCCCTGCGCGTCGAGTGCCGCCGGATCCTGGTTCGAGAGTTTGCCGTACGCGTCGAAGGTCGTCACGTCGAAGTATACTGACCCGTCGACCTCGTAGGCGTAGTCCTTCTCGACGAGCGTCTCCACGAGTTCGACAATCTCGGGAACGTGCTCGGAGACCCGGGGATACACCTCCGCGCGCAGGAGGTTCAACGACCGCATATCCCGGAGGACGTCCCTGATATACGAACGCGCGACGTCGGCCTCGCTGTCGCCATCCTCGCCGACGCGGGCGACGATCTTCTCGTTGACGTCTGTGAAATTCTCGACGTGACGAACGTCGTACCCCAGATACTCCAGCCAGCGGTGCATGACGTCGACGTGAGCCCACCCGCGAGCGTGTCCGAGATGTGCTGGATCGGAAGTGGTGAGGCCACAGTAGTACAGCAACACGGAAGTCGGATCCTGTGGCTCGAAAACCTCCCGCTCACCAGTCAGCGTGTTCGTCACTCGCAGCGTCATTGCCGATACTACGCGGGCCAAGGTTTCAAGCCTGCGAAATTTAGGACGTGGAATCGGGGAGTTTTTACTCCAACGGAAGAAACTTCCTCCAGGGCGCTTAGCTCAGCCTGGACAGAGCGAGTGGCTTCGGACCACTAGGTCGCGGGTTCAAATCCTGCAGCGCCCATCCGCAAACGCCTTTCTCGGCATCCACAGTACGGCTTGGGGTTTTGCCCTTCTGATTCGTCCGACCGTGGGTTGCGCTCAAGTCATCACGACTTGCGGGTCCACTCCGTCTGGCACTCACGGCTAGAGCCACACGCCATGGTCACTTAACTGTACGACTATCTTTCACCGTGTTCTCGGACCTCATGAAGTGCTAAATCTGAGTAATCACTGGGGCGCGCGTAGACTTTCACCCCACACTCTTCACACTCGTACCAGTACTGCTCGTCGGTCGCGCTGTAGTAGCTATCTATCACCTCCTGCAGGTCTTTGTTCATGTATTAATATGTATTCTATTCGAGTATTGATTTACTGCAAATTGTTGGTCTCTATATATCCTCTCCTCTCGTCGAACTTGATATGCACAGTATCCAGATGTCTGCAGGATGCCTCTCGGTCAGCGTC
>CAYYHG010000174.1:0-5559 GCA_964471665.1 uncultured Halobacteriales archaeon | reverse complement strand
GTGACTGAGAGACAGAATCCGTTAAAAAACTGTCGGCGCGTGTGGTAGAGTACAACGGAATCGAGCACCCACATACGAGGACTAATGTGACGAGGGCTACGGCCAGAGTCTATGAACGGCGCTCGAATCGTTGGCGTGGTCGTCGTGGTCGTGTTCCTCGTCGGGATCGTGGGCAGCGCAGGACTCGGTGTGTCGTCGACTGCGGACGGGCCGGTCGGGTCGGTCGCCGCACAGGAGACTGGTGCAGACGACGAGGGTGAAGCGGGCGGCGAAGAAGAGGAAGAAGAGGGAGAGGGCGGCCTGGAAGGAGCGATCGAGGGCTTCGTCGAGGGGCAGGGACTGGGCGGTGCGTTGCTGTTCTTGCTGTTCGGTGTCGTGTTGTTGACAGTGTCCGCCGAAAAGTTGATCAGCTATCTCACCCGTGCGTCGCTCGGCCTGCAGATGTCGCTGTTCGCGCTCGCGATCCTCTTTACCGGGTTCGAGTTCGACGACACGATCCTGGCCCTGGTGCTGTCGGCGGGTGACCTCGAGGGCGCCGCTCTCGGGACGGCACTGGGAACCGGGCTGGCGATCACCGGCGTCACGCTCGCGGTCGCGGCAGTCGTCAGCCCGTTTCCGGTCGACATCCCGACCGACTACGTCGTCCTGTTCGCACTGGCACCGGTCGCGCTGGTTCCGTTCGCCCTCCTCGGCACGCTGACGCTCGTTCACGGGCTCGTCCTGCTGGGACTGTTCGTGCTGGCCTTCGGCTACATCCTCGTCCGGGAGTCCCAGCGCGACGTCCCCGTGTTCCGGAGCACCGACCTCGGCCGGGAACTCAGACCCGACGGCGGAACGACGCGGCCAGATTCCATCTCGGAGATACCGGAAGACCAGCTCCTGGGCGGGCTCGCCAGGTCGGGGTGGGTCTGGCTGGGTCTCTCGGTCGTCGCGCTCGTCGGCATCGTTCTCGCGTCGATGTTGCTGGAGGCCGGTTCCGAGGTCGTCATCGAGGGCTTCGGTCTCGAAGAGACCGTCTTCGGTGCGACCGTGCTGACCCTGATTCTCACCTTCGAGGACATCATGCTGACGATGGAACCGGTCCGGCGGGGCGTCCCGGAGATCGGTGTCGGCAACGTCATCGGGAGTGTGCTGTTCTCGGTGACCGGTAACGTCGGCGTCATCATGTTGCTCAGCGAACTCCGGATCGCACCCTCGGTGCTGTCGTTTCACCTCCCGGCCGTGATCGTGGTGACAGCCCTCGCCGCCTACTTCTTCTATGCCGGCCAACTGAAGCGCTGGCACGGCGTTCTCCTGGGAGGGCTGTACGTCGCCTACTGGATCGTCGCAGTCCTGGTGTTCGGCGGCGTCCCCATCTCCGGGTGATCTGCCCGGCCACGAACGGACTACTCGACGACGGGATACGGAACGACGTCGACTGTCGACCCCTGTTCGAGGGCCGCTGTCGTGAGGACGAACCCGTCTGCCCGGCACGCGCGGGTGCTCGAGGAGAGGACGCTCGGGTCGAACTGCCGTTCGTAGACCGACAGCGGCGAGTCGGTGTGACCCAGCGGCGTCGCCGATCCGTCGTCCAGCGTCACCGGAACGGCGTACTCGAACCCCGCCGGGCCGAGAGTGACGTCCTGTTGCATGGTCGCCTCGACCGTCGCGAGGCCGGTCGAACCTGTAAAGAAGGGACGGGCGACGAGCGTCGTGATGACGTGGGCGCCGATGGGTTTGCCCGGGATGGCGAAGACTGTCGCGTCCTGGTCGGGCAGGGTCGCGGCCGCGATCGGCTTGCCCGGGCGCACGCGAACGCGGTGGAAGTGCACCGTCCCGAGATCAGCGAGCGCACGGACGACGTAGTCCTTGTGTCCGACGCTGGTCCCGCCGGTCGTGAGCACGACGTCGTGGGCGGCGGCGAGGTCGGCGATCCGGGTCCGGACGCGGTCGTACTCGTCGGGAACAGTGCCTTCGTAGGTAGGATCGTGGCCCCAGGCGCTCGCGAGGCCGGCCAGCATCGGCGAGTCGAGGTCCTGCTGGCGGCCCTCGTGGATCTCCGTGCCGGTCGCGAGCACAGCCACCGAGAGCCGTTCGACGACCGAGACCGTCTCGTAGCCCAGGTCCCCGAGCAGAATCGCGTCCTTGGGGGAGACGCGCTCGCCGGCCTCGAAGAGGACGTCGCCCTCGGCGACGTTGCTCCCGCGTTCGTAGGTGTAGGTCCCGGGGTCGAGTTGCCGGCCGGTGAGGTGGCCGTCCTCGACGGTGGCCTCCTCGCGTTTGAGGACGGCGTTGGCCTCCGGCGGGAGCGGGGCGCCGGTCGCGATCTCGACGGCCTCGCCCTCGCCGATCGAGGGCGGATCGTCCTCGGGATAGATCTCGACGTCGACCAGCGAGAGGGGATACCCGTCGGTCGCGTCGAAGGCGTACCCGTCCATGGTCGCGTGGTCGTGTGCGGGCAGGTCCGACCCGGCGACGATTCCCTCGGCCAGCACGCGGCCCGGGAGGGCGTCGATCTCGACCGTCTCGGTCGGCTGGTCGGACAGGGCCGACCGGCGCAGTTCCAGGACCTGCCCGACTGCGTCCTCGCGCCACACCATGTCCTCGTGATCGTCTGCCATGTCTGTCCGGTTGTGCAGTTAGAACAAAAAGGGTTGTCGTACCACCTCCCGGTGCGACGACAGATCGACCGGAGACGAGTCGACACACCGGACAACCGCCGTGGGAAATTTTTAGTGACTTGCCCACACACTGTGGCATGGTAGCGTGACAATGACACGGACACCCGACGCTGAGACGAGGGAATAATGGAGTTCGACGGCACCTTCACGATCGGGGACGTCTCGAGCGAAGAGGTGTGGCTCTCGCTCTCGGACCCCTACATGATAAAACAGTCGTTGCCCGGTTGTCAGTTCCTCACCGCAGTGGAGGATCCGGACGACGTGGACTTCGAGGAACTCCGGGACGCCGAACCAGACGAGGACCCGCCGCTGTTGCCGGAGGCCGACCCCGACGAGGTTTCCGACCGGGGGTTCGACGAGGGCGACCACTACGCGGCGTTGCTGGAACTGAAGGTCGGGGCCGTCAAGCCGTCTTTCCGAACGGTCGTCACAATCGACGAGTGGGACTATCCGGACGGTGCCGCGTCGGGCGACGGCTCGGCGAGTGGCAGTTCCTTCGAGATGGACTCCGGGATGGAACTGACCGAGGCCGACGACGGCGTCGAAATCGCGTGGCACGCCGAGGCGGACGTGTTCGGGCGCATCGCGCAGATGGGACAGCGGGTCATCAACCCCGTCGCAGACCGCGTCGTCAGCCGGTTTTTCGGCAACATCGAGGAGCAACTCACCGAGGTAGCAGCGGAGGACGAATCGAGTGGCCTCAGGGATCGCATCAAAGGCATGTTCTGAAAGCGAACGGATCGACAGGCCAGAGGCCGAACCAAATCACACGACGACGACATTGGACACATGGCAGAACACGACATCACGCTGACGGTAAACGGGAACGAACAGCAACTGACAGTCGAATCGCGGACGCTTCTCGTCCACGCCTTGCGGGACGAACTGGGGTATACGGGCGCGAACGTCGGCTGTGAATCCAGCATGTGCGGGGCCTGTACCGTCCACGTGGACGGCAGGTCGGTCAAGTCCTGCACCATGCTCGCGGTCCAGGCCGACGGCACCGACGTGACGACCGTCGAGGGACTCGACCAGGACGGCGAGTTCCACCCCATCCAGGAGGCGTTCCAGGAAGAACACGGCCTCCAGTGTGGCTACTGCACGCCGGGGATGATGATGACGGCCGTGGACTTCCTGAGCGAGCACTCCGACCCCGACCGCGAGGAGATCCGGGAGGCACTGGAGGGCAACCTCTGTCGGTGTACCGGCTACCAGAACATCGTCAACGCCGTCGACTCGGCGGCAGAGAAGATGGGCGCCAGCGCCGCCGCGGGGGGTGACGACTGATGAGTACCGACGTCGAGACCATCGATCCGGACGACGTCGATCCGGCGGAGATCCTCGGCTCGGCAATCGAACGCCGCGAGGACCCCGCCCTCATCACTGGCGACGCCGAGTACACCGACGACGTCCAGATCCCGCGGATGACCCATATGGCGGTCAAGCGCAGCCAGCACGCCCACGCGAGAATCGAGGACGTCGACACCAGCGACGCGGAGGCGATGGACGGCGTCGTCGACGTGTTCACCGCCGAGGACCTCGACGTTCCGGGCAGCCTGCCGGTCGGGTGGCTGCTGGAGACGCTCGAACAGGTCGACCACCCGATTCTCGCGGGCGAGAAGGTCCGGTACCAGGGAGACGGGGTCGCGGTCGTGGTCGCGGAAGACAGGTACACGGCCTACGACGCCCTCGACGCGATCGACGTCGAGTACGAACGCCTCGACGCCGTCACGGACCCGGGCGAGGCGCTGAACGGTGGCCCGGAGATCCACGGTGACGCCGAGGACAACGTGGCCTTCGAGTGGGAGATCGGCAACGCCGACGAGACCGAGGACGCCTTCGAGAACGCGGCCCACACGGTCACACTCGACGTCGAGAACCAGCTGCTCATTCCGAACGCCATGGAGCCACGCGCCTGCGTGGCGGCTTACAACCCCTCCGACGACGACCTGGACGTGGCGATGACCACCCAGAACCCCCACGTCCACCGGCTGCTGATGGCGGGGGTCATCGATCACCCCGAGAACAAGCTCTCCATCCGGGCACCGGACGTCGGCGGCGGGTTCGGGAGCAAGATCCACCACTACGCCGACGAGGCGCTGACCTGCTGGGCGGCAAAGCAGGTCGAACGCCCCGTCAAGTGGGTCGCGACGCGCTCGGAGACCTACCAGACTGACGCTCTGGGCCGGGGCCACGAGACACGCGGCGAGGTCGCGATGGACGAGGACGGCAACATCACCGGGCTCAAGGTCGACACCAAGGCCAACCTGGGCGCGTACCTCTCGACGTTCGCGCCCTCGATCCCCACCTACCTCTACGGGACTCTCCTCTCGGGCCAGTACGAGATTCCGGCGATCCACTGTGAGGTGACGGGCGCCTTCACGAACGTGCCGCCGGTCGACGCCTACCGCGGCGCCGGCCGTCCGGAGGCGTCGTTCATCGTCGAGCGCCTCGTCAAGAAGGCTGCCGACCACGTGGACATGGATCCCGCGGAGTTCCGCCGGCAGAACTTCGTCCCCGAGGACGCGTTCCCCTACGAGACGCCGGTCGCGATGGTCTACGACTCGGGGGACTACGAGAAGACGCTGGACCGCGCCATGGAGATGCTCGACTACGAGGCGTTCCGCGAGCGCCAGGAACAGGCCCGCGAGGAGGGCCGGTACCTCGGCGTGGGCTTTTCGGCGTACATCGAGGCCTGCGGGATCGCGCCCTCGGAACTCGTCGGACAACTGGGTGCCCAGGCCGGCCTCTGGGAGTCCTCGCTGGTCCGGTTCCAGCCCTCCGGAACGGTGACCGCCTACCTGGGCACGTCGGGCCACGGCCAGGGCCACGACACCACCTACGCACAGATCGTCGCCAGCGAACTCGGCGTCGACTACGAGGACGTCGACATCGTCGA
>CAYYHG010000173.1:0-5609 GCA_964471665.1 uncultured Halobacteriales archaeon | reverse complement strand
TCGACGAGGAGATGGACGGCTACTGGGAACAGCGCGGCTGGCACGGCACCGGCCCGGTCAACACCGTCGCCAAGCTCTGGAGCACCACCATGCTGGACAACGGCGACGTGGAGGTGGCCGGCCACGCGTACGCGGGCACCCGCGGTATCGACAGGGTGGAGGTATCGACCGACGGCGGCGACACCTGGACGGACGCCGAACTCTCCGAACCACTCCCCGGCGACGACGTGTGGCGACAGTGGCGCCACGAGTTCGAACCGGACGGGACACACGACGTCGTCGTGCGGGCCATCGACGGCGAGGGGACCCTCCAGCCCGAGGACCGTTCGGACTCGTTCCCCAGCGGCGCGACGGGCTGGGTCACCGAGACGGTAAACGCCATGGACGCGTCGTCCTCGTGAGCCACCCCGCTGGAGACTCGTAGGCGTGGCGATGAACCCCTTCGCGATGATCGGGATCGGGCTGGCAGGCGTCAACGCGGTGTTGCTGGCCGTGCTGGTCGCCGTCTGGATACGGAACTACCGGCGCTTCCGGTCGGCGATGGTGCTCGGGCTCGTCGCCTTCAGCGGCGCACTCCTCGTGGAGAACCTGGTCGCGGTGTACTTCTCCTTTAGCATGCGGACGCTCTACGCCTCGGATCCCCTGGTCGGCGGGGTCGTCCTCGTGATGCGGGCACTGGAGTTCCTCGCGATCACCGTTCTGACATACGTGACGGTCCGGTGACAGTCCCGTCCCGCAAACGTCATACGGAGGGCTCGCCTGTTGTAGCCACATGGACGTCGACGTCTGCGGTCCGGGCCCGGCGACGCCCTTTCTCGGCGCGCAGGACCTCTTCGAGACCGAACGTGACCTCGACCGGCCGGTGACGGTTCGGATCGTCGAAGACCCCGACGAACGGACGCGCGTCAGTCACGACGAGGCTGGCCACCGTCTCACCATCTCCCGACAGGCCGCCACGTCCGCGATGGCGCGCGAACTCGCGCTCCACGAGTACGCCCACATGCACCACTACGAGCGCGACCACCCCTCTCACACCCAGTCGACGGAGGAGGCGATCTTTCTCGCGCTCGCGGGCCGGAGCGTCGAGCAGCACAAGCTCACCCACTGCTACCAGATCGCCAACCACATGAAAGACATCTACGCCGACGACCTCTGGCTGGACATCGCGCCGGCCGACAAACTCGTCGCCTTCCTCGAGTCGAGCCTCGCGGCAGCCGTCGCGGACCACCCCCGCGAGCGACCGCCCTGGGAACGGCTGACGTCCGCGGCCGACCCGGAGATCACGGCGGTCAACGCGGCGTTCGCGCTCGGTCTCGTCGAACGGCACGGCCTCGTCGACGCGGACCACCGCATCTACGACCTCGCCCACGCCGCCGCGGCGGACGCGCCGGGGGTCGACCTCGCGGCGTTCAAACGCCGGTTCCGCACGCTCTCGCCCGACCCCGACGAGAGTGAGTACCGGAAGGCGCTGGTGGACGTCACCCGGGCGTACGCCGACAGCGACCGCCCCACGGCGGACTAGACGCCACGCCGGGACGGCGGGTCAACCGCCGCCTACACCAGTGGTGACGCCGCCAGCAGAACCGACACCCCCAGGACCGGGTAGTCGGGCCGCGAGAACGCCAGGGGCGGGAGCGTCGGGTTCCAGGCGAAACAGCGCGCCCGGAGCGCGAGTGCGAGCCGGTCGGCGCGGCCGAGTGCCCGCCACAGTCCGACCAGAGCGAGACGGCGTGTGCGCTCGACTACCGAGCGACGGTCGCCCCCGCGTGCGCGAATCGCCGCCCGGGTGCTCCGGAGGTCCCGCTGCAGGATCGGGAAAAACCGGAAGACCAGCCCGACACCGACGCCGAGCAACTGTCCCGGTCGTCCCGGGACGTGTCGCTGTATCGCGGCGCGCATCGCCCGGACCGGTGTCGAGCGGACGTAGGCCCCGGAGACGAACAACACGAGGACGACCCGGTAGCCGGCGACGACCGAGCCGACCGCTCGCTGTGGAGCCAGCCACGGCGGCTGGAGCCTGATCGCCGCGAACAGCGGCGCGACCGCCAGGAGAACCAGCACGAACCGGTACGCCCGCAGGACCCGGAGTGGCGACAGCCGTGCCGTGGCGAGGGCGGCGGCTGCCACCAGCGTCAGCACGCCGAGCGCGAATCCCGTGCCGTGTCCGAACACCGCGACCGCAAACCCGACCTGGACGAGCAGTTTCGACCGGGGGTCCAGCCGGTGGGCGAGCGTCGCGTCGGGCTCGTAGGTCAACATACAGGGACGCGGACGTCGAGTCCGGCGAGCGCGGATTCCGCCTCGGCTGGCGGGACGTCGACGACCAGCCGGCCCTCCCGCATCCCGAGGAGACGGTCGGCCCGTTCGAGGATGTCACGCAGGTCGTGTGTGACGACGACGATTCCGGTACCGTCGGCACACAGTGCGTCCAGACGCCCCAGAACCGACTCCCGGGCCGGCTGGTCCAGCCCCGCGAACGGCTCGTCGAGGACGAGGTGTTCGGGCTCCATCGCCAGCGCGCCGGCGATCGCGACCCGGGCCTGTTCGCCGCCCGAGAGGGTGTCGACGCGATCGGCCTCGCGGCCTGCCATGTTGACCGCGTCGAGCGCCGTCGCGACGCGGCTGTCGATGGTCTCCCGGTCGAAGCCGAGGTTCTCGGGCCCGAACGCCACGTCGGCACCGACGGTCGCCGCGACGAACTGGTCGCGGGGCTGCTGGAACACCATTCCGACGCTCGTGCGGGCGGCGACGGGCGATTCGGTGACGTCCTGTCCGTCGACCTCGACCGTCCCCGAGTCCGGTTCGAGCAACGCGTTGAAGTGGCGCACGAGCGTCGTCTTGCCGCTCCCGTTGGCCCCCGTGAGGAGAACGAACTCGCCGTCCGCGATCGTCACCGAGACGTCCGCCACGGCGACGGTGTCCCCGTAGCCCGAGGTGAGGCCACGGACCGCGATCATCCGACAACGCCACGCGACCGCGCGAGGTGTCCGCCCGTGGCCAGCGCCATCACTGCCACGGCCTTCGCCAGGTCGCCCGGGACGAAGACCACGCCGCCCTGGAGCAGCCCCGTCGCGAACGGGAGGTCCAGCTGGACGGCCAGCCACACCGACCCGAGGAGGTACACCACCGCCAGCCCGAGGACCAGCGCGACCACCTGCAGCGGGACCGACACCTCGTCGAGCCGGCGGGGATCGATCCGCCGGTGGACGACGGCGCCGATGAGCGCTGCCGCGACGGGGAAACTGACGAGGTAGCCGCCGGTCGGGCCGACCAGCGCACCGTAGCCGGCGCTCCCGCCCGCGAACACCGGCGCACCGGCCACGCCGACCAGCAGGTACAACACCAGAGAGAACGCACCCCAGACCGGGCCCAGCAGGAGTCCCGCGAGGTACACGCCGACGGTCTGGAGCGTAAACGGTGCCGGCGAGAGCGGGTACGGGACCGTCACCTGCGCGAATGCCGCCGTCAGCGCCGCCACGAGGACCGCCACCGCGAAGTACTGGACGGTGCTGTCGCCCACCAGTTCGACCGACTCGTGTTGCTCTGCCATACGCGCCGGTGTGTCGTCAACCGCAAAAGAAATACCGGTTTACGGAAGGCTCGGACACCCGGAGTAGTGGTCTGTCGAGCGGAGGTCGGGAAAACGCGGCAGTCAGCGGGCGGCGGCCGCGACGCGTTCTTTCTCCTCTTTCTGGTTGACGGCGTACGTACCGACGTCGTTGTTGGCGGCGCCCATCAGCTGCTGGGCGAGCGCCTCGACGACGTCGTTGTCGGACTTGTAGGAGGCGTTGTGGACGCCCTCGGCGATGAACTTCAGGGCCTGGTCGACGCGGCGCTGGGGCGAGATGTCGACCGCCTTCGGAACGGAGATTCCGCCGTACTTCAGGCGGACAGTCTCCTCGCGGGGTGCGGCGTTCTCGACGGCCCGAACGAGCACCTGGACGGGGTTCTCCCCGGTCCGGTCGTGGATGACCGCGAAGGCCTCCCGGACGACGCGGGTAGTCAGCTGTTTCTTGCCGGTGTTCTCGCTGGTCTGCATCAGGCGGTTGATCAGCCGCTCGACGACGCTGATCTCGCTTTTCTTGAACTGTTTGTCGGCGTGGCGACCCATCGTGTGTGCGATGGGAGTGATCGTGATGTACCGCTCCGCAGAGGGGTCGCGAAACTCGATGTCGTCGACGCCCCACGTGCCAAACAGGAGCGCGCGCGAGTCCTCCTCGTCGGTGCCGGACGCGTCCGACTCGGGCTGGTCCGTACTCATGTTATCGGACCGGTTTCTCGGTGTTGCCCCGCACCAGTTCGATCAGCGAGACCCCGTTTACCTTCTCGACCTTGTAGTTGACACCCGAGAGGTCGCCCATCGCGCGGCCCTTCGCGCCGCCGATGCCGGCGATCGTGACCTCGTCGTGTTCGTCGATAAACGAGATTGCGCCGTCGCCGGGACAGAACGCGGTGACCTGCTTGCCGTTCTTGATGAGCTGTACACGGACGCACTTGCGGATCGCGGAGTTGGGCTGTTTCGCCTCGATGCCGACTTTCTCCAGGACGATGCCACGTCCCTGTGGCGCGCCCTCGAGAGGGTCGGACTTCTCCCGGAGGCCCCGCTCGCGGCGCGCGTACTTCGAGTCGGACCACCGGTGGTTCTGGCGGTCCTTTTTCAGCTTGCGCGCGGCGTACTTGCCGTTTGCCATAGTAGCCGTCCGTACCCGACGGAGGTACTTAAGGGTCGTCTTTCGGAGTTCCGGGCGGGAAGACGACGACCGGACTGTCGAGGTACACCCGCGAGCAGCTCTCTTCGCACGCGGAGAGACTCGAGTACCCGACCGTCATATAGTGATTGCTGTAACGATTTACCGTTTTGACCGCGTCACGTCCTGCGGTCAATCCGGTAATGGCTTACAGCAATCACTATACTGTCGGCTATAAGCCCGTAAGCAGTATTGGCACCCCGGGATGCCGAATATCTTCACGAAGTTATAGCCGACAGTATCAATTCCACGAGCAAATCGAATTTGCAAGCAAACAACATCAAGTGTACGGAGAGTCTGGGAGCCACCAAGGATCTACACTGTGGTCAGGCCCCCTCGTTCGACACGGTGGAAGGTGATTCTCTGGGCAGGCGTACTCGTTATCAGTGCCGGACCGTATCTCTGGGAGACGGCCCTGGATCATTTCTTGTGGCATCTCGTCTACGGTGGTTCAGTCGGCGTCGCAATTGGAGCGGGAGTCTCTCTGTCCCAGTCACAGCCGCCGCGCCACGTGTCGCTCTGGGCGTTGGGGGGGTACGTCTACATGGTCATTCCGGACCTCCTGTGGGCGCTCCCGTTGATCTGGGGTGGCGACGTGTACCCGCACCAACCGTGGATGGACATCTTCCTCGGACACGTGTTCCTGGACACGTGGGCATACACCACGGCGATGTTGACGCCGACGGTACTCGTCGCTGCGCTGATGTGGATTGCCGCCCGAGTAGCTGTCAGGCATGGCCCAGCCGAGTGACTCGGCCGTCGCAGTGTCATACTGCCGGTCATATACCGGTCGACGTAACTTTTGATACTTCTCAGCCGGATGTTCCCGGCTGAAAGTATCAGGGCTTACGTCGACCGGTA
>CAYYHG010000172.1:3143-5637 GCA_964471665.1 uncultured Halobacteriales archaeon | reverse complement strand
GTAACTCGCAGTGCCTCTGTCCGGGTCGTTTGGATATCGGTCACCTGTCCGACGCGGTACATCCGGTAGCGGTGGTCTGTGGGGGTTTGGTCGAACGTGACCACCTGTTGGCCGACGTCGAGGGAGTGGACGGGTTTCCAGGTCAGGTCGGCTGTGAGAACGCGTGGTGGTCGAGAGTCGGTGTTCGCCAGCATATCATCGCCCCTCGTCGAGGAGTGCGTCGAGTCGGTCCCGGATGATTGACGGCGACAGTGGTTCGGCGGTTCGGTCGTTGATTGCGCCGAACGTTTCGACTGTGGTGGTGATTGCGGTCGGGTCATCGATGTCGATTTCGCGGGCGAGGAGCCACGCGTAGCAGGCGACCTGTACCCGGTAGCGGTGGCGCGTGTCGGCGTTCGGCTCGGTGAGTGCGATCTTCGTGTCGGTGACTGTGACGGTGCCGTCGGGGTGTCGGAGGACGAAGTCGGCTTGGCCTTCGAGTTCGAATTCGACGTCGTCTTCTCGGATGTGGTCACGGAGACGTTTTTCGACGTAGACGTTGTCTGCTCGTTCAATTCGGGTCCACAGGTCGGATTCGACGACGTCCGGAAGGACATTCTCAGTGAGGAACGTGAGTAATCCGTCTCGCTCGGCGTCGGTTGCGGGTGGGCCGTGCTTCTGTAACTGGTCGTCGATGATCTGTTGGACTTCCTCGTTCACGGTGCGGAGGGCAGTTGCTGACACGTCGTTCTGCACGGCGGTTGTGAGAACGCTGTGGACGAACGTGCCGACGTCCTCCGTGTCGAATTCGTCGAGGGTGAGTGGTAGGCCGTCATCGACCGTGTCGGTGTCCGTGTGGAGTGGGTGGCCTTGGAGGTGGTCGAGAATGTTCGCCTCGATCTCTTCTGAGAGTGGGTACAGCGTGCTCGGGCGGAGGATTCGCGGGACGAGACTGGGGAGTTCGTCTCTCTCCAGTGGGGTCGTCGCTGTAAACGGTGGTGGGGTAGTTGCGTCGTCGTGAGTGAGTTGTCGGGTGAGCGTATCGACAGCATTGACTGCGACGTCGATGGATCGCTCCCTACTGTCGGGTGCTTCGACGTCGAGGGAGTACGTTCCAGCACCGGGCGTTCCGTCGAATCCGAGCCCGTCACGAATCGATTCGAGCCAGCGATCCCGAGGCCGCTCGGGTCCGGGGATATCGCGTGGGAGCGGGACGACGAGATGATTCTTGGCTCGGGACAATGCGACGAACAGGAGCCGCCAGGATTCAGCTCGCGTGAGCCGTGTCGCCGTCTGGACGCGGTCATGACCTGCGAGTGTGGTGTTGGAGGTATCGGGTTCGGTCTCGTCCGTCCAGTGTTCGCTGGCCCATCGGAGGCCGACGTCGAGGGGGTATGGTGTCGAACCAATCCGACTGTCGTCCCCGTCAGGGTCGTACAGCCCGCCCGCGTAGACCGAGAGTGCCTCCAAACTCGGCGCGGCAGCGTGTTCCGGCGGTGCGAGCCCGACCATCGATCCGGTGGCCACGAAGCGCTGGCTGACCGGCCCGTGTTTGCGCAACGGGAATCCGACGTCGGCGAGGGCGATGACGTCGCTCTCGTCGCCCTTCATCTGGTGGATCGTTTTGAACACGATATCGTGATCGTCAGTATGGACGGGCTGGGTCGGGCCTGTATGGGGCTCGTCACGGTACTGCGTCAGCACGTCCGTCAGGTCGCCGAGAGCGCTCAGTGACTCGGTCTCCCACTGTGTCACGAGCTCCACGAGCTTATCCAAATTTGCGACGCGCTGGGCCGGTGCAACCGTCGGAGAGACGTCGTTGGGATCGGATCGCAGTACCAGCGTGTCGATGATGTCAGCGAGGCTGTCAGCGGCTGACTGACTTCGGAATGCCGCCCGCTGTTCACGGAGGCGGTGGAGCCGGTCGAGCACGTCACGTTGTTCGTCAGAGATGTCGCTCGTGGACGCATCACGGACGGCGTCAAGCTGCCAGTTGTACGCGTTGAAGATCGCTTCGAGCGCGGACAGGTCGAGCTCGGACTCCATAACGAGGTCGCGCATGCGAGCTGTGTCGACAGGATCGACCAACCACTCGGCGACGTCGATGGCAGCCCTGACGGCAGGGCAGTCGAAGAGATACTTCGAGGCGTCCGCGACCGTGAGTTCCTCGCTCTCAAACGCTTGCCGATACCGGTCCATGTGCGTGCGCCACCGGAACAACACCGTGACTGCAGGATCGCTGTGGCCGCCTTCGCCTGCTCCCTCGGCCTCGCTATCGGGGTGGTCGAACGTACCGTCGGCGAGACCACAGGAGAGGTACGTCGCCAAGATGGCCGCTTCTCCCTTCCCGCTGTCCGGGACGACGTACGGGATCGACCCGGGAACTGCGTTGGTGTCGAACGCGGCGATGTGGATGCTTGGCCCGTCAATCGGGTCGCGGTCGGCGTCGAGACGCGGATAGGTGACGTCGAGGTCACCGATATCGCCGCGCGTGGGGTCGGTAAGACTCGGCTCC
>CAYYHG010000172.1:0-3043 GCA_964471665.1 uncultured Halobacteriales archaeon | reverse complement strand
CGACAGTGGTGAAGCGCTTGGCGCAGTAGGTCGGTTGGACCGTCCTCGTACTCGTCCGGTGGGTAGGCGGCTTCGACGATGTCGATAGCTCCCGCGTACGCCGAATCAGACACGAGTTCTTCGTAGCAATCAGCGTGAAGGCGGGTGAGTTGCCCTTCGTTGCCGACGTCGGGCATCTCCGCGAATCCGACTTCCGCCACGAATTCTTCGAGGACACTCCTGAAGACGCTGTCAATCGTCCCGAAGAGCGGCGCTCGCCTGACACGGTCCACAAGGTATTCGACGTCGTCATCAGAGACGGCTGCGGCGGCCGGCGTCAGGTCGTGTTCGACGAGTTCACGGAGCCGTTTGATGACCGCTGGTATGAAGTCGGAGGCATCATTGCGGGTGAAAGAAACCACGCAAACGTGCTGCTCAGGTGTTGGGTCGCCGCCGACGTACCGTCCCAAGAGTTCCTCGGCTGCGACGTGCGTGATTGTGACTGACTTGCCAGCTCCCGGGTTACAGTTCAAGACATGTAAGCCGGCATCGTGGTCGAAGTACGCGTCCCGGATTCGTTTCTGAGCGTCTCGAAGTTCGGTCGGTTCATCACTCTCGGTCGCGTCGTCGTCCGTACAGGTTTTCTCACGCATCGGGAGTTACCTCCGGTGTCGCTGGCGTCTCCTCGGGAAGCATCGATTCGATCTCTCTCGGCAGCACTCGGTCAGTACTCAGGAGTTGCTGGCGAGCATCACGGCTGATGGGTTCGACGGTGAGGTGATCGAGCAACGGCGACCGGGGCCTCTGACTCCCATCGACACCGCGCGTGTGGCGCGTGATGATAATCCCTGTCGTGGCTGCGGCGATTGTATCGCGGAACTGGTCAAGATCACGACCGTCGAGCCAGACCGTCCGTGGTGCCAGTTGTTCGGCGGAGCCGTCACCGACGAGGATCGCGTGCTGGAGCTCCGGCGGGACGGTGTTGTTCGCTTGTGTCGGCCACTCGCCATCGACGAGCCCAACGGCGACAACGTACGGGACTTCGCGGGCCCAGATGTCGTTCGCCTCCAAGATATCGAGTGCCCGTGCGTTCGCGTGTTCACGACGCCCCGGGCGCTGCCGAGCGAGTGACTCACACATTCCCTGCACCGCTACCCACGATTTGTCTGTCCACCCGTCGGACAATCGCTGGCTGTACTTGCTCTCGACCTGTTCGACGAGCGTCTCCATCCGAACGGTCGCACGCGCTGCCGTTTCGGTCTCCAGTAGCGCCGGGGAGTCCGTCGCCCGTCGCTCCGGCAGTACTGTTTCCCGATACGATTCGACAACACCACCGAGGGCGTCAGCGACAGCTTCCGGTGTCGGCTCCGGGTTACGAGCGACCCACTCGACGTATTCGACGACCCGCCGGTCTGTCCACGCTGCCTCGTCTATGAGTGATTGCCACGCCTCGATATGACGCGACTTTCGCGGGAGGCGGTGAACCGTCTCCGCGAGCACCTCTGCGGGAAGCGGCCACTCGTCAGTTGCCTCCTGCGGTGTCCATCCCAACCCCAGCGGTCCGAAAAGGGTCTCACAATCCGGTTCGACGGTGGCGAACAGCTCACAGAGCGACGTTATCAGCTGATACAGGTCGGTCTCGATGAGGTTGATCTGCGTCCAGAACACCGGCGTGACGCCGTGTCGTATCGCAGCCCGTGTGAGTGGTTCCTCGTAGCCGTCGAGGTCACGGGCAATGACAGCAATGTCTCGCACAGGAACACCGTGCTCTCTGAGTCCAGCGACGACAGCCATTGCGCCCCGGGCTTCCTGATACCGGGTCGTCGTTTCAATCTCCACCACCGGAACATCCGGGCCCACGTTCGATATATCGAAGTGGACTCGGGACGGGACGTTAGTCATGTGACCACCACCCGCCCTGGATTCGGGACCGACCACACACCGGGGAGCCGGTGGTCGAGGAACGGGCCTGTCCCCCGGCGTAAGAAGAGGTAGGCTTCGACGTCGCACCGTGATGTGATGGCCGCGATAAGATCGACGAGTGTCGCAGGGACAGTGCTCAGCCCGACGAGTGCGATCCGCTCGACTGACGGATACGCCTCGTCCCACGCCGAGCCGTCCGTGCTGATCACGGCTCGGGTGGCACGGCGGATGAGCGCGCCATCGGACGGTGACTTCTCGGATCGACGTCGAAGCGCCCGTTCGACGGCGAGCGTCCCGTCGAGAAGGTCACCTGCATCGACGTCGATGGGCGACGGTGCCGATTCGACGACCTGACGGAACGCGCTCACCCGGTCAGGATGGTAGTTCGTCGTCACTTCGAGTTCCCGTCGTGCCTGCTCAATAGCGTTCCCACTCTGTGCCGGCTCCCCACCGAACACTAAACGGAACCGTTCGGTTGCCTCGTTCTCACCATTCAAGATGTCTCCGAGGAGTGTGAGCCGATCAACGCGGTCCAGGGCCTTCGAGGGCTTGCCAGCCGTCTCCAGAACGTGCGAAGCGACGGCCGCAGGTCCGGTAAACGCGAACGCGTCAAGCGGTAGGTTCGCGTCGGTGAGGCGGAGCTTCAGATTCCGCCTGTGGAGTTCCACCGGAGCAACAACGACGTTCGATACGTGATTGGCGTGGTCGGCCCAGCTGAGAAGCGGCTCAACGTCGCCAACATGAACGGTGACGGACTCCGGGAGGACTTCGCAAGCCACTAGTTCGGGGGACATCCTTACTCGCCCCCGTCCTCCGCAGGCGTGTAGCAGTCGGTCGTCACTTCCCTGATCAACCGGGCAAGCGGGGCAGTCGCATCTGTCGGCTCAACAAGTTTCGAACGAGAGTCGTAACACGCAGCACCAAGATCGTCCAGTGTGTCCAGGTGGTTCTGAACCAGACCGACGTACACGCGCGAGCGCTGCTCACCGGTCACCGTACTTGGATCCACAGCGTTCTCGCGTGATGCGATTTCGACAGACAGCTCGTTCGCGTCTACACCCTCTTCGGCCCGGTCAACCGAGAGGAGTACCCGTCGGCGTCGCCTGTTCGAGATTGCCTCGAACACGTCTTCCGGGCTCAT
>CAYYHG010000171.1:0-5702 GCA_964471665.1 uncultured Halobacteriales archaeon | reverse complement strand
ACTCTCCAGTGGCTGTCCGACGAGACCGGTCGACGAACGACACAATCGGGTCGGTTCCCACTGCTGCCGACGCCGGGGGTCGTTCGCTCCAGACGAGTGCCGGAGCTACACGAGGAACTGGGCGCCGACGAGGAGCACGAACAACAGGACGATTGCGACGGATGATAACTCGAGCCACCGGGGACTCGACTCCGTCGTGTTCACGCTCGCGACGAACAGCGAGCCGGCGAGCGCCACGAGTACGACCGCAGCGACGTACACCGCATTCAGTGCGCTGGCCATGTGTTGGCATGACGCCCGTTCGTTGTAAAAGTACTGGTGGAGAGAACCGCCAAACAGCCACGCTAATGACGACGGACCCAGTACAGGCGTGTATGCGGATGGAACTGCGCGTGTGCAAACACTGCTACGAGGGCACACACGGGAATCCCGAGAAGACCGCCGTCACACAGGACATGGTGAACTGCGCGAGACAGGTCCGGGAGTACAAGGACCTGATCGGGCTGGAATCGCTCTACATCACCAGGGTCGAGGAGGGCCAGGCGGGCGGTGCCGAGGCGCTCCAGGCCATCGTGGCCAGCATCGAGGGCGACCAGGTGGCTCTCACCGACACACAGCTCGTCATGGAAGACGAGGACAACAACATGCTTGTCTACCCCGAGGTGGCAGACATCCTCAAGGTGTTGACGCGGAATATCGACCAGATCCAGGAACAGACCCGGCAGGACGTGACGGTCGAACTCTCGGAAGAAGGGGCCGAGCTGCTCTAGTCGTCGTCAGTGGGCCGGGCACCGCCGCTCTCGCCGCCCGGGCCGGTCTCCTCTTCGAGCTGGCGCTCCCACCGGATCCGGATGACGTTCCCGTACAGCGACAGGAACAGTCCGATCCCGAGCACGAGGATCCCGACGTTGATGCCGACGGTGAGCAGGATGTTGGTGGGGCCTCCCCCGACTGCGAGCTCGCGGGGCACCGGATACCCCTCGTCGAAGATGCTTCCGATCAGGACCGAGACGATTCCGATGACGACCATCGACCCGAAAATCGTCGAGACTGTCCCCCACGACGGGGACAGAGAGAGCCGCTCGATGCCGGTGGTATCGTGGTCCTCCTCGGCGTGGTGCTCGGGAACGAGCTTCCGCGGGATCCACGCCTTCGTCTCCAGCGGGTAGAACGCGGGGTGCATGCCGTGTTCGAAGATGTGGAACATGATCCCCATCAGCATGATGACTCCGAGCAACCCGTGGAAGGTGACGAAGGCCATCGCGGCCCCGCGGGTCTGGAACAGCTGTGCGAGGCCGGTGTCGCTCCAGATCATCAGCCCCGAAATCGTCAACAGCGCCAGCTCGACCGTGAAGATGAACACGACGCCCTTGCCGATGTACGACAGGAGCGGCACCTCGTCGGCCTTGTAGCCGCCGAACTGCCGGGCGTTGGGGTGGCGTTCCTCGGCGCGGCCGAGGATGAACCGGATGTCCTGGACGAACGCGGCCACGTCGTCCGGTCCGGGAATGATCTTCCCGAAGTTGCTCCGGCCGGTCGGCGAGATGACCTGGAGCACCAGCCAGAAGACGACCAGCGCGATCAGTCCCATCCCGGCAACCCGGTGGACGGCGGAGACGCCGGCCGCGCCGCCCATCAGTTCCATCAGCCACCAGAGTTCGTCGTTGAACATGATCGCGTACCCGCTGAAAAACAGCAGGAACACGTCCAGTCCCAGAAGCGAGTGAAAGAGCGTCGTCACGCGGGTGAACTTCCCGTGGTCGAGGTTCGTCACTGCTGGTCACCTCCCTGCGGGGTGCCGCCGTCCGCGGCGACACCCTCGGCGACCTCCTCGTCGGGCTGGCGCATCTGGGCAGCGAGTCGGCGGAAGGCTGCCCAGTGCAGGAAAAAGAGCAGGAGAATGAACATGCCGAGGATCACGTCGGCCGCGTGGACCAACGCGATGAGGAAGTCCAGCGCCGGAATCGTGTTGGCCGCGACCCAGTCGGAACCGACGCCGCCACCCGAGACGGAGGGGGAGACCCGATACATCGTCTCCACGGAGACAGTAAAGCCCGAGACCCACCAGACCGACAGCACGGAGACTGCGATCCCGACGACGGCACTGACCGCGACCTGCCAGCGAGCGTAGCCCCTGACCTCGGGCAGTTCCGCCTCGTCGACGCTCATGCGACCTCACTGGCGTCGTCGCCGAAGATGATGTCCATCGCCACGTCGTTGAAGAACGTGCCGCTGCCCCGTCGGTCGAGTTCGTTGCCGATCTCGTCGGGGGTTCCGACGATGATCGCGTCGGTGGCACACTCCTCGGCACACGCCGGCCCCTTGCCGACGTCCTGGCGTGATTCGCACATCGTACACTTGTCCATGGTCCCGCCGCCGCCGGAGAGGCCCGCCACGCCCGAATCGGCGTCGGGGAACTGTGGCGCACCGAACGGACACGCCGACAGGCAGTACTGGCAGCCAATACACAGGTCGTCGCGGACGTCGACGAACCCGTCTTCTTTCTTGATCAGCGAGTCGGTCGGACAGACCGAGACACAGGGGGCGTTCTCGCAGTGGTAACACTGCATCGGGACGGAGGTCTCGCCCGGACTGTCCCCGCTCTGGAGCGAGTCGGTCCGTTCCATTCCCGAGGCGGCCTCCTGGCCCTCGAGCATCGTCGAGATGCTGATCCGCTGTTCGTTGGCCGGGACGTCCCACGTCCGGTTGCAGGCGACGACACAGGCGCCACAGTCGATACAGGCTTCGACGTCCGGGAAGATGCGGGCGTCCTCGCCCACGCTCCGCACGCCGTCGCGCATGATCTCTGTTTCTGAGGTGTGTGATGACATGTTGGTTCCTCACTGGGTTGTGGTGTTGGTACGGACGTCGAAGTCCTTCTGTGCCCCGACGTCGTTTCTGTCCTGCGGGAAGCTGATGTCCGTCTGCAGGTTGAGTTCCCCGTATGTCGGGTTGCTCTCCATGTTCAGCGCCTCGACGACGTCCCGGGTCGCCGGTTGCACCGAGACCATCGCTGCCTTGGTTTCCTGCATCTGGGTCTCGACGTCGTATCCGCGCGAAGTGATGCTGTTGACCGAGTCGCCGATCGCGATCGGCGCGTGTCCGTCGGGGTACTTCTCCTCCAGGTTCTCGCCCTGGAAGACCCCGCCCCAGTGGTAGGGCATGAAGATCTCCCCGTCGGCGGGGCGGTCCGTGACCCGTGCCTTGACCAGCACCGAACCGCGGTCGGTCGTCGAGACCACGACCAGGTCACCGCCGTCGATACCCAGGTCGTCGGCCATGCTGGGCGTCATCTCGGCGTACATGTGTGGCTGGAGATCCGCGGTGTAGATGTTGTTCCGCGTCTCGCCGCCACCGCCCTGGTGTTCGACCTGGCGGCCGGTCGTCAGGATGGTGTCCATCGTCCCGGTCGCCGAATCCTCGCCCGCGTCCGCGATCCGCTGCATCGCGGTCTGCTGTTCGAGGTCGTTGTTCTGGTCGAGGCGGTAGAAGTTGCGCTGCTGGCCGTTGGCCGGCCACGCCTCGACGAGGTCCTCGCGCGGGCTCTCGATCGGCTCGCGGTGGACCGGCACCGTATCGAGGAAGCTCCAGACCACCGCCCGTGCGCGACCGCGCCCGGTCACGGCGTCCGGCTGTGCGTTGTCGTACTCGGCGTACGTCGCGGCGTCGATCCCCTGGTCCGCGATGTGCGATTCGAACATCCGGTGTGGATCGTAGCCGTCGGGCCGTGTGGTGAAATCGTCGTAGATCCGGCCCTTCTCCGTCGGCCCGTAGATGTCGGTGTCGGTGCTCGGATCCATCGCGTCTCCGGCGTCCGCGATGGAGGCCGTCGGATCGAGCGCGTACTGCTGTGGGACGGTCAGTTCGTCAGACTGGGCCTGCTGGTTCGGGTCGACGACGCTCTCGGGGAGTGTCGTCTTCCAGCCCGGATACTCGGGAATCCCGATGACTTCGTTGATCCGGTCGGTCCCGGGCAACTCCGCGTTGACCTCGCTCAGCCAGTCGGGCTCGTAGGTCTCGCGGATGAGGCTCAGCCCCTCCTCGCCGTCCTGGTCGAAGGTCTCCTGGAGTGGGTAGTCGTCCCCGGTCCAGTCGTCCGGGTGGGGTGCTTTCGGCCCCCACCTGGTGCGGAAGTCCTGGCCGCCGTCGCGCGGATCGAGGTCGTCGTTCCAGATGATCGGCGTGCCGGGGTGTTCCTCGCCCCAGCACGGCCAGGGGAGCATCCAGTAGTCGCCCGCGAAGTCCTTGTCGATGTCTTCCGGCGCCCTGAGGGTGTCCTGGTCGAAGTACTCCTCGTTGTCGAGGTGCTGCTGGAGTCGCTCGGGCGTCTGGCGGTAGCCGATGGTGTTGGTCCCGAGGTTGAACTCCCGGATGACGTCCTCGTAGGAGGACTTGCCGTTGTGCATCTCCGTGCCCGATCCCCAGTCGAAGTGCTCGCCGAAGCCGAGTTCGTCCGCGAGTTCCTGCATGATCTGCAGGTCTGGCCTGGACTGGTGGGCCGGCGGCGCGACCGGCTCCGACCACTGGGTCGCGCGGTGGGAGTTCGTCAGCGACCGGTAGTGTTCGTACTGGCTGGCAGCCGGCAACAGCAAGACTGGTGGTCCTTCCTCGAAGTCCGGCAGGACGCTCGCGACGGTGGGGAACAGGTCGACCACCACCAGCAGGTCGAGGTTCTCCATCCCCTCTTTCATCTTGCGCATCTCGCTGATCGAGTTCGAGGAGTGGCCCCAGAAGATGGCGATTTTCACCTGTTCGGGCTGGTAGATCGGCGTCTCCTGGAGCCTGTCTTGCTGGTCGAGTGCCCCCTCGAACCACCGGGCGACCGTCAGCCCGTTCTGGAACATCATCGAGTTGTCGGCCGGGTCCGCGGGGTCGGTCTCCGCGGTCGATTCCGGGAACTCGCTGGCCGAGACGTCGTCCGGGAGCTGGCGGGCGTACTTGTCCGGGGGCATCACCTCGAACTTCTGGTAGAGGTCCTCGAAGGAGGTGTTGCCGCTGACGTAGGGACTGTGATCCCAGACGTCGGCCCACCACTGCCAGCCGCCCTGCGTGAGCCCGTAGTAGCCCGGCAGGATGTGGCTGGCCACGGCGAGGTCGGTCGCACCCTGGACGTTCGCGTGGCCCCGCATGACCTGCAGGCCGCCGCCGCTCCGGGCCGAACTTCCCGAAGCGAGGCTCGTGATCGCGAACGAGCGGATGTTCTGTGTGCCGTTGTTGTGCTGGGTCGACCCCATCGCCCACTCGATCTGGACGTGGGGTTTGTTCTCGATGATGAGGTCACCCAGTTGCTCGAGGTCCTCGCGGTCGACCCAGGTGATGTCGGCGACGGTGTCGAGGTCGTACTTGTCGAGTTCGGCCTCGACGTCCGGCCAGCCCATCACGCGGTCCGAGAGCATGTTCTGGCCGGTCTCGTCGTCGCCGTCCAGGGCGAGTTCGCCCTGGTCGCGCAGGTACCGGACCAGCCCCATCATCAGCGCGACGTCGGTCCCCGGGCGCAGCCGGTAGAAGTAGTCGGAGTGGGCAGAGGTCTTCGTGTACCGCGGGTCGATGTTGACGATCGTGCCGCCGCGTCGCTGCCCCTCGAGGATGTGTTGCATCGCCACCGGGTGGGCCTCGGCGGGGTTCTGGCCGATGATGATGTTGAGATCGAAGTTGCGGTAGTCGTTGATCGGCTGGGTCATCGCCCCGTAGCCCCAGGTGTT
>CAYYHG010000170.1:0-5744 GCA_964471665.1 uncultured Halobacteriales archaeon | reverse complement strand
CTCTCCACCTTGCACACCGATCGTATCAACCCTGATAGATTCGGCAGTTCCAATGACAACTGTAACTTCAATCACCTACAATACAAACCGCCGGACAGCACCGTGATTAAACGATTTCTTTGAAGTAGTGAACCGGAATCCCGGCGAGTCCACTTCTGGTATATCCACCATTTTCGGGCTTCTCAGAGCCTTTACCGCCCGTTAAGTACGGCATTGTTGAATTCGCGTAGAATTCGTTACGAGTCGTGTCGGGAGTCATCGATGGCCTGGATTCGCGTTCCCCAACTCGGAGACACACGAGGTAATCAATCGGTCATTGCCCCGGATTCTGCTCGTCTGTGACGCCGCCGCGCATACCGGGAGCGACGTGGCCTTAGTGGAGTCAGTGATACTGATAGGTTTTCCAGACGCTGCTGCATACAGAGCGTATAGCCAGCACGGCGGGTCGGTAAAGAAAATTAACGCGTCGAGTCGGACACGATCAAGCAACGTCGCGTCAAGGCCAAGCCGACGAAGTCTGCCAGCACCACACCTACTACCGGCTGTCACACGACGGCTATCGAGACAGAGCAGACTGGGCAGCGCGATTATATCGAGTTCGCACAGCCCCCCACAGGACTGAAACGACGGGCCCCGAAAGCGATGGCGAGACGCTACGTCGTCACCGAGGACCCCTCCGGGCGGGCGCCTGTCATTTTTGTCAGTGGCGGTCCTGTCACGTCCAATGGTGCAGTTCAACGCGGGGCTCGATGAAAAGGGTGCGCTCGTGACCGGCGGCGCTCGCGGAATCGGTCGGGGAATCGCCGAGACATTGGCCGAACACGGTTGCGACCTCGTGGTCAACGACGTGGACGGCGACGCGCTATCCACGACGGTCGACGCGCTCGATACCGACACTGTGGGCGGGGTCGTCGGCGTCGAGGCGGACGTATCCGACCCGGAGGCTGCGGCGCGACTCGTCAAGGAGGCGGCGGAGGCCCTCGAAGGCCTTGACGTCCTCGTCAACAACGCGGCGATCATCGACCCGGACGCCTACGCCGACATCACGGCCGAGGACTGGCGGCGGGTTCTCGGAGTCAATCTCGACGGCGTCCAGCACTGCTGTTCGGCCGCCGTTGAGGAGATGCGCGCCGATGGCGGCGTCATTGTCAACATCTCCTCCATCGCGGGCCAGGGAGTGAGCAACCTCGGGGGCGCCCACTACACGACATCGAAGTGGGGCGTCATCGGGCTCACGAAGCACGTCGCGGCCGAACACGGCAACGAGGGCATCCGGGCGAACGCGGTCTGCCCGGGGCCCACTGACACAGAGCGCATCCGGGAACTGACCGACGAGGCGGTCCGCGACGAGGTGGAGGCGTCCGTCCCGCTCGGCAGGTGGGCCGACCCCGGAGAGGTCGGGACCGCCGTCGCGTACCTCGCCTCCGACGCGGCGTCGTTCGTGACGGGCACGACGGTGACCGTCGACGGGGGACTGAGCCTCGGGTGAGCGTGACGCCGCTCGGGAGTCACGTCGGTGATATCGGGGCAGGAGTTGGATCTTGAAACCGTGGCGATGTGGGCTCGTCGCCGGCGGTAGCGGCGGTAGTGGGGGGCGGGAGTACCGACGACGCCGTGTACGCGCTCACAGAGCCATAGAGACGGACAAACGGACCAGCGTCTGGTGTATCTCTGGCCGACCTGCTACTGAGTGATAGACCGATGCGACGTGCAAGATTCACGCTCTGACGCTCTATATTCAGCACCACATTACTATCACTTTCTTAAGATTCAACAGAGTAATTTCGTTTTAATCGCCCGAATGGACAGCCTGACACCAGTTCCGACCTGTGCTTAACACCAGGTATGGCAGGACTTGTGCTGAACCCTCAAATCACAGGACAGCAACACTAGACACCAGAATCACAAACGAGGGAACTTCTGGACAGCCCCGAAATCTGGTGTCAGGTGCCGTTGTCTTGCGATTAGATGGCCAATTCGGCCACTAGACACCAGGAAAATCAACCGATATGTGGTGGGGGTGGCCGCCCAAAGTTGCGTTCGTGGCCACCAGGGTCGAGGTGCCAGGCCGCGGGCCTCGGGAGAGAGGGATGCCACCCGGACGATGGCGTGGAGGGGGCAGGCAGTCGTCGGAGCAGAACCTGCGAGCGGGGCTTGAGGGAGCTGTTTGTAGCGCCCCAGAATGGGCGCGGGGCAGGTCGTTGCCTGCCCTCGGATGCATATGTCTGAGCCAGATATCCACGACGATACCGCAGACGATCACGAACGCCTCGAGCGGGACCGACTCGCGCAGGATCGGGATGTGCGGCGGCCGTCGACAGCAGATCTCGACGACGAAACGGCGGAGGGGTTCGGCGCCAATCATCACGCAGAACGGGATACTGGTAAAACTCGCCGACAGACAAGCTGATTTCGCAAGTTTCGCCGTCCTCCTCGCGGTCAACCTGGACCGACTCTCCTGATTGGATCGAGATCTCCCCACCTCGACATTCGAATTTTAATACAACGACATCGGAAAAACCGTGCGCGACGACTACTTCTACGAGTTTCGTTCCTTCGCACATTGATGGCCAACACTCCGGTGTTGCGTCTTCATACTGTCGGCCACGACTCCGTGGAGATATTCCAAACCCAGAACGGGTGAACTCCGGGGGTGGAAATTGTTCACGGATTCGTGGTCGACAGTATGATTCGGGGCCCAATCTATATATGGCAGCCAAGCGCAACGAAGTCCATGGTCTCTGAGTGGACAAAGACGGAGTCGAACGTGACTCTGGGTGGCGAGAACTCTTACTCCGGGATCCGTGGCTGGAGAACAGACGTAGACGGGACCGACGTCAGCGGACGGAGCGAGACGCGAGCGACGCGCCGAGGCGCATTCCCCACGACGGCTGGTGGGGAGAGAGGGAATGCCCGGGGCTGAGTCCGACGCCCCATCCCCCTCCCCAGACCTCTCGGCAACCGGAACCCGAAAACAGTGGGAGCGGGGTACCGACGCAACCACTCGCCGAGGAGTACTCGCCGGACTCGGCAGTGTGCTCGCGGTAGCACCGGTTGCCGCCAGCGCCGGACCGGCAACCGCGGCCAGTCCTCGGGCCGACTGGCCGCAGTACCACGGGGGCACACGGCGGACCGGCCGGTCGGCCGCCGGTGACCCGAAAGAGCCGACGCGGACGCGCTGGACCCTCGAGGTCGCCAGCGACGGAAAGGGTCACCAGAATCGGACGGCCCCCGTCGTCGCGGACGGGACGATGTTCACCGCGAACGCGGACGGGAACCTCATCGCGGTCGACGTCCCCTCGGGGACAGTCGAGTGGTCCTACACGGCCGCCGGCGGAGTCCAGATTGCGCCCGCGGTAGGCGACAGTCGGGTCTTCCTCGGAACCGGGGACGGCGACATGGTGGCCCTGGACAGGGAGAGCGGGGAGGAACAGTGGAGCGTCGGCGTAGGCGGCGGCGTGTCCGCCCCGGCGCTACGGGACGGGAGCGTCTACTTCGGCCAGTCCGGCGAGGACGTGGCGGGAATTATGTCCTTCGAGGCGGGGTCGGGTGACCTCCGCTGGCAGACAGACGTGCCCACGAACGGGACCGCATTCAGGCCAGCCGCGATAACCGCCCCGACGCCAGCGGTAGCCGGGGACGCAGTCGTCGCCAACGTCCAGAACCTGGAAGACGCCAGCGGGAGCGGACTGGTCGCGCTCGACCCTGCGGATGGAACGGAGCAGTGGCAAACGTCCCTCGGGGGCACCTGTTATCCGCCCTCGATCACCGAGAACACCTGTTATGCCATCGCCGATCAGGGCCTCAACCGAGTGTCGACCGCTGACGGCTCCGTCCGCTGGGAGACCGTCTTCGAACCGTTCCGGCCCGGAGCGGAACCGAGGATCTTTCCCGACGCGGTCACGGTCGGGGAGGAGACAGTCTACGTCCAGGAACCGACCGGGATCGGGGAGTTGGGCTTCGTGGCGGTGAACGCGCGCACCGGGGAGCGAGAGTGGAGTTACGCGACCGACTCGGGACCGAGCGTGGGTTCGGGCGTCTCGACCACGGGGTCTCTGGTCTACTTCGCGCTCCAGGGGGAACTCGTCGCGGTCGACGCCGAGAGCGGCCTCGAGGAGTGGACCTACCGGCTGACAGAGAATGTCCCGGAGGGGCGGGTCCCCGACGGACGGCGGAGGGGTTCGGCGCCAATCATCACGCAGAACGGGATACTGGTAAAACACCTCGGAACAATCCACGCGGTCGACGCCGGGTCCACGACTGGGACCGACAGCCAACCCGTCTCCGGGTCCCCGACTGCGACGGCCCAGTCTCCACCGGACACGACCCAGACAGGAGCAGAAACTGACCAACAACTCCAGAGCGAGACCGACCCCTCGGAGAGGGGATTTTTCACGAACGGTGAGGGCAGAGGATTTCGGTGGGTCGGGGGATTGGACCTGACGGTGGCGAGCACGGTGATCACGATTGTCGCCACGATCATCACCGTCATCGACATGATCAGGGGGGATGGCTGATGGCCCGTGGGGTCCCACATCTGTGGGGGGCTGGACTGGGGATTCCGACGCTTCTGGGCGGTGTGTACGTGCTCGCGACGGGCGGTACCGAAACCGCGCCGGCAGGACTGGGCTACCCGTTCCTGATTCTGGGCGCTGTCGCACTTCTGCTCGGCTTCTACGTCAGCCGGGTCTCGCCGGAGCCGCCCGACGTCGAGCCGATCGAGGTATTCAAGCCGAGTCAGCTTTCCGCGTATCTGCTCGGCGTAGTCAGCCTCCCGTTGCTCGTCGTCACCCTCTATTTCCTGTTCTGGACCAGGGTGCCCTACGTCTGGCCCACGCTGGCGTTCGTCGTGTTCGTGTTCCTGTTCGTGAAGGGACTGGTCCGGTACTGGCAGAACTCGCTGACTACCTACTACGTGACCGACGACCGCGTCATCAGCGAGTACCGGTTCATCAAACTGAAGCGCACCTCGACGAACGTCACCGACGTCGAGAACGTCGAAATTCGCCGGTCGGTCATCGAGACACTGACCGGGCTCGGGAGCGTGACGGTCATGTTACCCTCTGCAAACGTTCGGCTCAGAGACCTGGCACGGCCCCACGAGGCAGAACAGATCCTCCGCTCGCTCAGCCAGTGAGGTGTCTGGGGATAACGTCTTCATCCGACGGTCACTCGCAGAACTCTTTACTCGCTCCCCGGGCTCGATGTATCTATGACCGAGTTCGATCCGGAGAAATTCGACGAGAAGTACGTCCACTACTTCGAGGAACTCGAGACGGCGTATTCGAGCGCGTACCAGCAACTCCACGGCCAGTACAACTCGGAGATTCTCCGCGCGATCGACCGACAGGTGCTCAGTGAGAGCGAGCCCGTCTACGATGGGAACGGCGAATTCCGCGTCCGTCTGCCCGACGACGTCGCGGAACGCGCACAATCTCTGCCCGGCAACGAGACGGAGTTCAATGCCATTCTCGAGGAATTCACGACCCAGATCGAACGCGAGCTACGTCGCGTCTTCGGGTTCGAGGACTGAGCAAGGGAACGTCCTTGACTGTGCTTTGGATCCTCTCCGAGGGTCATACAGGTAATTGGGTCGCCATCGGATACGAGAGTGTCGCAGGGTCCAGTGTTGTGCTGTGAAACGTATATCGAGGGCCTCGACACTCACGACCCGGGATCTATCCACGTCTCAATACGCCTCGATGTCGACTCCGAGCGCTGTGAAGTCCCCGACGTTGTCGGTG
>CAYYHG010000169.1:0-5985 GCA_964471665.1 uncultured Halobacteriales archaeon | reverse complement strand
CTCCGTCCGGACGTTTCTGCCGACGCGACGCCGCGAGCGACGGCAGCTGATGGATGATTTTAAGAGCGAACCGCGCCACCGGCCGTGTATGGACGCCATCCACGTGTGTCTGAACGTCTCGGACGCCGACCGCGCGGCCCAGTGGTACGCCGAGAACCTCGGGTTCGAGGAGTCCTGGGAGTTCACCAGCGGCGACACGCGCAATCTCTACGTCGCCGCTCCGAACGGGTTCGAACTCCAGTTGTCAGACACCGACGGAGAGGACGCCCTCGAGACCGGAACGGCCTGGGACCACTTCGCGGTCACGGTCGACGACGTCGACGAGGCCTTCGCCGAGATCGACCACCACGGCGTCGTGCAAGAGCCCAGCGATCAACCCGAGGCCGACGCACGGACGGCCTTCCTGAAAGATCCCGACGGACACGTCGTCGAACTGGTCCAGCCGCTGTAGCCGCTCGGAACGACTGTTGGCGCTGTGGGTGTTCGCCGACCTCGGGGTCAGGGCGGTGACAGGCGGACACTGACTCCAACAGCCTATCACGCCGACGAGGTGAGATAGACCGCCAGGGTCGCAAAGCTCAGTCCGGCGAGTTTGCGTGCGGTGACGGCCTCGCCGAGAGCGACCATCCCGACGACGGAACTGCCGACGAGAAACAGCCCGAAGATGGGCGTCACCACGCTCACCGGGCCGATCGACAGGGCATAGAAGTACGACAGGACACCAATTGTGAGGAACACGCCAGCCCCGAGCGCGTAGTACGCGTGCGACGACGAGAGCGACGACAGCGAACTGTCGGTGAGATACAGGACGACGCCCAGATTCACGACGGTGATGAGCGCGTTCGAGACGAGCGCGACGACCATGATCGGGACCTGCTGGGCAGCCACCTTCGAGAGTGGCGGGACGAGCGAGTACGCGAGGAGTGCGAGGACCGCCCAGACGAGGTAGTTCATCGGGCCATCGCGTCCTGGAGCTTCTCGACTGGGTGGGGCGGGCGCTGACCGCCCTCGCGGTCGCTCAACTGTGTCCGACACGACGCGCCGGGAGCCACGACCGTCTCGCCGGGACTCTCGTCGACCTGCTCGTAGAGGATGCGCCCGATGGCCTTCGAGAGATCGTAGTGTTCGGCCTCGTAGCCGAACGAGCCCGCCATCCCACAGCACCCCGAATCGAGGGTGTCAACGTCGTAGCCCGCTTCCTCGAGCGCGATGGTGGTGTGGTGGTGGCGGTTGAGTGCCTTCTGGTTGCAGTGGCCGTGGTAGGTCAGCGCCTCGTCGGGCGCGTCGAAGGGGACGTCCTCGTAGATCCGGTGGGTCGAGAGGTACTCACAGACCCCGTAGGCGTTTGCCGCCACCGACGCCACCGCGTCGCCCGACAGGAGGTCGCCGTACTCGTCCTGGAACATCGCGACGTCGGAGGGTTCGACGAACAGGACGGACCACCCGTCCTCGACGTAGGGTTCGAGGGTCTCGACGTTCGTCTCGGCGCGCTCGCGGGCCAGGTCGAGCAGCCCGATCGAGAACGCCGCGCGGCCGCTCGGTGCAACCTCGTCGATCACGCGCACGTGAACGCCCGCGCTCTCGAGCACTTCGACGGCGGCCTTGCCGGGGGCGGGATAGCTGTAGTTCGTGTAGGTGTCGGGGAAGAGCAACACCTTCCGTTCGGCCTCGCTCTCGGGGACCTGCGGACCGCGGGCCTCGAACCAGTCGACCAGCGTCTCGCGGCGGAACGTCGGGAGTTTGCGTTCGGGCGCGATTCCGAGGATCCGCTCGTTTACGAGGTCCGCACCGGGGAGTTTCTGGGCCCAGTTCGAGAGGGGCGCGAGCGCGCTACCGATCGCGCTGACGCGGTCGACGTTCGCGAACACCCGGTCCCTGAGCGACGTCCCCTTCTCCTGGTGGTATTCGTGTTTCACTTCCGCCTTGAGTTTCGCCATGTCGACGCCGGTCGGACAGTCCGACTTGCAGCCCTTGCACCCGACACAGAGGTCGAGGACCTCCTCCTGGAAGCGGTCACTGTAGAGTTCCTCCTCGGGGAGTTCGCCGCTGATCGCGGCCCGGAGCATGTTCGCCCGGCCCCGCGTGGTCTGGATTTCCTCTTTCGAGGCGCGGTAGGTCGGGCACATCGTGTTCTGGCCCTGCTGGCGGCAGGTCCCACAGCCGTTGCACAACTCCACGAGCTCGGAGAACCCGCCCTCGTCCGAGAAGTCCAGCGACGTCTGGGGTTCCAGGGACTGGTAGTCGGCGCCGTAGCGCAGGTTCTCGCGCATGTCCGCGCCGACGCCGCGGTCGTTGTCCGGGCCCGGATCCTCGGGACCGGAGCGGTAGACGACGTTCCCCGGGTGCATGAGCCACTCGGGATCGAAGGCGGTCTTGACCTCCTTGAACGCGTGCCAGAGATCCTCGCCGTACATCTTGGGGTTGAACTCCGTGCGGGCCATCCCGTCGCCGTGCTCGCCCGAGAAGGCGCCGTGGTGTTCCAGCACGAGGTCGGTCACGTCGTCCGTGATGGAGTGCATCTTCTCGATGCCGTCCTCCTCCTTGAGGTTGAGGATTGGCCGGATGTGTAGCGTCCCCGAACCAGCGTGTGCGAAGTACGCCGCCGACGTGCCGTGGTCGTCCAGCACCCCCTCGAACTTCTGGACGTACTCGGCCAGTTCCCCGGGCGGGACGGTGGCGTCCTCGATGAACGGGTAGGGTTTGGGATCACCTTCGAGGCTCATCAACAGCGGGATGGCTGCCTTCCGGAGTTCCCAGATGTCCGTCTGGGCTTTCTCCGAGTAGGCCTCGACAGCGTCGAACGCCTTGCCCCCGTCGACGAAGTGTTCGTTCGTCTCCCCGATGGCGGCCTCGAAGTCGTCGTGGAGTTCCGAGTCGTACTCCAGCATGAGTGCCGCCTTCGTCCCGCTGGGGATGGGTTCGACGTACTCGCTGTACCCGTCGGACCCGGCCGCCAGCCGGAACACCTCGTCGTCCATCAACTCGACGGCCGAGACGTCGAACTCCAGGGCCTCGGGGACGGCCTCCATCGCGTCGACGACCCCCTCGAAACAGTACAGCACCAGTGCTGTCTCCTCGGGGACAGTCACCAGTCCGACCGTCGCCTCGACGATCACGCCCAGCGTGCCCTCGCTGCCCACGAACAGTTTCGAGAGGTTGATGACTTCCTCGCCGTCGTCGTTCTCGTAGATCACCCGATCCAGGTTGTAGCCGCTAACCCGGCGCTTGAGCTCCGGATAGCGCGCCTCGATCTCGTCTTCGTGGTCCTCGACGAGCCCCCGGACGGTCTCGTAGACGTGGGCCTCGCGGTCGTCCTTGGCGACGATCCCCTCGTACTCCTCGCTGTCGAGGACGACGGGCCGGGCGTGCAACAGCGACCCGTCGGGGAGGATCGCCTTCACCTCCTCGGTGTAGGCGTCGGTGATCCCGTAACGGACCGAGTGGGCGCCCGTGGAGTTGTTCCCGACCCCGCCGCCGACAGTCGACCGGTTCGAGGAGGCGGGGTCGGGTGCGAACTTCAGCCCGTACTCGTCGAGGTGGGCGTCGAGGTCGTCCTGGACGATGCCGGGCTGGATGGTCGCCCGCTGTGCCTCCGGGTCGACGTCGAGGAGACCGTCCATGTGCCGGGACATGTCGAGGACGACACACCCGGGACCGACGGTCTGGCCGGCCAGCGAGGATCCGGCCCCCCGCGGGAGGATCGGCACCTCGTGATTCGCCGCACTCTCGACGGCTGCCCTGACGTCCGCGACGTCCTCCGGGTAGACCACCCCTGCCGGACGGGCCTGGTAGACGCTGCCGTCCGTCGCGTAGAGGATCTGTGCGTACTCGTCGAAGCGAACCGCCCCCGAGACTGCGTCCCGGAGGTCCGCAGCCAGGTCAACGTACTCCGAGACGGCTGGCTCTGGCTCCCGTGCGAACGCTGCTGGATCCCCCGGTGGGTCGGCGGGTCGTGCGATCGGTTCTGAGTCGTCGACACCCATGTTTCCCCTCTCTGGTCGGCATCGACATAAAACGTATTACCAGATATAGTATATATACTGGACAGAACTGGAGATTTGTAGCCGAGATGGGACCTGCGACTGAAGTATCAACTGTGAAATAAATTCGACGTCTGTGGCGACCTGGCGGCTATTCCCAGCGGTCCTGGCACTTCTCGAACTCTTCGGCGGCCTTCTCCCAGTTCACGACTTCGAAGAAGGCGTCGATGAAGCTCCCGCGGTCGGGGCCGTAGTCGTAGTAGTAGGAGTGTTCCCAGACGTCCAGCGCGAGGACGGGGTGGGACCCCCACAGTGCTCCGACGTCGTGCTTGTCGACGGGCACGTTGCGGAGTTGCTTGGCGACGGGGTCGTACACCAGGAGCGCCCAGCCGCTCGCGGCGCCGGCTGCGACCTCGAATTCGCCTTTCCAGCCCTCGTAGGAGCCGAAGTCCTCCTCGATCCGGTCGCGCAGTTCGCCGTCGGGTTCGCCGCCACCGTCCGGGTGCATGTTCTCCCAGAACAGCGTGTGGAGGTAGTGTCCACACCCGTTGTGGGTGACGTTGCCCAGTGCGCCGGCGGTCCCGTCGTAGTCACCGCTCTCGCGGTTCTCCGCGAGCGTCTCCTCGGCGGCACCGAGGCCGTTGACGTATCCCTGGTGATGGGTGTCGTGGTGCCACGTCAGCACCTGCTCGGAGATGTGCGGTTCGAGCGCGTCGTAGTCGTACGGGAGTGGCGGCAGTTCGGGGTTGGAATGCTCTGGCATAAGATACCTCCATTCGTTCTGTCGTCCGGGCGCCAATTAAAGCTTGAGGAACCGGACGTTCCCGTGTGTAGCCGCTCGGAGAAACGGCTCCGGACCGAGTAATCCGCCGCGAACGCGAACAGGCACACCCAGTCCGGGTGTCGGGCCGCCCTCTCGCCGCTGTCTTCTCGGACAGCCCGCGTGCAGCCTCCACAATTAAGTGAGTGAACAGAATACACCAACGTAATGAAAGGCAACACCGCGTCTCCTCGCTCGAAAAGGAGTGTGCCGGGCGGGGCCACACACCCTCGAAGAGTAGACGACACCGACTTGACGCTCTGTCTCCGCTGTGGCGGGGAGGTCAGGGCTGTCGCCGACGCGAGCCGGAACCGTGACCGATCGCTGCTGGACACCTGACCCCCCGCCGATGTCTCTGGAGACCGCTGCACTGACCGACGTCGGACCGGCACGGGACCACAACGAGGACGCCGTCCGAACCTCGGCCGAGGAGGGGCACCCCCTCCTGGCTGTCGCGGACGGGATGGGCGGCCACCGCGCGGGTGACGTCGCCAGCCAGAAGGCACTCGACGTGTTCGTCGAGGCGGTGCCCCTCGACGTGGAGACCGGCGTAGAACCGACGCTCCGGGAGGCGGTCGCACGCGCGAACGATCACGTCCGGGAACTGGCGGCCGAGAACCCCGAATACGACGGCATGGGGACGACCCTCGTGGCGGCTGTCGTCGCTGGCGGAACGACGACGGTCGTCAACGTCGGGGACAGCCGCGCCTACCACGTCACCGCGGAGTCGGCCGAGCAGGTGACCGTCGACCAGTCGCTCGTTCGGGAACTCGTCGAGCAGGGCACCATCCACGAAGACGAGGCAGAGGATCACCCCCACAGCAACGTCCTCTTGCAGGCGCTCGGCACCGAGGAGTCGGTCGAACCGGACCTCTACCGGGTCAGCCTCGACGGGACGCTGTTGCTCTGCTCGGACGGTCTCTCGGACGTGGTCCCGGACGAGGAGATCCACGAAATCGTCGCCGCCGGAACCGAACTTGACGACGTCGCCCGGCGACTCGTCGACCGGGCGGTCGAGAACGGGTCCACGGACAACGTCAGCGTCGTGCTCGCTCGGCGCGACGACGACGCCGACGAGTGATAACACATCCCCACGCAGTGAGAGTCGACAGTCCGACCGACGTGGAACCGTCGGCTGTATACCGGTCGACGTAACTTTTGATACTTCTCAGCCGGACGTTCCCG
>CAYYHG010000168.1:0-6025 GCA_964471665.1 uncultured Halobacteriales archaeon | reverse complement strand
ATCAAGATAGTGATTGCTGTACAACGAATTCCCGTTTCGACCGCGTCGCGTCCTGCGGTCGATTCATACTGCCGGCCATAAGCCCGTGAGTAATTTCGACCCCCCGTGAGCCTGTCCGAAAAATATCACCCGACGGCGTGAAATCACGACTGTCAATAACCATTCATATCGTTAATTATTATTAGCTCTAACCCGTTTACAGTAGTAAGATAAGCAGATGAGTTATAATTTTATTGAATACAATCAAGATCAGCAGCATCTCCTTCCGAAGGACCTCTCGGAGTGGGTCGAGGAAGATAGCCTGGAAAGATTCATCTCTGACACGATAGACTTCCTCGACAGTGAGGGTCGGTTAGAGCCGTTCTATCCAGATCCTCGTTGGACAGGCTATCACGACCGACGCAAACGATGTTCAACAACTGGAGCCAATGCTTGCAGAGTTCGAAGAAACCAACGGACAACGCCCGGACAAACTCATCGGAGACGCAGGCTACCGGAGCGAAGCCAACGCCGAGTTAGCCGATGATCAGACCGAGTTGTTCATCGTCACGACCAAAGAGTGGAAACGACGGAAGGAACTCCGGGAGATGGATCCGCCGCGTGGGCGGATCCCGGACTCCTACGGGCCGAAAGAGCGTATGGAACGGAAACTCAGAACACAGCGTGGTAGAGACATCTATAGCAAACGGGATCAGACTGTTGAGGCAGTCTTCGGGCAGCATGTGACACGCGGATGTGATCGGTTCCTCCTGCGTGGTGAGAAGGGGGCACAGGCGGAGTGGTCATTGTTCTCAGCGACACATAACCTCCTGAAGCTGTGGCGGTCCGGCCAGGAGCCGGACAGCCACTCAGTGGCAGAGACGATAGCGAGGTAATCCCCAACAGTGTTTGTTTCCTGAAACTCGAGTCGTGGTCACTCTGGTTGCTGGTCAACTGCGCCCAGTGAGATTCTCGGACAGGCTCCCGTGGGGTCGAATATCTCCACGTAGTTATGGCCGGCAGTATCAGTAATGGCTGACAGCAATCACACGCCGGCGCCGGTCGCTACAATCTCCGGACGTCCGAAATCGCCCCGATCGGCACGAAGTGATCGGGCGTGTTCGCGTCCCCGGTCGGGAAGATCCACATCCGGTAGGAGTCGTCGGGATCGACGTCGTACGCCACCGCGCCCGTCACAGTTGCGCCACTGCGGATGGACGCGTTCACCAGCGGCCTCGCCTCGATCCGGCTGTCGCTGTCGATTTTCTCCGAGGCGTCCTGTCTGTACTTGTGCCAGGTCCCTGCGGACCTGACGCGGAACTCGTTTCTGGGCAGTCCGATGAGGCTATCCTGCGGGTTGGTGACTTCGACCACGACGACGAGGAAGGTGCCACTGGCGGTTTCTCGGTTGGCCTGGCTGCCGATCACGTCGGCTCTGAAGTACTCGATGACGCGGTACCTGATTGCGTTCTGGCCCTCGCCGACTGTGAACCGCGTGTTCACCTCGTGGGTGATGCCGGCCGCCGTCGGGGTCGGCGTCTCCGTCGGCGTGGCAGTCGGCGTCTCCGTCGGCGTGGCAGTCGGCGTCTCCGTCGGCGTGGCAGTCGGTTTCGACGACCCGTCCTCGAGAGAGACCTCTTTTTCGACCGGCGTGTCGGTCGGCGTCGGTGTCGGCGTGTCCCCCCCGGAGTCGGAGCCCCCGAGACAGCCCGCCATTGTCCCGGAGAGGAGCGTCCCACAGCCGATCAGGAGTCGGCGTCGATGCATGTAAAATCCGTACTCACATGGAAGTAAAGAAACTGTCGGCCGTCGCAGTGTCACTCGGCCCCGTACACGTCGGTATCGGGGTTGAACTCGGACCAGCCGGTCCAGAACATCGGTGGGTGGTCGTTCGCTCGTCGGAGCTGTCGCCCCTCGTGGGGACCCGCGATCGCCCGGCCGGTGGAGCGTTCCCAGCGCGAACCGCCAGCCCGGAGGTAGCGGTCGCCGTCGGACTCGAACTGTACCGCCTCACCCTCGACCCGCCGGTCGTAGGCGACGAGCGTGTCGTCTGGGGCTGTCGCCACCACGACCGGCAGGCCACTCACCCGGTCGTGTATGACGTCCTCTTCGGTCACAGTCTGGAACGGGTAGGCACGCGCGATGTCGTCGGACTCCACCCCGACGACCATCGTCTTGGGGTGGAGTTCGCCGTCGTGGGTGTCGCGGCCGACGAGCTGTGACTCCTCCCCGTGACTGTACTTCGGCGAAAAGTAGTCGAACGACCGGCTGTAGTCCTGGACAGTCCCGGACCGTGGCGGCGGCAGCAACACCTTCGTCCCGGGATGGATCCGTTGCCACTCGCCCCACGTCGTCAGGGTGGAGGGCAGCACCGAGAGGCGTTCGCCTGTCCGGGGACCCCTGATCGCCGTCGCCATGAGCTGACTCCAGAGGCTGTCGCTCAGTTCGTCGTACATCACGAGGTCCGAGCGCCAGAGTTTGCCCGAGACGCCAAAGCGGGTCACGCGGCCGTCCACCCGGCGCTCGAAGACGACGCCGCTCCCACAGAGCACACAGTACGTGACTGCGATCGGACCGTCGAACTCGTCGTTGACGATTTCGTGGTGGTCGAGTATCCGTAGCGGGTACGCGCGGGCGCGACCGTCGCGTTCGACACCGAGTATCGGCACGTCCGCGGGCAGCGTCGGGTCCCGGCCGTCGGCGTCGAGCCCGCTCCAGTCGTCCCCGAAGGCAGGATCGACGACTGCCGGGATATAATCCCTGGGCAACGGCTGTCGCATCTCCGAGAGCGAGACCGGCAGTTCCGTCCCGTCGACGCTCGCGGCGACCGGCGTCGGCGTCGGTGTCTCGGTCGGGCTCGCTGTCGGCGTCTGACTCGACTCTGCGGAATCGTCGGCACCGCCGAGACAGCCAGCCGTCCCACCCGCAACGCCGGCTGTCAGCGCCTGCAGGAACCGACGCCGGCCCATCCTCCTCATACCCGCCGGTTCGGGCCTGCGGAACATAAACCGTTCCGGGCTGTGAGACCGGGGCGCACAGTCACAGCGCCACAGAACAGATCCCCTACGTCGGCTCTACGCGTTCTGTGTGGTCCGAGTCGGGCGGGTAGAGGTCGACGGCGTGTCCGGTGTGTCGGGCGTGGGTCCGGGCCCAGCGGCGCGCCGGCGTCTCCGAGAGGAAGGCGTCCTCGTCGGGACAGCGCCGGCACTCGACCAGCCAGGGCGTGATGTCGTCGGGGAAGTGCCCCGTGTGTCGCCTGTGGTCGAGCGCGAACCGCTCGAGTGCGCGGTTGCCGACCTGTAGCTCGTCGAGTTCGTACGCCAGCTCCCAGGTCCGGTTGCACCGCGAACACGACACCTGCGGCACGTCGTCGATTCCCCCGGGCGGATCCGATCGGTCGTGCTCGGTCACGTCGGCCTGTTGGGCCCGTGGGGGTTTCTGTGTGACGGAGCAGGGGCGGCGCCGCCGTCGGCGGCACACGTCGGGAGTCGACCGGCACACGTCGGGGGTCGACCGACACCGCGGAGGGAAAGACGGAAAATCACTGAGACATTGAGTACCACGCGAAGGACACCCGACCATGCCAACAGTTCGCTTCCGCGGCCGCGAGATCGAGTGCGAGGAGGGCACGATTCTCAGGGACGTGCTCCTCGACGCCGGCGAGACGCCCCACAACGGCCTGGCCGACACCGTCAACTGTCACGGGATGGCCACCTGCGGGACGTGTGCGGTAGCAGTCGACGGCGAGGTCGGCGACCCGACCTCCAGCGAACGCCGGCGGCTCTCGTTTCCGCCCCACGACCCCGATTCCGGACTCCGCCTGGCCTGCCAGACGCGCGTCGAGGGCGACGTGACGGTGACGAAACACGACGGGTTCTGGGGCCAGCACGTCGATGGCGGCTGATCGGGGAGCCGGGAATCCCGACGCCGTCGCGATATCGACGGCCAACCGACTCCAAGCGTTTTTATCACGGGACCGACGACTGTGGAGTCATGAAAGCTGTCGTGCTCGCCGCTGGCGAAGGAACGCGCCTCCGGCCGCTGACCGACGACAAGCCCAAGGGGATGGTCGAGGTTGCGGGTAAACCGATCCTCACACACTGTTTCGAGCAACTCGCAGCACTGGACGCCGACGAGTTGCTCGTCGTCGTGGGGTACATGAAAGAGACCATCATCGAACACTACGGCGACGAGTTCGAGGGTGTCCCGATCACCTACGCCCACCAGCGCGAGCAACAGGGACTGGCCCACGCCCTGCTGACCGTCGAGCAACACATCGACGACGACTTCATGTTGATGCTGGGGGACAACGTCTTCCGGGCGAATCTCCGGGACGTGGTGAACCGCCAGCAAGAGCAGCGTGCCGACGCCGCTTTCCTTGTCGAGGAGGTCCCCTGGGAGGAGGCCGCCCGGTATGGCGTCTGTGACACCAACAAGTACGGCGAAATCGTCGAGGTGATCGAGAAGCCCGACGACCCGCCCTCGAACCTCGTGATGACCGGCTTCTACACGTTCACACCCGAGATCTTCCACGCCTGCCACCTGGTCCAGCCCTCGGACCGCGGCGAGTACGAGATCAGCGACGCCGTCGACCTCCTGATCCACTCCGGGCGGACCATCGACGCCATCCGTATGGACGGCTGGCGCGTCGACGTGGGCTATCCCGAAGACCGCGACGAGGCCGAACGGCTACTCGAAGGTGAACACCCGGGCCTCGAGCGCGAGGGGTCCGGACCGGCAGACGCCGAGGCGAACCCCGAGTAATGCTCATGCTCTGTGTGCTTTTCATCAGTCGTGGTCGATCGAGAGACTGGCGAAATCAGAAATCAGATACTGGACACAAAGATTCCGGTACCAAGACATATTAAGAGTAAAAACGACACCACTAATTGTCATAAAAACGAGAAACCCGACGAACCCTTCGAGATTCTGTCGAAAGAGGGCCTCGTACTTTATCTGTTGAAAAGCAAAGTGGCTGGAGACAGACGGATGAAGAGCATACGTCATCACACCGAGCCAGGAGATCACAGCCATACTACGACTGAAAGCATACACCGAGTCGAAGATCTCGTACCGAGTCGAGTTCGAGTGCGTTTTGAGATACGACGTTGCAATCCTGTACAATTCCGCCTTGGTCATTTCTTCCGGTTCCTCTTCGCCACCGCGGTCACTGTTCCCTGCGTCAGATTCGATTTCAGATCTCGCGAGAATTTTCTTGCACTGGTTTTGATGCGTGCTCGTAAGTCGGGACCCAGAGGTACCGGAGGGAGGGAAGCGGCTAATGAACTCAGTTCGGAGAGGATACTCATTCATGTTCGAGTCGTTACTGGACTTCACCCCTTCCGGTGGGGAATACAGGGCGCGTTCGTAGTATAACGAAACGAAGTGAATCAACTGCCCAAGGACGAACGACAGAGTGAGCGCAGGAACGAGCGCGAATCCGATGCTGATCGAGAATCCATCCGGAAAGAGTCCGTACAACAGGAGAATACACACAAATCCTGGGAGAAAGACACCAAAGAATTCGTACTGTTCGAAGAGACGGAACGGCCGCGCCATGTATTAAACCGCAGTTATTTTTGTAATAATAGCTTTGGAGACGGCAAAGGGTGTGGGAAAATTACCACTTGGCCGTTACAAGTGGATGAAGTAGAAAAATTCTCGGCGTTTAATCTCTGTCGAGTAGTGCTGTTGGGTGACCGATACTATCCCATTTCCCCGTGTGTTACGGACTGCGGTAAGTCGTTTCCGGATCGACTGCACGACGTGCAGTCGCGCTGGAAACAGTTATACCAGTCCGTACGAGGAGAGCGTTATTCGTCGCCGAGCAGCGCGTCGACGATCCGCTCGGGGTCGAACGCTTCGATGTCGTCGTAGTCCTGACCGGTCCCCAGAAAGAGGATCGGTTCGCCAGTCACGTGGGCAATCGAGATTGCCGCCCCGCCCTGCTGGTCGGCGTCGGCCTTCGTGAGAACCGTTCCGTCGATTTCCGCGGCGTCGTCGAACTCGCGGGCGCGGTTGACGGCGTCCTGCCCGGCGACGGCCT
>CAYYHG010000167.1:0-6039 GCA_964471665.1 uncultured Halobacteriales archaeon | reverse complement strand
CCCTCTACGCCGCCGCCCGCCAGGCCGGCACACCCCGCTCGCTCGACGAAATCGCCAAAGTCTCGCGGGTCGAGAAAGACGAGATTGCGCGCACCTACCGGTACGTCGTCCGGGAACTGAACCTCGAGATCAAGCCTGCCGACCCCGAGAGCTACGTGCCCCGGTTCGCCTCGGATCTTCACCTCTCGGAGGAAGTCGAGCGGCGGGCCCGCCAGCTGCTGGAAAACGCCAAGGCGGAGGGCGTCCACTCGGGGAAGTCGCCGGTCGGGCTCGCCGCCGCGGCGGTGTACGCGGCCTCGCTGTTGACCAACGAGAAGGTCACCCAGAGCGAAGTGTCGGAAGTCGCGAACATCTCCGAGGTCACCATCCGCAACCGATATCACGAACTCCTCGAGGCCGAGGACAGCGTCCCCGGGCTCTGAGTGTACTCGTACTACCTCTTCGAGACTTCCGGGATCCAGAACTGTGACCGTACCTGACAACAGTTCTGTACGATAGCCGGTAAAATTAAGTGCGGGAATTGGACACGTATTACTGGGATGATTCGTTCGAATCAGATCGAAGATACCGTCGGTGACGTTTTCTCGGCAGGAATCGAGGGCGCAGACGACGGCCTTCTCGTTGTCAACCCATCGCGGGACACCATCCAGGGGCTGGTCACGGTGCTCAGGGAGGCCGACGCGCCGCCACACGTCAGGTTGTTCGCCGCCGAGGATCCACTGAAAGGCCTCACAGACGACTTCCTGGCCGCCAGCGCGATCGCGGACCTCGTCGACGCGGGGACGCTGTCGGTACGGAGGCTCTCGGAGGTACCGAACAACGCGTTTCTGATCACCGGGGAGTCGGTCGTCTCGCTGGTCGAGAGCGCAGGAGGCGTGGGTGCACTGGCGACCACGGACGACTCGTTTGTCGCAGCCACCCGCGAGGAGTACGGAGACCGGTGGGCGGACGCGTCGCCGTTCAAACTGCGGACGCCCGCCCGCTCGACGGTCATGGAGACACTCGAGACGGAGATCGGGGCCGACGCGGCCGCCGACTTCGAGGCAGCACTCGGCTCGCTCGACGCCGTCCGCGGCAACGGTGACGGCCTCGACGAGGTGACAGTCAGCCTGCTCGTGGCGGCCCGGAACGCCGAACTCCTCTACGATATCAGCAAGTGGGGCGAGGACATCGGCCTGGCGAGCAAGGCCACCTTCTCCCGGACCAAGTCGCGCCTCGAGGAGAACGGCCTGCTCGACACCGAGAAGGTGCCCATCGACGTGGGCCGGCCGCGGCTGCGGCTGATGCTCGGCGAGGGCCAGTTCGACGACGCCAACATCGAGGACATCGCACAGACAGCACAGGAGGAGTTGGCCTAGAGTTTTCCGCCCAGCCCTCCTGGAGTCGGGTATGTCTGTCGGTCTCGTCGGGTCCGGGCCCGGAGCCGCCGCCGTACGAGCAGCACTCGAGGACGTCGACGCCGGGGTGGTCCGGCGGGAGGTCGGTGACCTCGGAGAGCCCGAACTGGCGGTCGTCGTCGGCCAGGCCGGTGAGGCGGTCTTCGAACGGGCGAACGAGCACGCACTCGACCGCGGCCTGCGGTGGTTTGCGGTCGAACTCGGCGGCGTCGGGGGCGTCCCCGTCACGGACGCCGCAGTTGCGGGCTTTGGCCCGGAGTCGGGCTGTTACGAGTGTCTGAGCGGGCGCGTGAGAGCGAACCTCGACCCAGAGACGGACCCCGCCAGCGCGCCCCCGGCACACACGGCCCGGTTCGCAGGCGCCGTCGCCGGCCGCGAGGCCGCCCGGTTCGTCGCCGACGGCGAAGGCCCCTTCGGCCGCGTGATCGAACTGCCACGCGTCACGCGCGAGTTCCTGCCGCTTCCCGGGTGTTCCTGCGGGACCGGACGCGACCCGACACTGGACCGGTCGAAGACCGACCGGGACCTCGAAGCCACCCTCGCGCGGGCAGAACGGGCCATCGACGAGCGTCTCGGTATCGTCCGGGAGGTCGGCGAGGCCGAGTCCTTCCCGGCGCCGTACTACCTCGCACACACCTGTGACACTGCGGGGTTCAGCGACGTCTCCGCGAGCCGCGACGCGGCCGGTGTCGCGCCCGGCTGGGACGCCGCGTTCGTGAAGGCCCTCGGCGAGGGGTTCGAGCGGTACTGTGCGGGGATCTATCGGGCCGACGCCTTCGAGACCGCCCGGCCGGCGGAGCTGGCGGGGGCCGTCTCGCCGTCGGCGTTCGTCTGTGCGAACGAGGTCGAACCAGACACAGAACGGGACTGGGTCCGGGGCGAGGCACTCGCGACCGGCGAGGACGTGTGGCTCCCGGCGGAGTTCGTCTACTACCCGCCGCCGTCCCGGGAGTGTGGGCCGCCGACGACGACGGGACTCGGACTCGGGAACGCCGGAGGCGAGGCGCTGCTCGCGGGCCTGACCGAGGTGCTCGAGCGCGACGCGGCCATGCTGTCGTGGTACTCGACGTTCGAACCGCTGGGGCTGGAGGTCTCCGATCCCGGGTTCGAGACGCTGGCCGACCGCGCACGCTCCGAGGATCTCTCCGTGACGGCGGTCCTCTGTACCCAGGACGTCGACGTCCCAGTCGTCGCGGTCGGTGTCCACCGCGAGGAGTGGCCGTCGCTGGCGCTCGGATCGGACGCCGACCTCGACCCGGGGCGTGCGGCGCGGTCGGCACTCGCAGAGGCCCTCCAGAACTGGATGGAACTCCGGGGGATGGGCCCGGACGCCGCCGCGGACGCCTCCGGCGCAATCGGTCGGTACGCCGAGTTTCCACCCGAGGCACGGGCGTTTCTCGATCCGCCGTCGGTCGTGCCGGCCGACTCGGTCGGACCGGCGGACCGGTCCGGAGACACGGACCCACTCGGGACGGTGCTGGAGGCCACGGCGGCCGCCGGACTGGACGCCTACGGCGTCCGGACGACGACACGCGACGTCGCAACACTGGGATTCGAGGCCGTCCGCGTGCTCGTTCCGGGTGCCCAGCCGCTGTTTTTCGGCGACGCGTACTTCGGCGAACGGGCCGAGTCCGTCCCCCGGTCGCTGGGTTTCGAACCGGCCCTGGAACGGGACCACCACCCGTTCCCCTAGATCCCGAACGTCACGCGGACCATGTCCCGCGTTCCGGGGCCGAGGCCGACAGCCAGGATCGCGACGAGTAACATCACCGCGTAGCGCGGGCTCTCCTCGATAAAATCCTCGTCGAAGATGGCGAGAATCGCGACCGCGACGACGATCTTGATGACCAGGAACGGCCAGGAGTCGCCGATGGCTGCGGTGACGCCCGCCGGCTGGATCGAGTTCGTCACGTCGATGATGATGCGGTTGACCGGGTGTTTGGCGCTGTACTCGCCGATTCCGAAGACGGGTGTCCAGTCGGACGCGATCACGTTCGCGACGCCGTCGACGGCGTGCCCCCAGACGACGACCAGTCCCATGTAGCCGGTCCCGGCGTGGATCCACGGCCTGTACCGGTCGACGGCGACGTAGGCGCCGTAGGCGATAGCGGTCGCGAGCCCCATCGTCACGACGAACACCATCGGGAACCACTCGACGTAATCCGTCGTCGCAGAGAGATAGACCAGATACACTGTGGGAGCAGCGAGGACGACCCCACCGATGCGCCGCAACGGATCCTGGTAGTCCTCGAACCAGTCGGCGTACGCGAGCCAGATGCTGCCCAGGAGTGCCGCGAGGGTGACGAAAAACACGGTGAAGTAGATGAAGGGGCTGATGATGAGCGCGCTCCAGGGGAGTTCGACCGGCGGCTCGAGGCCCGCTCTCCGGGCCGACACGAACGAATCCTCGACCACACGGAGGACGCCACCGAACAGCGTGAACGGGACCAGCGCGAAGAAAAACTGCCGGTAGGGCGTCAGGTCCAGCCGCTGGAGGAGAAAGTACACCCCGACGAGCATGAACACGAGCACGATCATGTACCCGGCCTCGGAGACGAGGGTGTAGCCGGGTTCGGCGACGAAGTTCGCGGCCGTGCGTGCACAGCCGCCGGCCGTCGCGCCGGAGACCACCTCGCCCGAGGAGCGGACGTACACCAGACAGGATTCGCCCAGCGCGTCGGCCACGACGGGCCCCCAGAAGTACCGCCACAGGAACCCCCAGTAGATCCGCTCGGTGAACGCGACGGCAGCCCCGGCCACGCCGGCAGCGCTCGCGAAGAGCGCAACGATCCACGCCAGTTCGGGCCTGACGCCGTACCGGTCTTCGAAGCTCATGTTCCCAACCCTGCGGTCGGACCTGTTGAGCGTGTCGGTCCCGTGCGCCGGTCGTACACGACTGCCGTCCGTATCATAGTGATTGCTGTAAGCCATTCCCGGATCGACCGCAGGACGCGACGCGGTCGAAACGGTAATTCGGTACAGCAATCACTATTACTCTGTGGTCTCCGGATCCGTGCCGCCCTGCAGGACGCCCAGGAGGGACTCGTGTGCCGCGCCGTTCGAGACGACGAGTCCCTCGCTGGCGGGCGTCCAGCGGTCGCCGTGGACGTCCGTGGCTGTCCCGCCAGCCTGCCGGATCAGGTGGACGCCTGCGATCGCGTCCCAGGGGTGTGGCTCCGCGGGCATGAACGCGCCCTCGAGTCCGCCATCGGCCACGAGTGCCAGCGTGCCCTGCATACTGCCCAGCCGCCGGAGGTCGCCGAACCGCTCGGCGCTGGCACGGAACAGCGCGTCACGGTCGCCACGGCCCGACGGCCACCACCCGATGAGTCCGACCGCGAACGTCCCGGGATCGGTCCGGTCGCTGACCGATATCGTCGCCCCGCTGCGCCTCACGCCCGCAGGACCGGCGGTGTAGATGTCCCCCTGTGCGGGCAGATACGTCGCCGAACCGACGGTCCGGGTGTCCACGACGGCGGCAACGCTGGTTGTCCAGAACCGCGTCCCGCGGACGAAGTTCGCTGTCCCGTCAATCGGATCGACGATCCACGTGGCTCCCGAGTCGGGCACCGACTTGCGTATCTCGGCGTCCGTGTCCGTCCCCGGCGGGAGAGCGTCCTCCTCGCCCACGAGGGTATCGGACGGGTACGCCTCACAGATACGAGCGAGGACCTGTTCCTGTGCCTCGCGGTCCGTCGCGGTCACGAGGTCGTTCTCGTTGGCTTTCGTCTCGACGTCCAGCGCTGACCGGAACTGCTCCCGGGCGAAGTCGCCCCCTGCCCGGGCTGCCTGTTCGGCGACTGCTGCCCGGCGCTGTGCGTCCGACATACCATCACCTGGACTGCCCCACAGATAGCCCCGTCGGTGTCGTGCGGGCGGCTGTCGTCCGGTACGGATCGACCGCAGGACGCGACGCGGTCGAAACGGTAATTCGGTACAGCAATCACTATCAGGTGCCGATCCGGTGGCTCAACACCGCCTCCTCGTGGTTCCGGAACGTGTCCGTGTCTTCGATTTGTTCGACCTGCGGGACGAGCGGTGCACCCGTGTTCTCGGCGTCGGTGTAGTGATCGTGCATGGTTCCGTGCCGGAACCCTCATCCTGGAGTGTGAAGGCTCTGAGTGGTCGGTTAGTCTGGAGGGTAATAAATATAATGATCTTTTATTTTGTTTCTGCTCACTTTCGACACCCAGCTATCCCAGAGCGTCGATTTCCTCCCTGACCAGTTCTGTTCTCTCTTGATCGGCGAAAAACAGTATCCGCAAAAAAAGCGATCAGTGAATCATCTGGGTGTCGAAAGTGAGCAGGAAATCTTGATTCCCTTTGGGTACGATTACGATTTCTCGACCCGGTTCCATCGCGTCGTCGCTCAAAACGTCGCAGCGTTCCAGTGTTTTCGGCTTGTTGAGTGTCATTCTCGACTCGTGGGGTCGTTGGACGAGTCAGAAAACCGCGGGACACAACGGAGCTGTGTGATGCGCGGGACCGGATTTGAACCGGAGGCAGACGTTCCGCCTCCCTGCGGTCGGCGGCGTGCGACTCCCAGGGTTCAAATCCTGCCTGCTCGTTCGTCGCTTCGCTCCTCACTGCGCGGGACCGGATTTGAACCGGCGGACCCCTACGGGACAGCGTCCTAAGCGCT
>CAYYHG010000166.1:0-6051 GCA_964471665.1 uncultured Halobacteriales archaeon | reverse complement strand
CACCGACAACGTCGGGGACTTCACAGCGCTCGGAGTCGACATCGAGGCGTATTGATACTGCCGGCTATAAGCACGTGAGCACTGTCGGCACCCCGGGGTGTCGAATATCTTCACGAAGTTATAGCCGGCAGTATCAGTCCTCGAACCCGAAGACGCGACGTAGCTCGCGTTCGATCTGGGTCGTGAATTCCTCGAGAATGGCATTGAACTCCGTCTCGTTGCCGGGCAGAGATTGTGCGCGTTCCGCGACGTCGTCGGGCAGACGGACGCGGAATTCGCCGTTCCCATCGTAGACGGGCTCGCTCTCACTGAGCACCTGTCGGTCGATCGCGCGGAGAATCTCCGAGTTGTACTGGCCGTGGAGTTGCTGGTACGCGCTCGAATACGCCGTCTCGAGTTCCTCGAAGTAGTGGACGTACTTCTCGTCGAATTTCTCCGGATCGAACTCGGTCATAGATACATCGAGCCCGGGAAGCGAGTAAAGGGTTCTGCGAGTGGCCGTCGGACAACTCCTCGACGGAGCAATTCTGAGACAGATGTTCGAGTTTCGGTGTGTGCCGAATCTACTCTTCTCGGCGTACACCCGAGTGATACTGCCGGTTATAGGCCCGTGAGTAATTTCATCCCCCGTGGGATCGAATATCTCCACGTCGTTATGGCCGGCAGTATTACTCCTTGGGTTCGATTTTGCCGGCGTAGGTCTGGAAGTCGATCGTTCCCTCGGGGATGTGGAACGTATCCGTACAGAACTCGTAGTCGTTGTCCGGCGTTTCGGCGTGCCACAGGAGGTAGGCGAACTCACCCTCCACGACGGTGTCGTCCACCTCGAGGGTCGTCCCTTCCTGTGAGAATTCGTCGAACAGATTCGCGAACAGTTCCTCGATCTCGTCGAGACCACGGTAGACGCCGAGGTTCGTGACAACGACCGAATCCTCGACGTAGTCGATCATGATCTCTTCCAGGTTCTGATTGGCGAACGCGTCCAGGTGATGGTCGAGTACGGCGTCGGTATCGCTCATGAGTCTCCTCACTGCGAGGAGACAGCGGGCAGTCATATAGTTGTTGAGTGACCGGTGTCTACAATCCGACCCAGCGCGCGCCCGACGTCTCTGGTTGCAGGGCGGTGGCTACTGGACTGTTTTCGGGGTTGTGTGTAGTTGCGTTCCGCAGCAAGATCCGGATACCGACCCCAAACGTCGTTCCCAAGCAGGCCGATGGCTGGAATCGGACAGTCCCTAGCCGCTGGTCTCCTCGGCCGCGTCGGCCTCTGCTCGGCGACGTCGTGCACGCATCTCTGCAACTTCTCTGTCGATTCTTCGCTCTGCGTCTGTATCAATTATCGTACCATTCATGTATACTACTTTTAGTTGCGAGTGAATAAATGACTGTCCATTCACGAGCCGTACCCGTGTTACACGTTCTCAATACCGGGCCAGAGTGGTCGTTTGTATAAATTTTTAATACTGTCAGCAGGTCACAAACCTGCTCGGGAGACCCGGGAAACGAGCGTCGAGACGGGTTATACCGGTCGACGTAACTTTTGATACTTCTCAGCCGGACGTTCCCGCCCGAAAGTATCAGGGCTTACGTCGACCGGTATAGATGGATGAGATGGGTCGCACTGTCGCCAGTGACCGGCCACGGCCCGGAGGCGCAACCATGATACGGCCCCGCGGCGAATCAGCGCGCATGGTATCCGAAGGCGACGACGCACCGGAGTTCACCGCACCACTCGCAGCAGGGGAGTTGACCGAGTTCGTCCTCTCGGAGCGGCTCGAGGAGGCTCCGCTCGTGCTCGCGTTCTTCCCAGGCGCGTTCACCGATGTCTGCAGTCACGAGATGGACACCTTCCAGGACCGCCTGGCGGAGTTCGAGGACGCCGGCGGGACCATCTACGGGATCAGCGTCGACACACCCTTCGCACTCGCGGAGTTCAGAGACCAGCTCGGCCTGGAGTTCGGTCTCGTCAGCGACACCAACCGGACGGTCGTCGACACGTACGACGTCGCGATGGACTTCTCCCACATCGGCGTCCGCGACCTCGCAAAGCGGGCGGTGTTCGTCGTCGACGGAACGGGAACGGTCACCTACGACTGGGTGAGCGACGACCCGGGCCTCGAACCCGACTACGACGAGGTCATAGACGCGGTCGGCGAGGCCTGATACCGCCGGCGACACGTCCGTGGGCAATTTCGACCCCCCACGGGATCGAATATCGTCACGTAGGTGTAGCCGGCAGTATGACCCACGAGAGTTATTTACGCCCACAGGAGGAAATGAGAGCGCTATGAGTGACACGGCCGCTCCCGGGGATCGGTCCGACAGCCACCGGATCTACGACCCCGACGACGAACACGCGTTCCCGGACGAGCGCGTCAACGAGATACTGGCGACTGTCGACAGCGACGAGGAGATCCAGGCGTACCTGGAGGCCCAGAACGTCAACCCAGTCACGCGGAAAGGGTACAACGACCACGGGGCGAAACACGTCGACATCGTCCGCAACAGGGCGCTGTGTCTCTACGGCCTGCTCAGGCGGGGTGGCGTCGAGTTCAACGGCGCCGGCGACCAGGGTCTCGGCGAGGCCGACGAATCCGTCATCGTCGCGCTCGCGGCCACACTCCACGACATCGGCCACGTGGTCCACCGCGACCGGCACACCTACTACTCGATCCCGCTGGCTTCGGACGTCCTGGACCGCATTCTCCCGGAGTTTTACGACACCGCCGACGCAGTCCGGATCAAAGGCGAGGTCCTCCACGCCATCCTCTGTCACCACTCCGAGGAGACCCCGCTCACGCTGGAGGCCGGTGTCGTCCGGATCGCAGACGCGCTGGACATGGAGCGGGGCCGCTCCCGGATCCCCTACGTCAAGGGTGGCCGTGGCATCGACACCGTCTCCAGCCAGGCCATCGAGCGCGTCACACTCGCGGAGGGCGGGGAGGCGCCCGTGCTCGTCGAGATCGAGATGCGCAACGCGGCCGGCGTCTACCAGGTCGACAACCTCCTCAAGTCGAAGGTCCGGAACTCGGGGCTGGCCGACGAGTTGCGCATCGTCGCCGTCAACGTCCGCGAGGACGAGGACCAGATCGTCGAACGGATCGAACTCTAGCAGGCCCGGCCGGTGGCGCAGCGCCGAACCGAACGCAGGAACGGTTCGAGCAGGTCCGGCGGCGAGAACCCAACCCGGCCCGGCCCGGCCCTGGATCGGTCATTCGTCCCGGGTCAGCCGGTCGTCGCCGTGGCGCTCGCGCAGCCTTTCGAGATGGGCCTGCTGGTCCTCGATCCGCGGTGTCTGTTCGGCGTACGCGTGCTCGAACATCTCGGTCGGGTCGGCCTCGAACGCTTCCGCGCGGTCGATCAGTTCGCTCACCTCCGCCTCGATTCCGGTCTCGATGGCGTCGATCCGTTCGTCGTCGAGCAGTCCGCGCCCCCGGAGGAACGTCTCCATTCGCGGGATCGGGTCTTTTTGTTCCCAGCGCTCGAGGTCGGCCTCGTCCCGGTACACGGAGGGATCGTCGACGGTCGTGTGCGGTCCGAGGCGGTACATCACTGGTTCGATCAGCGTCGGACGGGTCGCCCGTCCGCTCTCGTGTTCGTCGCCGGCCTCGGGGTCGCGCGCCCGGCGGAGTGCCGCCGCTGTCACCTGGTAGACCGCGAGCGGGTCCATCCCGTCGACCCGGACACCCCGGAACCCGTAGGCGTGGGCCTTCTGTGCGAAGGTGGCGCTGGCGGTCTGGCGCTCGGGCGGCACCGAGATGGCCCACTGGTTGTTGTTGCAAAAGAAGATCGCGGGCACGTCGAAGACGCCCGCGAAGTTGAGCGCCTCGTGGAAGTCGCTCTCCGAGGAGGCGCCGTCGCCGAAGTGACACCCGACGACGCAGTCGTCGCCTTTCAGTTTCGCCGCCCACGCCATCCCGGTCGCGTGTGGCAGGTGGCCGGCGATGGAGATGTTGACGGGGAAGACGTGCCTCTCGGGGAGCCACTCGTTGCCCCGCTCGTGGCCCATCCAGTACAGCAGGTACTCGTGGGAGAGGCCGCGGACGATCGGGACGCCGTGTTCCCGGTACTGGTAGCAGATCCAGTCGTCGGCAGCGAAGGCGTGGGTCGAGGCGACCTGCGCGGCCTCCTGTCCGGCCAGCGGCGGATACGTGCCCATCCGACCCTGGCGGTGGAGGGTCGTCGCACGCTCGTCGAGGTGGCGCGCAAAGCACATTCCCTCGTAGATATCCACCAGCGTCTCGTCGCCGAGATCGGGAACTGTCGCCCCCTCGCGGAGCTGTCCCTCCTCGTCGAGCACCTGCACCAGTTCCGGTTGTCGGCCCCGGGTCATCGTTCCCTGTCAACGCCCCGCCGTCAAAAATGTCTTACTCCCCGGAAGGCACGTCCGTCACGGTTCCGACGCCCTTCGACCGGCCCTCGCGGAAGACGAACCGCTGGTTCTCCTCGACGAGGTACGGGCGGAACTTGAACCGGATCCGCGCCCGGCCGGTGTCGCCGGGGAGCAGTTGCCCCTCCTCGGGGTAGAACGCCGCGGCCTCGCTCACCGTCTCGAGATGGACGACTGGTTCGTAGCCGGCGCCGATGTGTGTCGGGTGGTTCAGCACCATCACCTCGGCCTCGAACTCCCGGACAGGATCGGGATCGGCCGACCGCGGCAGGAGGACCATCCCGCGCTCGATGGCCTCCTCCTGGACGCCCTTGAGCGCGATGCCGACGATGCGGCCCGCCCGGGCCTCGTCGACGCGGTGGTAGTGCATCTCGATCGACCGGACCTCGACGTTCTCGAAGCGGCCGTCGGCCATCGGGCCCAGCAGGAGTTCGTCGCCGGCCTCCACGCGCCCGGACTGGACAGTCCCGGAGGCGACGGCGCCCACGCCGGTGACGTTGTACGTGCGGTCGACGTACATCCGGAACTGCTCGTCCGCGAGGGCGTCGCCGGTCTTCGGGAGGCGTTCGAACAGTTCGTCCAGTGTCTCCAGGCCCGCCGTGGTGACAGCACTCGTCGTGACCACGGGCACGACCGTCTCGGAGATCTCCTCGATGGCAGCGTCGACGCCGTAGCGTGCGACCCGCAGCGGCGTCTTCCCGACCTCCCGGAGCAGGCGCTCAACCTCGCGTTCGACCTCGCGGACCCGCTCGTCGCCAACCAGGTCGACTTTCGTGATGGCGACGATGGTCGGGAGGTCCGTCGCCAGCAGGATCCCCAGGTGCTCGCGGGTCGTCTTCGTCGGTCCGTCGTCGGCGGCGACGGTCAGGAGCCCGTAGTCGAGTTTCTGCCCGACCAGGCCGCGGATGGTGGTCCGGAGCCAGGGTTCGTGGCCCACCGTGTCCACGAACGAGACGAGGCGGTCGGCCTCCTCGACCACGCGGGCGCGGTCGTCCTTGCGGTGGGGGTTGTCCATCCGGACGGCGCCGTCCTCGTCGAAGCCGTAGACGCCGTAGGAGAGATCCGCCGAGAGGCCGCGCTCGATCTCGTGGGGCTGGACGTCCAGAAAGCCCCGCGTGCCGCCCTCGCCGTCGTCGGCCTGGCCGGTCACCAGCGACCCCACCAGCGTCGACTTGCCGTGGTCGACGTGGCCGGCCGTTCCCACGACGATGTGCTCGTCGTCGTCCATGACTGCACCCTCCCTGATGGTGGCGACGCCGACCAGCCCCGTCTCTGCGTCGTCTTCGCCGTCGACACCCCAGGTCTGGACCTCCTCGATGTGGGCGCCGGCCTCCTCGGCGAGCAGCGAGAGGACGTCCATCGATTCGGAGAACGCGCCGGGGTCGATGCCGGCGATCCCGCCGTCGTCGGTCACGCCCACGACGTACGTCGCCTCGCCGTCCCCCGAGAGAACGCGATGGCGCAGTTGGGCTGCCAGGCTCTCCAGTCTCCCCTCCGAGAGGTGCAACTCCTCGGTGAGCCGTTCCTTGAACTCGACGTTGCCCCCCTCCTGTTCCCCGCGGTCGATGGCACGCTCCAGCACGGCCCGGTCGGGGCTCATGTCCGCCGATTACGTCCGCCCGGGCAAAAGCTTTCCCCGGGTTCGGTTTCGTATCACACGG
>CAYYHG010000165.1:0-6176 GCA_964471665.1 uncultured Halobacteriales archaeon | reverse complement strand
GCGTCCAGATGGGGATCGGGACACCCCAGTAGCGCTGGCGGGAGACGTTCCAGTCTGGGGAGTCCTCGACGAAGTTGTAGAAGCGTTCGTCGCGGGCCTCGGGGGGGTGCCACTCGCTGTCGGCGATGTTGTCCAGCAGGTCCTCACGGACGTCGGTGACGGTGATGAACCACTGGTCGGTGACGACGCGGACGATGTCGGTGTCACACCGCCAGCAGTGCCCCTCGTTGATCGTGTGGCCGTCCTCGCTGGCCAGCAGGAGTCCCTTCTCCTCGAGGTCTGCGATCACGTGCTCGTCGGCCTCCCGGACCTGGTAGCCCTCGTACGCGCCGCCCTCCCCGGTGAACACGCCGTCGCTGCCGACCGGACAGAACACCTCCAGCCCGAGTTCCTGGCCGCGCTCGAAGTCCTCCTCCCCGTGGCCCGGCGCGGAGTGGACCAGCCCCGTCCGGTCGGCCTCGACGTACCCGGCGGTGTAGACTTCGCCCGCGCCCTCGGAGTCCGGGAACTCCGGGACCTCCTCCCGCAGGGGGTGTTCGTACTCCCAGCCGACCATCTCCGAACCCGTGAGCCGCTTGAGGACCTCCCAGTCGTCGTACCCTGCCCACTCGGCGACGTCCGCTGCGACTGGCTCGGCGACGTAGATCCGTTCCCGCTCTCCCCCCGTGCCGTGTCCGTTCTCGCCCTCGAGGGCAACGTAGGTGAGGGCCTCGTCGACGGCCACGAAAGTGTTGGCGACGATGGTCCAGGGCGTCGTCGTCCAGATGACGAGCGATCCCTCGCGGTCGGTGAGTGGAAAGCGGACGTAGATAGAGGGCGCGGGGATCTCTTCGCGTTCGACCTCGTTGTTGGCGATCGCCGTCTCACACCGGGGACACTGGTTGATGGCGCGCTGGCCGCGCTCGACGAGACCGCGTTCGTGGGCCTGCTTGAACCCCCACCACGCTGCCTCCATGTACTCGGGAGTGACCGTCTTGTAGGGGTCGTCCCAGTCCATCCAGACGCCAAAGGACCGGAAGTCAGACTGGAGTCCCGCCAGTTGCTCGTCGGCGAAGTCCTTGCACTCCTCGATGAACCGGTCCTCGCCGTACTCGATGATGTCTTTTTTCGAATCGAAGCCCAGGCGTTCCTCGACCCTGGTCTCGATTGGCAGGCCGTGCATGTCGTAGCCCGGCCGGTCGTAGACGTCGTACCCCTGCATCCGGTGATAGCGGATGTACGCGTCTTTCAGCGTCTTGTTCCACGTCGTGCCCATGTGGGCCGACCCGGAGGTGTAGGGCGGCCCGTCGAGGAAGTAGAACTGTTCGTTTCCCTCGCGGTGGGCGACGGTCTGTTCGTAGGCGTCGACTGCGTCCCAGTACTCGAAGACGCGGTCCTCGACGGCGTGGGGGTCGTACTGGTCCTCGACGGCCTCGAACCGGTCCCGTCCCTCGCCCTCGTCCTGGCTGCTCATACACACTCCATCCGGCGGCGAAGGTAAAGGAGAATCGATTGCCTGGCACTCGCCCGTCCCGGGCCAGCCACAGACACCTGTCTGTCGCCTGCGGCCGACCCCACGGGCACAATGATTAACAACCCAGGTATCGAACCCCACGTACGATGACAGAGTGTCCACGGTGTGGGACGCGGATGCACCACAACGACGAGACGACGAAACTCACCGAGTACGTCTGTCCGACCTGCCACAACTCCCACATCGTCTGGAAGGCGGCCTACCGGACGACCGCCTGAGACCTGCCACCTGAGTTATGATTGTGTGGGTAGGGGTCTCACACCGTCTGTGTGGGAGAAAGTACCACACAGCGATGTCGCAGAAACCATAATAATTAATAATCCCCGTATCCAAGTGCTAGGTGAAATGACACAGTGTACCCAGTGTGGCGCGCGGATGAACTACAACGACGAGACGACGAAGCTGACTGAGTACGCCTGTCCGACCTGCCACAACACGCTGATCGTCCAGAAGGAGTCGTTCCGCGCTCGCGCGTGAGGACGTACCACGCGCTTATAGCCGGGCAGCATCAGAAGTAGTCGACGCCCGGGGGCAGTTCCAGTTTCATGCCCTTTCGCTCGCGGATCTCCATGATCTTCTCGCGCTGGAGGTTGTCGGCCATCACCTGGAAGCCGGCGTTCTCGGTGTTCCAGGAGGCCCGACCCTCGGTCGCAGAACGGATGTCCGAGGAGAAGCCGATCATCTCCTCGACCGGCGCGACGCCCTCGACGACCATCAGGTCGCCCTCCTGGTACATGTCGTCGACGCGGCCACGCCGGCCCTGGACCTCGCCGGACGCGGCGCCCATGTGGTCGTTGGGCACGTCGATGCGGACCTCCTGGATGGGTTCGAGCAGACGGATCTCGGCGTCGACCAGGGCGTTGTGCAGGGCGTTACGGACCGCGGGGATGACCTGTGCCGGACCGCGGTGGATGGCGTCCTCGTGGAGGCGTGCGTCCTTGAGACGGACGAGCGCACCCTCGACCGGTTCGCCGGCGAGGGGCCCCTCCGCGAGTGCCTCCTCGAACCCCTCGAGGACGAGTTCCATCGTCTCGTTGAGGTGCTGGATGCCCTTGGTGTCGTCGACGACGATGTCGGTGCCGTAGATGTGCTCGACCTCCTGGGAGGTGTCCTTGTCGAGACCGGCGTCCTGGAGGGCCTCGCGGCGTTCCAGTTCGGGCATGCCCATCGTCGCCTCGCCTTTCTTCAGTTTGTCGACAATCTGGTCGTCCAGGGGTTCGACCGTCATGTAAAAGCGGTTGTGCCGGTTGGGCGAGATGCCCTCGAGTTCCCGGCTCGCGGTCTGGGGGGCCTCCCGGAAGACGACGATCGGTTCGCCCGTCGTCACCGGGATGCCCTGGTTGCGCTCGATGCGCTGGGTGACGACCTCGAGGTGGAGTTCGCCCTGCCCGGAGATGAGGTGCTCGCCGGTGTCCTCGTTGATTTCGATGTCGATCGTCGGGTCCTCCTTGGAGACCTGCTGGAGGGTCTCGATCAGTTTCGGCAGGTCGTCCATGTTCCGTGCCTCGACGCTCTTGGTGATGACGGGCTCGGAGATGTGTTCGATCGACTCGAAGGGCGTCATCTCGACGCTAGAGACGGTCGATCCGGCGATGGCGTCCCCCAGACCCGTGACTGCAGCGACGTTGCCCGCGGGGACGCGGTCGACCTCCTCGCGCTCGCCGCCCATGAAGATGCCGACACTCTGGAGGCGGTTCCTCCCGACCGTCCCCGAGACGTACAGTTCCTGGCCCTTCTCCAGGGTGCCCGAGAACACCCGGCCGGTCGCGATTTCGCCGGCGTGGGGATCCATCGAGATGTCCGTCACCATGAACACGACCTCGCCGTCCTCGTCGACCAGCTGCATGCTCTCTGCGACCTCCGAGTCGGCGTCACCCCGCCAGATGCGGGGAACGCGTCGGGGCTGGGCGTCGACCGGGTTGGGGAAGTGCTCACACACCATGTCGAGCACCACGTCCGAGAGAGGTGTCCGTTCGTGGAGTTCCTGGCGCTTGTCCGCCCGTTCGAGGTCGATGATGTCCCCGAAGTCGATGCCAGTCCGCTGCATCGAGGGCATCGAGACGCCCCACAGGTACAGCGCAGAGCCGAAGGCGACGGTCCCGTCCTCGACGGAGACGGTCCAGTCCTCGGTGATGTCCTCCATCTCCTCGGTCATCCCGCGGATGAGTTCGTTCACGTCCCGGATGACACCGGTCAGGCGCTGTTGCATCTCCTGTGGGCCCTCCTGCAACTCGGAGATGAGCCGGTCGACCTTGTTGATAAAGAGCGTCGGCTTGACGCCCTCCCGCAGGGCCTGCCGGAGGACGGTCTCGGTCTGGGGCATCGCCCCCTCGACGGCGTCGACGACGACCATCGCCCCGTCGACGGCCCGCATCGCCCGGGTGACGTCGCCCCCGAAGTCGACGTGGCCCGGCGTGTCGATGAGGTTGATCAGGTGGTTGGTCCCCTCGTACTCGTGGGTCATCGAGACGTTCGCCGCGTCGATCGTGATTCCGCGTTCCTGTTCGTCTTCTTCAGTGTCCATGGCGAGTTGCTCACCGGCAGAGTCCTCCGCGATCATGCCCGCACCGGCGAGCAAATTGTCGGTGAGCGTCGTGTTGTGGACGACCAGCCCCTCGCAGACGAAGTTGTGGTGGTCGGCGACCCCGAAGTCGTAGACGTACTCGCGGTCGGTTCGGTCGACGGACTCGACCCCGACAAAGGAGGTGTCGGCTTTCGCGAGCCCCTGGAGGCGTTCGACGCGCACGTCCGTCCGGTCACTGTCGTCGAGTTGGGCGAACCGATCCGCGACTCGGGAGACCGACAGTTTCGTCAGCCCGACGTGGCCGGATTCGTAACTGTCGTACGAGCCGAACACCTCCGCCTGTGCGGCGCCGACGTCGGTTCTGATGTCACGGAGCGTCTCCCCCGATACCGGGACGCGGTCGACCTTGGCGGCCGACGCGCTCTCGAGAAGCGTCTCGAAGCGGTCCTGCTTGTCGGACAGTCCGAACCCGATCTCCTGGAAGTTCTCCAGGGAGAGTTTTCCCGAGACGTACAGTGTCGAGTTTTCCCTGTTGAGTTTCGAGGCGACGTCGAACTGGTAGAGCAGGAGTTGCAGGTCCTCGAGCATCCCGGAACTCGCAGACGAGACCGACACGGCCGAGCGACTCCGCTCGACGGTTCCGTCGGCGTCCATGTACCCGCGGACGAACGCGGCGGTGTGCTCGCGGGCGGCCGTGGAGACGAATCCCGGAATCCGGATCGAGGCGGATTTCTCCTCCGTCGGGTACTCGAAGACGGCCTGGAGCAGTCTGGTGAGCGTCTTGCCGCCGATCTCGACGCGATCGCCCCGCGCGTCGAACTCGCGGACGGTCGTTTCGAGGCCGAGCGTGGCGGCGTAGCGCTCGAGAAGCGCCTGCGTCTCCGGGTCGTCGTTCGTGATCGAACCCTGCAGGTCCCCGTCCCCGAAGAACGCCCCCGCGAGATAGAACAGCCCCTCGAGGTCATCCGGCAGGGAGACTGCCAGCGAGGACTTCTCGCCGCGCCGGTCTGTCCCCCGGTAGTTGAGCGTCTCGACGTTGGTGTACAGGTCCGCCAGCGGGATGTCGACCGTCTCACAGACGTTCACGATATCGCGCAGCCGGAACTGTCCCCGCCAGATCGCGTGATCGAACGAGTCGCGTTTCAGTTCGGAGTCGGCGGCCTCGTACAGCGCCTCGCGGTCGTGTGTGTCGACGCGCTCGGCGAAAGACTCTGTCACGTCGACGTAGAACCCGTAGTCGGCGGCGAGGTTCCCGAGCAGTTCTACCTTCGAGTCGCCGGACGTTCGAGCCGGCGTCTTGCGTGCGCCGACGACGACGTCCCCCTCCGAGAGGTCGTCCGCGCGTTCGAACTCCATCACACCCCGTTCGGTGAGCACGAGATACCGGTGTTCGGGAGTCGTCCGGAGGACGTGGCCGTTGGATGTCCGGACAGTCACGAGCGGTCCGTCGGCCTCTCGCCGACAGGCGTACTCGATGTCGGCAGCGACCGTCTCGTCGTCGGTTCTGTCGAACGACGCCACGGAGAGGGTCCCCGACGGAGCGTACCCTTCCCCTTCGTCCGGTCGGGGTTCACCGTCTTCCCGGACGCGTTCGAAGAGTTCTCTGGCCGGGACGACACTGCCGTCCGCCAGCGACACGCGGGCGTCGCCGTCGACACACTTCCCGTGGTCCACGTGGGCGGCGATAGCGATGTTCCGGATGTTCTCCGGTCTGTCCATCAACGCCTCGCACTCCTGGACGATCTTCTTCCGTCGACCCATTATTACCCCTGCCTACCGGCAGGAGCGTCAAAAGGGTAGTGTTTCTCGCCGGTTTTCCCCGCCGTTCCGTGGGAACGACCCGCACGAATCGACGCGACCGAACCCATAACGAACCCGATATATTTCGTGTAAAACTGAACGGAATTCGAACGGAACCGGCCCCGAATCCGGAGGCATTTTGTCTGAATGTTGAAAAATTTACTTTCCTGTCCTGCACGACCGACGAACTGGAATGTCAGACGACGACACCACACGCCGACGGTTCCTGCAGGTCGCAGGCGCAACCACCGCAGTCGGCCTCGCCGGCTGTTCGAGCACCGACGACGGCGGGAGCGGCGGCAGTGACGACGGAGAGTCGATGGACGACGAGTCGATGGA
>CAYYHG010000164.1:0-6379 GCA_964471665.1 uncultured Halobacteriales archaeon | reverse complement strand
TGTCGGCCGGTGGTTCGATCGTGCCCTCGATGGAGCCGTAGATGCCGAAGATGTCGTCGTAGCCGTGTTCGCTCGCGAGCACCGGGACCAGCCCCTCGCGGTCGACGTGGTGGACAACCTCGTCGTCGCGGGCGAACACCGAGCCGACGTCCATGCGTTCGAAGTTCTGGTAGTTGACTTCGGGCTCCCCACCTCCCTTGGGAACCTCCTCGTGTCCCTCGACCACGGTCACTTCGGTGTGCTCCGGATCGGCGTCCTGCAACACGCCGTGTGCCCGGAGGAACGCGTTCGTCCCCTCCAGTCCGAAGTCGATCGCCTCCTGGCTCCCCTGGTGGCCCGCCTCGAAACTCACCGTGTGCGGGACCACGGAATCGAGTGTGGTCGCCCGGAGGCCTCCGGAGTCGAGGACGAACTCGACCGGCATGGCCGTGACCGAGCGCCGAACGGAGTCGGTCAACTCGCTGAAGATGGCAAACGGGGGCGGCGCGCTCCTGGAGGTGTGGATCGCGAGCACTGCGTCGGCTCCCTCGAGGTGGTCGACCAGCCGTGCCGCGAGAGCGGTTTCGTACTGGTCGCTGTCCGGATCACCGGGAAACGTCCGGTTGAGATCCGTCTCGACGTACCGCTGGCCGGCCTCGAGTGCCTGCTCGTTCGCGACGACGAGCTGGACTGTCCCGTGGTCGACCGAGAGCTCGTCGATCAGCCGCTCGACGATCACCTCGCCCCCTGGTTCGTCCCCGTGGATGCCTCCCACGACGGCGACTCGCGGGGACCCGCTTCCGCGCTCGACGATCTTCATACCTCCCCGAAGGACGCTCGGCCTTCTTGCTCTGTCGGTTCCCGACGAGTGATCGTAGGACTATCGGTGGACCGGAATCCACCAGACTCGACTCCGGCCGCCGACTTTCTTGCTCGTGAGCTCCGTCTCCGTCTCGAGGTCGTGGAGTTTGTTCAGCGCCGTCCGGCGCGAACAGCCCAGTTGCTCTGCCACCTCGCTCGCCGTCAGCGGCTCCGCGTAATCGTCGCGCGCCTCGAAGACGCCGATCACGTCCCCGAGCGTGAACTCGGTGTCGCGTCCCTGATCGCTCATGTCGAGACGTACGTCCCGTCCGGACTTATTCTTTCCTACGAGCGCATCATCGTCCGACACGGATCACTGTCGTCGCCTGCCAGTGTGCGTCGGCTGTCGTTACCTCCAGGTCGAACGCGGCCACGAGCACGTGCGTCTCGCCTGCTCGTTCCTGGACGACGACCCCGCGCTCGACGTCACAGGACCCGAACCGTCTGTCCGGGCCGGACGGACAGTTGTCGCGCTCCCAGGCCCTCGCGCGGGAAGTGTTGTAGGAGACACGGTAGACGGTTCCGGATTCGACGCCGGTCCGTTCGAGCGTTGCCAGGTCGTCCCGCAACCGGCTTTCGACCGCTGTGATTGCTCCCGTCCGGTTCGACCACGCGTACCCGCCGGGAATCCCCTCGACTGCGTCCTGGAGGCCGCGTTCGAGCAACCGCTCCCCGTCCCGGACCGGGGTCTCGTCGAGCCCGGTTGCACCGACGTCTTCGTCGTAGCCGAGCTGGAGATACGCGACCGCCATCGGGACGAGCGCGATTGCGAGCGCCGCGGCCGCGAGCAGGACGAACTGGCCACGCCGGGGGTTTTTCACGCGTACCACACCCTGATCGTGAGTGTCCCGCCGGTCGTCGTGACCGTTGCCGTCCCCGTCGGGACCTCGTCCGGGAGCGGGTGGCCGACGGTTCCGTGTTCAGTTTCGAGACGGTACATGACGTTCGGCGGGAGGATCCGCTCGACCCGCCGATCCAGTGCCCCTCTCTCGCGTTCGAACGACGACTCCGAGTCGAGTACTTCCCGGAGTCGGGTCTGCTCTGCGTGTCTCGGCGGCTCGTTCGCCAGGAGCGTCGCCGCGTCGGAGGCGTAGGCGTCGAGCTGTGTCTCGGCAGTCCCTGCCTCCGGGACTCCGAGAGCGAAGGTGAAGGTGACGCTGATCAGCAGGAGCAACCCGAGTGCCGCCTCGATGACGGTAACCGGAAGCTGTCCCCTATCCATCGACGGTCACCGCCAGACGTGCCTTTCGGGTGCGGACCGGCGAGTACTCGACCTGGACGCTGTCGTCCGGGAGCGGGCCGACCGCTTCGAACCGGAGGCGAGCGGTCTCGTCCGTCGAGACTGGAATCTCGTACGTTCCGTCGAGCCCCGACGCGTTCTGGAGGCGGACGCGGTTGTTGACTCTGACGTGTGTCAGGTTGGTCGTCGGCGGCGGTCGGAGCGTCAGGCGCACCCCTGGCGTCCGGCGTGGAAGCGCCACGACTCTCGTCCCGTCGAGGGCGTCAGTTATCGTCACGTTCTCCCTGCTCTCGTCGAGCACGATCCGTTCGACGGTGACGCCGCCAGACGGGTCTCCCTCGGAAACGACAGTCCGACCGTCCAGCGTGATCCGGACCGACGCGTCGGCCGGCAGCCCGTACCGGTTCCGGAGGTCTGTGGCTGTCAACTCCGAGAGGGCGGACCCGTTTATGACGTTGGCCCGCTCGGTCACTGGAGCGTCCTCCCGGACGAGCGCGTCCGACACCCCGACAGCAGCCTTCCGGTCGAGTGCCTGTCTGTCGGCCCCGCGCAACGCTGTCTCGGCGGCCACGATTCCGACGACGAGTCCGGCTGTCAGTACCAGGAACGCGATTCCGACCGCCGGGAGCGTCGTCTGTGCTCTCATCTCTCCTCCAGCTGGACCGTCTGGTTCGTCCCGTCGTCGGAGACTGTGACGACGAACGTGTTCCCGCTCTTCCAGCTGCTCTCGACAGTATCTACCCTCGAAGGGACTGACAGGTTGGTCCGTGCGTCCAGTCTGTCGTCGGGATGGTCGAGCACGAGTGTTTCGTCGTGGAGGACGAGCGCGTACCTGGTATCGCGGATGGCGACAGGCAGGTCCGTCCGCACCTGTCCGTCGACGTTCGCCTCGGAGTCGGGCACGGCGCGCTCGACGCCCGCTGCGGCCTCCGCGAGGACCCGCTCGGACAGTTCCTCGCCCGCCGCCGTCCGGTACTCGGGGACGACCCCACCCCCACCCAGGAGGAGGGACGTGGTCCCGGCGATGTACAGCACCGCGACGCCGGCCGCGAGGAGTTTCCCGACGACCGGCGCGACACCGCGACTATCCACTGGTGACCTCCAGCGAGAGGTTGTGGACGACCAGGTACCCGTCACGCTGGCCGGGGTACCCGGCGACGACACTCTCGACGCCGTCGCCGTCGAAGTCGGTCCGGCGGACGCTCGCGTTTTGCTCCTCGAAGTATCGTTCGAAGGGCCGTGGCGTCGTCGTCTCGATCGCCACGCTGTAGTTGTCCTCCCCGAGTGCGACGCGGTCGTGGCTCACGTTCGTCTCCAGGGTCGCGGTCGTTCCGCCCTCGCCGCTGACGGCCGTGTCTCCGGCCTCCAGCCGCGGGACGCCGGCGACGAGAACGGCGGTGCGCTCGGAGGCCAGTATCGGCGGGTCGGCCGCGAACCACGCGTTCCCCCGCTGGCCGCGAACGACGGCGCCTGCGAGGAACGCGACGCGGCGGTCGCCGGACTCGAAGACCAGTCCGCCGACCGACCGGCTGGCGACCACGCCACTGCCGTTGCGAACGCGGACCTCCCGCTCGACGGTGTAGAGGGAGCCACCGGTGAAGTGGACCCGCCCGGTGTGTGGTCCCGTGGTTTCGACGGGCTGGAGCGCACTGTCGAGTTCGTCGGCAACGCGGGTCGCGTCCGCGCTGGCCGTTCCGGCGTCGATCAGAACGCCCACCGCGACGGTGAGAGACCCCAGTGCCACGACGGTGACGCCGAGCAGCAGCGCGACCCCGACGACGTGTGACTGGGCGCGCATCAGACCACCCCCAGGCCGGCGAAGACGACGTAGGTCAGGACCACGAGCACGCCCGAGTGCAACAGCGCGTCGTACCGGCCGCGGCTCGCGGTCCCGGCGAACCAGCCACAAGCCACGACGGTCGCCTGGGTCACCAGGTAGAACCGCTCGCGGTCCCGGGCCGGCTGGACTGCGTCGGGCGCGATTGCGAGACTCGCGTCGACGTCGGCGACCGACGACAACTGCGAGAACCCGTCCAGTACCGACGCGTTGACTGCGACGACGATCCCCACGATCAGCAACGCCGTCGTCCAGCCGATTGCGACGTACACCATGAGTCGCGAGCGGATCGCCTTCCGCTCGTGGTAGAGCCGCCCGATTTCCGTCTCCAACACCTCGAAGACGTCCTCCGAGTTGCTGCCAGCCTCGAGTGCGCCGACCACGAGACCGACCGTCTGGGAGGCGAGCGGTGTCCCCACCCGCTCGACGAACCGATCCAGGGCCGCCGCACGCACGTCGTCTCCGTCCCCGGGAGCGGTCGTCAGCCCGAGATTGAACGCCAGGTTCTCGACGTCGGCCTGGAGTGCCCCGAGGTCGACCTCCCGGGCCACCCGGCGGACCGCTCTGGGGAACGGCTGTCCGAGGCTGACGTGTCCCGAGACGGCGTGGACGAAATCCCGGATCTCGCGGTCCTTCGCGTCGTCCCGCCGTGCCCGTCTGACGGCGACGAAACCGACCGGGATGCTGTAGCCTGCGTAGCCGAGCAATGCGACGTTCGCCGGCGTGTACCCGAGCGTCCACAGCCCGCCCGTTACCGCGAGCGCCGGACCCGCGAGGACGACTGCGGCACTCGCCGGATTCGTGGCTGTCGTGGACAGCACCTCCCCCAGTCCCTCGGGGCGATGGTACGTGGGCGCAGAGTGGTCGGTCGGGCGGAGCGACGTGACCAGCGTGGCTGCACCGGCCCCGACGATCAGAACGAATGCGACGCTGGCGTAGACCAGCACCGCCCGGGGCGTGATACTCCCCAGCGGGGTGCCCACCGGTTCGGAGAGTCCCGGTGCGAGGACGCTCGCGATGGTCACGATGAGCACACCCAGTGCCGGGACGACCAGCAGGACGACGAACAGTTCCGCGACCAGTTCGAGGTAGCCACTCGCCCGCTCGTGGACGCGCGCCTGCTGGTGGGAGAGGAGGCGTCCCTCCATGCGCAGGTACCCCTCGAGTGCGTCGCTCCCCTGTGACGCGTGCTCGCGGAATTTCAGCAGGAACGGCGCCAGCAGGTCGTTCGACGGCGTGTCGCGTGCGACCATCGAGAGCCCCTCGTCGAGGCTTCCCGTGAGGGCTGCCTTGTTCAGTGCAGCCCGGAACGAGTCGGCGGTTGCGCCGTAGGCCTCCTGGTCTGCCACCCGACGGAGCATCTCGCGCTGGTCGCTCGTTCCGGAGGCCAGCACGTGCAGGTACCGGACCGCACCGGGGAGCGTCCGCTCGACCGCCTTCCGCCGGGCCACGGCCGCCCGGCGCAGATAGAACCCGCCGATCCGCACCCCCAGCCACCGGACGACAACGCCGACGACTCCGGCGAGAATCAGGGCGAGGTAGATCCGCGGCACCGACACCGACGGGGCCGGGAGCCGGTTGACGACCGGGAGCCCTTCACGGAAGAACGCGAGCACTCCCGCCACGAGCCCGGTCGGGAACAGGACAGTTCCGGCGAACGTCCCGACGGCCACGACGAGGGCCGACGCCCAGGCGAGGCCGTAGACCCGGGAGAGGTAGACGTCGAAACTCGTCGAGAGTCCCGCCCCCCGATATCGCTGGCGGTCGCGTTCGTGCGTCGGACTGTCGGCGTGTCGAGAGAACAGCGCGTACAGCCCCCTGTCGATCGGACCGAGCCGCGCGAACTCGGCAGTCCCGCCGTCAGTCATCCCCCGCTCCCCGCTGTCCCCTGGCGGAGTCCCCGGACTGCCGCGAGAGTCGTTCGACCGTCGCTGCCTCGTCGGTTTCGAGATCCGCCAGTAGATCGTACAGCGTCTCGAAATCGTCGATTCCCTCCTGGACGAAGTGCCTGACATACCGGTGTTTGCGGTGGAACTCGTCCTCGACGGCCCCGACCGTCCGGTCGGTCAGCGCGGCGATCCGCTCGAAAGTGTGTAACTGTCGGTCGTGGTCCTCCGCGGTCGCTCTCCGGTCGCCGTCCTGTCCGTCCTCGAGTGCCGGATGGTCGTACGCGACCGCGAACCCGCCGTCCGGTTGCCGCCACGCGACAGTGTTCCAGTAGATGGCCGTCCCGTGCTTGCGGACGACACCACAGCGATCTTCACGGTCCAGGTCCCGGAAGGTCGACTCCTCGAGCAGTTCGATCACCTCGCCGACGTACCGCTCCCCGTCGACGTGTCGCGGGAAGACCACGAGGTCGAGTTCCCGGAGGAGATACGGCGCCAACCCCTGTTCGACGACCCGGTTGACGAGCGTCTCGATATCGGCGGCGTGAGTCGTACCGATAAGACCGTGTCCTGTGT
>CAYYHG010000163.1:0-6393 GCA_964471665.1 uncultured Halobacteriales archaeon | reverse complement strand
TCGTCTGGCGGACCAGGGTGCGGCTGCTCCAGGAGAACGTCTGGGCACACGGGCTGGATCCCTCGGAGCGGCTCGTGCACACGGACTGGCGCGAGCAACTGGCCGACGACTACCGCGAGCCGACGCTGAAGATCAGCTACGAGGAAGCCCTGGCCCACCGCCTCCGGCGGATCTACCTGCCGATGCTGGGGATCGTCCTCGCCGCGTGGCTCATCCGGACGACCGTGATCTCCGGGACGCCCTGGCCCGCGAGCGCGGCCATCGGCGCCGTCCCGGGTGCGGTCGTCGTGGGGGCGGTCCTCGCGGGGTTCGCTCTCGCGGTCGCAATCTCGTTTCGCCCCCGCGAGTGGAAGGGCCACCCCGAACTCCGGTCGCGTGCGATCGGCGAGTGGCAGGAGGAGTGACCGCTTAGTTGAAGCCGCCGGGCCCCCACCGGCCGACATGACCGACGAACGCGAGCGCGAGCGCGATGAGTTCGGCCCCGATCCGGTCGCACACGCCGAGATCCGCGCGGGGATGACCGTCGACGACCTCGCCGCGGCCTACGGCGACGCCGGGATCGGCGCGCAGGCGGTCCACGACGCCGTGGACGTGACCGCCGAGATGTTCGGACACGACGGGACGGCCGTCTTCATGGGGCTGGCGGGCGCGATGGTCCCCGCGGGGATGCGCTCGCTCGTCGCCGACCTGCTCCGGGACGGCTACGTCGACGCGCTCGTGACCACCGGCGCGACCCTCACACACGACGCCATCGAAGCCATCGGCGGCAAACACCACCACGGCCGCGAGGCACACCCCGGGAAGTCCGCCCGCGACCACGACGAACAGCTCCGCGAGGAAGGCGTGGACCGTATCTACAACGTCTATCTCCCCCAGGAACACTTCACGGCCTTCGAGTCACACCTCCGCGAGGAGGTCTTTCCGGCCCTCGAAACCGAGGGACGCGTGAGCATCCGGCGCCTGACCGCGGAACTCGGGCGGGCCAACGCCGCGGCCAACGACCGCGAGGGCGTCGACGAGGGTGCCGGCGTCGCCGCGGCCGCCCACCAACACGACGTGCCGATCTACTGTCCGGCCATTCAGGACTCCGTACTCGGGTTGCAGGCGTGGATGTACGCCCAGACCTCCGACTTCTCGCTTGACGCGCTCGCGGACATGGACGACCTGACCGACCGGGCCTTCGGCGCCGAGCGCAGAGGAGCGCTGGTCGTCGGCGGCGGCGTGCCCAAGAACTTCGTTCTGCAGACGATGCTGGTCGTCCCCGACGCCTACGACTACGCGGTGCAGTTGACGATGGATCCCCCCGAGACCGGCGGACTCTCGGGCGCGACGCTGGACGAGGCCAGGTCGTGGGGGAAACTGGAACCGACAGCGCGCAACGTCTCCGTCTACGCCGACGCGACCATCACGCTGCCGCTGGTCGTGGCGGCGGCCCGGGAACGGATCGAAGAGTAGCTAGCCCTTGTACTCGGCGACGATGTTCTCGAGGGGGCCACGCACCTGTCCCTCGCCCTCGACGTCGCCGGTCGGGTGGATGCGGTACCGTTCGCCCATCTTCTCGACGGTCAACACGCCGTCGACGAATTCCGTGTGCCAGTCGGCCTCCTCGAGGCGGTCCTGCAGGTCGCCGATCGCGACCGCCCCCTCCTCGGCGAAACTGGCAACCTCCTCGTCGTCCAGCACCCGGAGGCGCGATCCCGGGAAGTGGTAGAGTTTCACGTCGCTGTCCTGTGCCCCCTCGTAGAGATCCGCCGGGTCGGCGTCGGTCCATCCGGACCAGTGGGGATCGAGTCCCGACTCGACGAACGCGACGACTACCACCGGTTCGTCAGCGTCGTAGTCGGGATTGTCCGCGGCGACCGTCCGCCGGTCGCCCCCGGGTGGATCGATCTCCCACTCCCCGATCGGTGTCTCCGAGTGATGGAGAACGACTGCGAGATTGGGTTCGTCGTCCTCCCTGTCGATGACGTAGTCTCCAGGCTCCATCTCGTCTGGAGGCACGGCCGCGTCCCCTAAAAGGTCGTTCGAATTCTGTCTGGTCTTCGCCGATCCTGGGGCAGCGAAAGAGCGAACTGAACGATCACAGCTCCTCGGAATCCTCCTCGAAGGGGGAGCCGGCGGCCTCGGGTTCGTGGCCGGCCTTGCTGATGATGTTCTCGCGGCCGACGCGGAGTTTGCTGATCGTTCCCTCCTCTTCCATGTCCGAGAGGAGCATGCTGACTTTCGACTTCGACCAGTCGGTCTGCTCGACGATTTCGACCTGGTTCATCCGCCCGCCGTTGTCCTCGAGCAACCGCACCACCCGTTTCTCGTCGCTGACGATCTCTTCCTCGGGGACCGCCGCCGAGTCGGTCGATCCGGCGCTGGCCGCCGAGTCGGCGCTCGTGACGCCGCCGCTCTCGGTCCCGCCACCGGACCGCCCGAAGTCGCCGACAGCCCCCGAGTAGAGCGCGAACCCGCCGCCGAGTCCGACCAGGATGATCACCACGACGAGAACGGCGAGCAGTCCGGGACCGCCGGCCGGATCCTCCCCGGGAGCGGAGGTCGCTGTAGAGTCGGTCCCGGTCGTCGTCTCCTCACCGGCCAGTTCCGGCGGGACCAACACGGCGCGTGGCCGCCTGTCGGTGAAGTCACGCTCGCCGAGCCAGGTGACTGTCTCGCTGGCCCCGAGGTCGCCCTCGACCGACTGGGAGTCGGGCGGCGGATCGACGGACTCGAAGGTGAGCCCATCCCCGTGGGCGATCACGAGCCGCTGGCCGGTGTCGATGAACATCCCACCCTCGAAGACGTCGTCGACGATGACCCGCTGTCCGTCGGTCCGCGCGAAGTTCGTCCACCGGAAGGAGAGCTCGACGACGCCCCTCGTCGTCCCCAGCTCGACCACGCGCGCGTCCCGGTCGAAGGCGGTCGCGTTCATTTCTCTCCCGGTCGCGTTCGTGCCGAAGGCAACGAGACGCCGGGCGCGTGCCTCGAAGTTGCGGGCTGCCGTCGTCTCCGTGGTTTCGAACTCCTCTGCGAAGGCCCGGAACTGGTCGACCTCGGACTGGTTGTCCAGCGACCGGCCCGCCCGGACGGTCCACCGGGCCGATCCGTTCCCGTAGACTCGAATCTCGAACTCGGCGTCGGTGAATCCTTCCGGTGTCGCCTGGAGCGGTCCAGACTCCCCGGCTGTCGCCGGTTCGACCGTCCCCGCCGAGAGTGCCACGAGCGCTATCGCTGCTACGAGAACGAACCCTGTGGCGATTGCGATCCCGCGTGCCATCTACTCGGATACCACTCGACGGTGAAATACAAATGTATCCCTATAGTTCTATCCACTCGGAGGGGTCGGGACGAATTCCTCTGAGGCGAGCCTCGCGGACGCCCTCTCGCTCTCTGACCTCGACGAGGCCGTCGAAAGCCTGCTTTATGACCTGCATCGTCTGGTCTTCGTGGGCGCTGGAGTCGATGGTAAAGAGCCCGAGGAAACCAGCCGAATCGAGCCGCGAGGAGAGGACGTGACAGAACTTGAACACGGTCTGCTGGTCGGAGTAGGTCAGCATCGTCGACAGCGACGAGAGGCCGAGCCGGCCGTCGTCGTGGCCGGCGTCGTGGAGTCGCTCGAAGGAGTTGGTGATGCCGATGCCCATGCCCGTCAGGTCCGAGGGCGACCCGACGTGGTGGACGTACGCACCCGAATCGAGTTCCTCCTCGGTACGTCCCCCTTCGGCGCGACAGTCGATGATCCCGAGCTGGTGGCCCTGCACTCCGGGCGCTCGCGATTCGACGGCCCCAATCCAGTCCGTCGCCCCGTCGCCGGTCGTGACCGCCACCGCTCCCTCCCCGTTACGAACGCCGTCGGCGATTACATCGAGCAGCAGGCTCTCTTTCCCGGTCATGGCGGGGCCAGCGATCAGGATACTCGACCCCGGCTGGATCGAGGAGGCGGCCTCGACGTCGATGACGTCAGCGAAGTCGTACATGCGTTCAGTTTTGTTCTGCGTCTCCAAGCCCACGGATCGTTGCGATGAAATCCTCGTCGTTCTCTATTCCTCCGAGTGTCTCCGAGAGCTCCTCCTGGAGCGACTCGATCTCGGTCTCGAGTCGTGCGTACTCCTCGCTGTCTGCCAGTTCTGTCCGGCCTTTGGTGGCCTCCAGCGTCGCCCGCTTCTCGACCAGCGAGTAGTACTCCTGGAGCAGGGTGTCGTACTCGGAGCGTTCGAGCAGGTTCTCGACAGTCTCGCGCAACTGGTCTCTCCCGGTCGGTTTCGAGAGGTAGGCGTCGAACCCCATCTCCAGGATGTCGAAGTCGGGTTCTACGGCGGTCACCATCGCGATCCGACACCCCAGGCCGTCGGCGCGAATGCGTTCGAGTACTTCGTCGCCCGACAGCCCCGGCATCATCCGGTCGAGCAACACCACGTCGACGGCGTCGTCGAGCCTCGCCAGTCCCTCGTCTCCGCTGCTTGCCACCGTCACCTCGTAGTGGCTCTCGAGCCAGAGCCGGTACGTCTCCGCGACGTCCGATTCGTCTTCGACGATGAGTACGGTGGCGCCCGAATCAGACATTTCCTCTCTGCGGACAGGTAGTGTGTCATCACACAAAGCCCTGATGGGTTCGGGGATTACTACTGTCGGCTACAATTTCGTGTAGATGTAACCGACATCCACAAACGCGGGGCTGCCCTATCCGCCTCCATGATACAGAACCTCGCGGCGGGCCAGCAGGGGTTTACGAGCAACGTCTTTCTCGTCGCTGGCGACCGCACAGTACTGGTAGACGTCGGCAACGGGTTCGACGTGGTCGGACAGGTCCGCACCCACGTCGACACCCTGGACGCCGTCGTCCTCACACACACCCACCCCGACCACGTCGGCGAACTCGACGCCGTCGTCTCCGCGTTCGACGTCGACGTCTGTGGGTTCGACGACGAGTCCGAGGCCGTCGACCACGCTATCGCAGACGGCGAGACGGTCCGGCTCGGCGACCACGACTACGAGGCGCTGCACACTCCCGGCCACAAGAACGACCACCTCTGTTTCTACTCGCCTGCCTCGCGTGTTCTCTTCGCCGGTGACCTGGTGTTTGCCAACGGCGGGTTCGGACGGACCGACCTGGAGGAGGGCGACCGGTCGCTGCTGATCGAGAGCATCCAGCGCGTTCTCGAAGCGGTCGACGAGGACCTCGCGGCGTTTCACACCGGTCACGGTCCGAGCGTCACCACCAACCCCTACCAGGACATCGAACTCGCGCTCCGGACCGCACGGACGCGAGCGTGACAGGATTGGATTGACCGGTCCGCCGGGCGGAGTACAGAGTGGTCCTGCATCCGTCTCCTTATAAACGGACGAACCGAAGCGCGGGTATGGAACTGGTGCCGGACACGAGTGTCGTCATCGACGGGCGCGTCAGCGAGCGCGTTGCCGACGGCGAGTTCGCGGGGGCGACCGTCGTCGTCCCGGAGGCAGTCGTCGCCGAACTCGAGGCGCAGGCCAACGACGGCCGCGAGACCGGCTGGCAGGGGCTCGAGGAACTCCAGCGACTCGTCGACCGCGATACCGAGGGGACCGTCACCGTCGAGTACGTCGGCGGTCGGCCCGACGCGGTCGAGAAACGCGACGCTGGCGAGGGTGAGATCGACGCCACCATCAGGGCTGTCGCGAGCGACCGGGACGCTACCTTGCTCACCAGCGACGACGTGCAGGCAGCAGTCGCCCGCGCGAAAGGGATCGACGTCCGCGAGGTCGATCCCCGGACGCGTTCGGTCGACCACCTCGCCATCGAGGACTACTTCGATTCCGAGACCATGAGCGTCCACCTCAGGACGGGGATGGCACCGATGGCAAAGCGGGGAGCCATCGGCGAGATGCGCTACGAGACCGTTGGCGCGGACGAACTGACCGAGTCCGACCTCACCGAGTACGCAGTCGACGTCGAGTCGGCAGTACGGGCCAGTCCAGACGGGTTCGTCGAACTGGACGAGCCCGGGATGACCATCGTCCAGTTTCGCCAGTACCGGATCGCCATTGCCCGTCCGCCCTTCTCGGACGCCCTCGAGATCACGACGGTCCGGCCCATCGTCACGACCGACCTCGACGACTACGCACACGCCGACGAACTCCGCTCGCGGCTGCTCGAACGCCAGCGGGGCGTCCTCATCTCGGGGTCGCCGGGAGCCGGCAAGACGACATTCGCACAGGCCGTCGCCGAGTTCCTCGTCGACTCCGGGTACGCCGTCAAGACGATGGAGAAACCCCGGGACCTCCAGGTCGGCCCGGAGGTCACCCAGTACACCGAACTCGGCGGCGAGATGGCCAAGACCGCCGACTCGCTTCTGATGGTCCGGCCCGACTACACAATCTACGACGAGGTCCGCAAGACCGACGACTTCGAGGTGTTCGCGGACATGCGCC
>CAYYHG010000162.1:0-6439 GCA_964471665.1 uncultured Halobacteriales archaeon | reverse complement strand
GAGGAGTTCGCCTCTGCCATCGACGAGGGGATGGCCGAACGCGTCGACGGCCAGATGATCGCCGAAATAACCGACGTCGAGGTCGAACCGTCGACGGTCATCGTGACCGGCGACCGCGGGAACTTCAGCGTCTACAACCACCCGTACAACCGCGACGTCACGATCACGGCCGAACTACAGGTCCGCCAGACGACGACAGGACCGCAGTTCAAGGGCCGGCCGATCCGCCAGCAGGATCAAATCACGCTCGATCTCGATTCGATCACCGTGCGCGGGACCGTCGTTCGCGTGCGATGACGGGTGGCGTTGCCATACTGCGACTGTGGGGAGCCACGAGGGTTTCTTCCGGCGGGCGCCGTACCTTCTACAACGGTTCGAAAGCCGGGCACACTCTTACATGACGGCCACACGCGGCGAGGAGCAAGACGGCCGGCAGTCCGTTCGGCGCGTGACCGAGAGTTCCCGGCTCGTTCATTACGGCACTCGGTCGCGCGGACGCCCGCCTCGCCCCCTGGTGGCGCGACGCGGGTTGCAGGCGGGTGTGTGCGGTGACCGGCGTGTGGCTGGTCGCACGCCCGATTCACGCCCTCGGACCTGCGCTGGTGACTGTCGCCACAGTGCGTATTCTCGTGGCGGCTGCGGGTGGATAGGCTGTCGCACTCGAACCAACCCCCGGAACAAGAGAAGCGCCCTTCAGACGAGTCGGCCGACACAGAGAGCGAGGTGACGTCCTCCGCGTGGTAACCGTGCACAGATTTTTGTTCGTTGGCGACTTACGTGACGTAAATGGATTCCGCCGAGCTACTCGATCTGCTGGGGAACGGGAACAGGCGGCGGATCCTCCGGCTGCTCGCACGCAAACCCTGTTACGTGACCGAGATCAGCGAGTACCTCGGGGTCAGTCCGAAGGCGGTGATCGACCACCTCCGGAAGTTGGAGGAGGCGGGACTGGTCGAGAGCCGGACCGACGACAGGCGGCGCAAGTACTTCTCCATCTCGCGGAACCTCCGCCTGGAGGTCAACGTCTCCCCCTACGAGTTCGGGACGAAAAGCGCCTACCCGGCCAGTTCCGGGGTCGACATGGCGTCCTGTCGGTACCTGAGCATCGAGATCGAAACCGAGGAGACGTCGGATCTCTCGGAGATGGCGGCGACGCTCCGGCGACTGGAGAAACTGGAGAACGAACTCTCGCTGGCCCAGCGGTGGGTCCAGGGCCGTCTCTCGGACGTCCGGGAACAGATCGCCGACGAGGTCGGTGACACCGACCCGCGGCTGGTGACCGACCTGCTCGCGGAACTGGCCGACGAACGGGCCGACGTCGAGACACTGAGCCGGGCGGTCGACGCGCCTCCCTCGGTCGTCGAGGAGGTACTCGACCACCTCGCCACGCGTGGCGTCGTCACGCGCGAGAGCGGCACCTGGCAACTGGGCGAGTAGCGGTCAGTATCAGCCCTCGAGTGTCGCGTCGAGTCCGATGTCTGCGCCAGCCAGGACCTTCGAGACCGGACACCCGTCCTTGGCCTGGCCCGCGATGTCGTGGAACGCGTCCTCGTCGATGTCGGGGACTGTCCCCTCGACTGTCAGTTCGACGGTCGTGATCTCCAGGGCGTCGGCGTCGAGTGTGACCACGGCCTCGGCGTGGACACGCTCGGGTGAGTAGCCCTCCTCGTCGAGCATGTTCGCGAACGCCATCGCGTAACAGCCCGCCTCCGCGGCTCCGATGAGTTCCTCGGGGTTGGTGCCGTCGCCGCCCTCGAACCGCGAGGCGAACGTATAGGGCCCCTCGTAGGCACCGCTTCCGAGTCCGACCGTTCCCTGTCCGTCCATCAGTGCGCCTTCCCACGTCGCTTCGGCTGAACTGGTAGGCATTGCACGCTGTCTTTCGCGTGAGTGGCACTTATAATCTCACGATACTCCCCGGAACAGGACGCCAGGACAGAAGCTTTCAAACGCGCTCTCCCCGAACCGGGGGTCATGTACGAGCGTATCAAGGGGTTCCGTGACTTCTATCCCGAGGAGACGCAGGCTCGACGGCAGGTGATGGACACCGTCGAGGAGACTGCCAGACAGTACGGCTTTCGCGAGGTGGGAACACCCGCACTCGAACCCGCGGCGATGTACGCCGACAAGAGCGGCGAGGAGATTCTGGAGGAACTGTACGCCTTCGAGGACAGGGGTGGCCGGCAGGTGGCGCTGACGCCCGAACTGACGCCGACCGTGGCACGGATGTTCGTCGCCAGACAGCAGGAACTCACCAAGCCCGTGAAGTGGGTCTCGACGCGGCCGTTCTGGCGCTACGAAGAGCCACAGCAGGGTCGGTTCCGGGAGTTCTACCAGACCAACGTCGACATCTTCGGCTCCTCGGACCCCGCGGCGGACGCCGAAATCCTCGCGGTTGCCGCGGACGCGCTGACCGATCTGGGACTGACCGGCGAGGAGTTCGAGTTCCGGGTCTCCCACCGGGACATCCTCGGTGGGCTGCTGGAAGCGTTCGGGGCCGACGTGGACACACCCGCGGCAGTCCGCGCGGTGGACAAGCGCGCCAAGGTCGAGGCCGACGAGTACTTCCGCCTGCTGGAGTCGGCCGGCCTCGGCCACTCGCAGGCCGCGGAGTTCGACGACCTGCTGGAGACGCCCGCCGACAGTCTCGACGAACTCGTGGCCTTCGCGGGGACCGACCGCGTCGAGTCGGCCGTCGAGAACCTCCAGGCGGTGCTCGAGGTCACGGCGGAGTTCGGCGTCAGGGAGTACTGTACGCTCTCGCTGACGACCGCCCGCGGACTCGATTACTACACCGGTGTCGTCTTCGAGTGTTTCGACTCGACGGGCGAGGTCTCCCGGTCGGTTTTCGGCGGCGGCCGCTACGACGACCTCATCGAGGGATTCGGCGGCCAGCCCACGCCGGCAGTGGGCGTCGCGCCGGGGCACGCCACGCTCTCTCTGCTCTGTCAGCGCGCCGGTGTCTGGCCCGCCGAAGAGCTGTCGACCGACTACTACGTCCTGCAGGTCGGGGAGACACAGGACGTGGCTGCCCGCGTCGCCCGGGAGTTGCGCGACCGGGGACACGTCGTCGAATCCGACGTCGCCGGCCGGAGTTTCGGTGCACAACTCGATTATGCCGACTCCATCAACGCCGAGACGGTCGTCATCGTCGGCGAACGGGACCTCGCGAACGGCGAGGTGACGGTCAAGGACATGGTGTCGGGCGAGCAGACACAGGCACCGGTGGATTCGTTCCCCGGCAGGTACGACCGCCCGACCTACGACGATTTCTCGTAGTCACGCGCACTGTCGGGGGGTCCTCGGCGCGTCTGTCCCGGGATTACTAGTATGGCTCGCCTTTCAGCCCGAGCCAGTAGGCGACGACGTTGGTCGAGACGTGCAGGAGTGGCGTGGCGACGATCACCACCAGAACCACGGGGAGGGTGAACGTCTCGACCATCCAGACGGGTGCCACGAACCCGCCCAGCAGGAACGCTCCGATGACGAAATCGAGCTGGTCGACGCCGGGAAACGGGGCGCCGCGTTCGCGGCCGGTGCGGCGTTTCAGGAACGAGGCGCCGATATCCCCGAGCACCGCACCCAGTGGGAAGGCAACCGCGGCCGCGAGCGGGAAATCGGGGAGCACGACGCCGAGGACGTCGCTCGCGGGAGCACGCAACTGCCGGAGGACGAGCGCGACGGCGGCGCCCGCGGCCCAGCCTCCCAGGGAGCCCCGCCACGTCTTGCCGTCGCCGAGCACCCGGCGGCCACCCAGCGTCTTTCCGCCGTCGATGGGGGGGCCGCCACCCACGAGGACGGCCACGTTGTTCGGGACGTACGCCGGCACCATCGCCCACAGGGCCGTCAGGACGACGCCGTGCAGTGCCATACCCGTCAGATCACGGTGCCGGCTCTTAGTTGTGCGGTATTCGACCGACCGTCGCTGTCAGTTTCCGGACTTCTCGCCGCGGTCGCGGAACACGCTCGCGCCGGGCAACAGCGTGACGAGTTTCGTCACGTACCCGAGTTTGAACAGGCCGAACTGCGAGAGCACGCCGAGTGTCAAGAGGCCGAGAAAGAGCGGGGCAGCGAGGTCGAACAGCAAGGGGTCGAGCGCGAGTCCAGTCTGTGCAGCCTGGAGGTCGGCGACCGTGATCGACCGGGAAACGAGCGTCGCGCCCGCGACCGACGTGACGAGGATCATCGTCGTCTTGGTCATGACCAGCCCGAGGAAGGCGGCGGCGATCCCGATAGCGAGCGCGGCCGGGTACACCAGCAACTGGGGACCGTCGACGAGAACGGGCGCGATCGCGACGAGACCGAGGAACGTGCCGACGACGAAGCTCACGGCGGCGATGGCGAACGAGAGCAGTGCGTACGTGGCAACGACGCCGGCGACAGCGCCGATCACGACGGCTGCGACGACCGCCACGAGCCCTTCGAACCCGAGCAGTCCACCGATCGCGGGAGCGACGAGGTAGCCGCCGCTCCCGCCGATCGCCGCCCCGAGCAACGCCACGCCGTACACCGACAGCGCGGCGCCCGAAAACAGCAACACCGCACCGCCGAGTACGACTCCGATCGCCGTGAGTTCGACCATGTTCGGACCTCGCGGGCAGCGGGTGAAAACCTTGTGTCCGGCCGCGTGGGGCGGGAAACTGGACCGAGCGGCGGAACTCCCGCGAGACAGCGAGAGCAATTCCTATCAGGCCCGCAGCCCCTGGGAGGAGTATGTCAGCTCCCGACCGCGAGCGTGTGACAGCCAACGGTCTGACCTTCGAGTGTCTCAGGCAGGGCGACGGCGACCGGCTCGCGCTCTGTCTGCACGGCTTCCCCGACGACGCCGGATCGATGCGTCCGTTGCTGGACCGTCTCGCGGGGGCGGGCTTCACCGCCGTCGCGCCCTACATGCGCGGGTACGGCCCCACCGACCCCGCGCCCGATGGCGACTACACGACGATCGCGATGGCGAAAGACGCGATCGCGCTCGCAGAAAAACTCGGGGGCGGCGAGGCCGTACTCGTCGGCCACGATTGGGGCGCCGCCGGGGCGTACGCGGCCGCCGCCGTCGCACCCGAGCGGTTCTCCCACCTCGTGGCGCTGGCCGTACCGCCGCGGTTCGTCGACGTCGTCGCCGAGCACCCTCGCCAGTGGCTCCGGAGCTGGTACATCGTCTTCTTCCAGCTCCCGGCACTGCCCGAACGCCTCCTGCGGGCGGGGGATTTCGCGCTGATCGAGTGGCTGTGGGAGACCTGGAGTCCTACCTGGGACTACCCCGAACAGCGTCTCGAGGCCGTCAGGGAGACGTTCCGCGAGCCGGGGACCGTCGAGGCGGCCCTGACGTACTACCGGCAGTTCGGCCGCCAGGCCGCCGAGAAACTCGCCGAGGACGCCATCGAACGACGGTTCCCCGGGACGGACGACGGAGAACGCGCCGGCGTCGAAGTCCCGGGACTCGTCATCGCCGGCACGGAAGACGGCTGTATCGGTCACGAGCTGTTCGACGACGCCGACGAGGCGTTCGACGGACGCTGTCGCTGTCTCAAGATCCGCGGGGCCGGCCACTTCCTCCACCAGGAACGCCCCGACGTCGTCGCCGACGAGATACTCGGATTCGTCCAGTGAGAGTTTTCGCTTTCGGCGACGAACTCTCGGGGACGGCTGTCGTTCTCTGCGGATCGACCACCCGACGACAGGTGATCGACCTGGAACCACTGTCAGTATCAGTGTGTCAACAGCAGTATCTGCCCGTCGGTCCGGACGACACAGAACGGGGTGCCGGGCTTGCCGAAGGTGTTCTCGCGCTTCTCGGAGACGAGCAGTCGCTCGAAGCGACGGCCACAGGCGGGACAGGCGAAGCCCTCGCGGTTCTCCAGGTGTGTCGTCCCGCGGCTCTCCTGGAGGAGTTTCAGCCCGTGCCGGTACTCGTGGACGTCGAACCCGCCGGAGACGTCGAGTTCCTCCATGCCACCAATAGTCACGCAGGCCCTCATGAGTGCCACGCCGGAAAGTACGGTTCGAAACCTTGAGGTAGACGAGACACCCTGTTGGGAGTATGGAACTGCGGGTCATCGAGAAAGAGGACACGATGCTCTCTATCGAGATCGCGGGCGAGGACCACACCTTTATGAACGTCCTGAAGGGGACACTGCTGGAGACGGAGGGAGTCACCGCCGCCACGTACGACATGAATCCCGAGCAGTCCGGCGGACAGACCGAACCCATCCTCACGATAAAGACCGAGACGGACGTCGACGCCCTGGACGCACTCGAGGACGGTGCCGGGCGCGTCGTCGAGAAATCCGAGGACTTTCGCGAGGCGTTCCACGCCGCTGCGTAGTCGAGCGACAGCGCCGTTCACGACCGAGAAAACGTCCGGTCCGTCGAGCAACAGGTCCGCGAGATGACATCCTCCGCGCGGTGAACAGAGAGGGACTACGTCCCTCAGGCAGTCGGG
>CAYYHG010000161.1:0-6442 GCA_964471665.1 uncultured Halobacteriales archaeon | reverse complement strand
AGCGAGTCTCGTCACGGTGTGTCACCGCGACGAGAGCGGTTCTCCTGTTCGCCCCCGACTGTGGGCCGACGACGGCAAGGCTGTTCGTCGGCTCCGCAAAACCTACTTCACCGCCACGAGACGCCTGCAGAAGCGTGGCAGTGAGCGACTCGCAGACTCGTTCGGTGACGCACTGTGGGACCAGATTGACGATGTGTTCCACCGTGTAACCCGCGAGGTCGTTGAGTACGCCGAGTTCGTTGAGAATCCAGTACTGGTGCTGGAAGACTTAACGGACATCCGCGAGAACATGGACTACGGCGCGTACATGAATCGGCGGTTGCACGGGTGGGGATTTGCGAAGCTCCACGCACAGATTCGCTACAAAGCCGCCGAGACGGGGATTCCCGTCGAGACAGTGAATCCCCGGAACACGTCGAAGGCGTGCCACGCTTGCGGTGAACACGGCTACCGTCAACGACAGGCGACGTTCAGATGCTCGAACGACGGCTGCTGGGTTGGTGAGTATCAAGCCGACGTGAACGGGGCGATAAACATTGCAGACCGCTACCGTAGTGGAGAGAGTCACCGCCGAAGCGACCGGGCTTCCCGGCAGAAGGCCGGTGACGATGACTCGGCTACGGATGGGGCCTCTTTCCACAACGCTGGGCCTGAAATCCCGTGGCGGGATTCCTCCGCGTTCACGCGGAGGCGGAGGTCAATCCTTGGTGGCCGATGACGTACCCACCAATAAACAACGTTGCGCTGACCAGCAACAGGACGAAATCGTTGTTATCGACTGCGGCAATGCCGGTCGGAAAGGTCAGCCAGACTTGCTTTCAGCGTGGGCGTGACGGTGTCGTGCCACTTCGGCTCGACGGTGAGAGGTTGTTTCAGCAAGACTGATTACGGTCAGGCCTCAGAAACACGCCATGGACGACCGGTACGATGTCGTGATAGCGGGGGCAGGACCAGCTGGCGCACAGTGTGCCCGCGACCTCGCCGGTCGGGACTACGACGTCCTCGTCCTGGAGACAGAAAACGAGTCGGAGTTCCCACGACAGAGCAACAAGTCGACTGCGGGTACGTTCCCGTCGATGATGGCCTCGTTTTCCATTCCGGACGACGTCGTGATGAACTTCACCGACAGCGTGGTCCTCGAGTCCCCGAACGAACAGTTCGTCCAGGAGCAGGCTGGCGCGGTAATGGATTTTGCGGCGTTCAAACGGTTTCTGGTGCGTGACGGGCGCGACCGGGGTGCAGAGTACCGATTCGACTCGCGCGTCTCGGGTCCCGTGATGGAGGACGGCGAGATCGTCGGCGTCGAGTACGACGGCACTGAAGAGGTCTACGGCGAAATCATAGTCGACGCGACGGGGCCGGCAGCTCCGCTCGCCCGGGCGCTGGACGTCAGCGACCTCGAGCGCGAGCGCCAGGCGATCGGTGTCGAGTACGAGTTCGAGGGTGTCACGACCGATCACGACGGCTACGCGGACCTCGAGGACGCGATGATGCTCCGGCTGGACCACGACCTGGCCCCGGGTGGCTACTCGTGGCTCTTCCACACTGGCGCCGAGACCGCCAAGGTGGGGCTGTGTTACATCCAGAACGAGTTCCACCGCAAGCGGGCTCGCGACGGGATGGCCATCGACGACTACCTCGACTACTGGCTCGAGACCGACCCTCGCCTCGAGAACGCGGAGCGGTTGGCGGGCAAACAACACCGCGGTTCCGCACACATCCAGCCACCGGAGCAACTGTGTACAGACAACTTCATGGCCATCGGGGACACCGTCCCGACGGTCGATCCGCTGTGGGGCGAAGGGATCCACAAGGGCATGAAGTCGGGACGGGCAGCCGCGGTGACGGCCGACACCTGCCTGACGCCCGCAGAACCCGACACCTCTGCGGAGGCGATGGAGACCTACGAGGAACTCTGGCACACCCAGGTCGCCCCGCGGGTCGACTCGCGGTTGTTCATGACCGAACTGCTCTACTTCGCGCCCAACGAGCGCTACGACAGGCTGATGGCCGACCTCTCACAGGTCGACGGGAACACACTCGCCGAGATCAACTCCGGGAACAAACTGGCGATACGCAAGATACTCCACCTCTCGGACGTCCCTCTGCTCGCGAAGTTCGCACGCGAGCGCCTCGGCGTTTGACCTCCAACAGTCGGTTCCGGCCAGTCGCGTCCCGTGGACGCAAAACACCTATTGAGTCGCCCCACTGACCGGTCGAGTATGTCCCCGGAACGACCCGGCACCGACAGTGTGGCCCGCGCCGAGAGGATGCCGTTGCTCGGGCTGGGAACGTACAGGAACGACGACTACGACCAGTGTGTCGCGTCGGTCCGAACCGCCCTGGAGATGGGGTACCGACACGTCGACACCGCCCAGATGTACGGGAACGAACGGGCGGTCGGCGACGGTATCGCGGCCGCGGACGTCGACCGGCAAGAGGTGTTCCTCGCGACCAAAGTCTGGCACAGCAATCTCTCCTACGAGGGCGTCCTCCGGGCCGCCGAGCGGAGTCTCGACCTGCTGAGCACCGACTACCTGGACCTGCTGTACGTCCACTGGCCGGCCGGCGAGTACGACCCCGAGAAGACCCTGCCCGCGTTCGACCGCCTCCGGGAGGCGGGCAGCGTCCGCCACGTCGGCGTCTCGAACTTCGAACCGGCCGGGCTCGAACGCGCCAGTGCCGTGCTGGACGCGCCGGTCTTCGCGAACCAGGTCGAGGTGCACCCGCTCTTGCCACAGACGGAACTCCGGGAGTACGCTGTCGAACACGGGATTCGCCTGGTCGCGTACGCACCGATCGCCCGCGGGAGAGTCTTCGAGGTGCCTGTCCTCTCGGAGATTGCCGAGGAACACGGCGTCAGCGAGGCACAGGTCAGCCTGGCGTGGCTCCGGGGGAAGGGCATCGCCGCGATTCCCAAGGCGACGGGCGTCGATCACATCCGGGACAACTGGGAGAGCCGGACACTGGCCTTGGACGACGGAGAGAGTGCCCGAATCGACGCCATCGAACGGCGGGAACGTCTCGTCGATCCGGGCTTTGGACCCTGGAACTGAAGACGGACAGCAGAGGGCGGTACGACAGAGAAGACATTTATCGGACGACGCGCAACGAATCCACATGGCTGCCGGGACAGAGCAGGGGCTGGGCGACGCAATCCGCTTCGACTTACAGCGGATGCACGAGACGTGGATGGAGGTCGTCTACCCCCGCCAGCGCGACGCGGAGCACACCGTTCTGGGCAAGTGGAGGCCCGACGGCGGCCTGCAACTGTACCTCTACCGCCTCTGGTCTGCGATTGGTATCCCAGTGGTCGGCGTCCTCTACCCCATGGTGTTGTTCGGGTACTTCGTGCGGTTCCAGACCCGCCGCGTGAACGTCACCGCGGTCCGGTTGGGGTTCGTGGGCGTCGTCCTGTTGTTCGTGATCCTGTGGGGTTTGCTCTCGGCGCTCGTGGCCTTCCCGCTGGAAAGTGAAGTGTCGACTGGCGGCGTGGTTGCCATCGTCGCCGCGAGCGCCGTCGCGGTTCTGTCCTCGGCGCTCGCGTTCGGCTTCTGGACATTCGACGGCCGGCCGGTGACGGTGCTGTTTGCCTATCCCTTCGCGATGACGGCCGTCTTCCTCCCGCCGATCGTGGCTGCCCTGTACTCGGAGGCAGTCGCCGAGGTCGTGCTCACGCGGAGTGACTCGCTCGCCTCGTGGTCGCTCGACCAGGCGCCCGCTCTCGTCGAGAACTACCTCGTCGAGAACTTCGACCGCGACGCGTTTGCTCACGTGATCATCTGGTTTGGCGTCTCGGTTCCCGTGGGCTGGATCCTCGGGATCGTCGTCACGCTCGCCGACCTGGTCCGCCCGACCGACGAGTGATCGTGTCGCTTTTGCGGATCGGATCCCCACGTCCGGCATGGAGTTCGACCTCACCCGTGCAGGCGGCCTGTTGCTCCTGATCATCGCGGTCGGCGTCGGCGGCCTCGCGACGAGTGGCGTCATGACTACCGGGACTGTGCTGATGATGGTGCTCCCGTCGATGGTGGTCTTCGCCGCAATCGCCTTCGGCCTCGGTGTCAAGCACGGCGAATACCGCGCGAGCCGGTAGCGTCCCGGTCCCGACGGGCTCGAAACGGCAGGGCAGACAGTGGAGTCGGACGTCGTCGACGGCGAGACACTTCTGGGTGTTCATACTGACGGCTACAAGCCCGTGAGCGATTTCGACCCCTGGGGTCGGATGTGCTCACGAAGTTATAGCCGTCAGTATCAGGACGAACCCGAGGTTTGACACACCATGGGGATGAAGGAGGGAATATGGGCGATCTACTCGTCACTGGCGGGAGGGTGCTCTTGCCGGACACGACCATCGAACGGGCCGACGTGCTGGTCGACCGGGACGCGGGCACCATCGAGGCCGTCTCCTCGCGATCGGACGGCACCCCGTGGGTGGCCGACGACGAACTCGACGCCGAGGGCGGCCTGGTCGTCCCGGGACTGGTCAACGCCCACTCGCACGTCCCGATGACGTTACTCAGGGGCAGTGCCGACGACAAGCCACTCGACGCCTGGCTCCAGGAAGACGTCTGGCCAGTCGAGGCCGAACTCCGGCCGGAGGACATCCAAGCGGGTGCGAGGCTCGGTGTCGCGGAGATGATCCGCACGGGGACGACCGCCTTCGGTGACATGTACTTCTGTATGTCCGAAGTCGGGGACGTGGTCGAGGAGGCCGGCCTCCGTGCCCGCCTGGGACATGGCTGTCTGTCTATCGGGAAAGACGACGACGAGGCCCGCGAGGATTTCGAGGCCGGGCTGGACTTCGCCCGCGAGTACGACGGTGCGGCGGACGGGCGCGTCCGGACGATGCTGACGCCGCACAGCCTCACCACCGTCGATGAGAGGTACTTCCGGGAGTTCCTCCCGCGAGCCCGCGACCACGGGATTCCGGTCCACACCCACGCCAACGAGACGACTGGCGAGGTCGATCCGATTCTCGCGGAACACGGCCAGCGGCCGCTCGTGTGGGCGGACGACTTCGATCTGCTCGGGCCTGACACCTACGTCGCCCACGGGGTCCACGTCGACGAGACGGAGATCGAACTGCTGGCCGAGCGGGGAACCGCGGTGGCCCACTGCCCGGCGGCGAACATGAAACTCGCGAGCGGCCTCGCGCCCGTCCAGGCGATGCTCGAGGCTGGCGTCACCGTCGGTCTGGGGACGGACGGCCCGGCGTCGAACAACGACCTCGATATGTTCGGCGAGATGCGCGACGCGGCGATGCTCGGCAAACTGGCGTCGTCCGACGCCAGCGCCGTCGACGCTGCGACGGCGGTCGATCTCGCCACGCGCGCCAGCGCAGCGGTACTGGGGTTCGACAGCGGCCGTATCGAGGCGGGCGCCAACGCCGACCTCGCCGTCGTCGACCTCGAAGAACCACACCTGACACCACCCCACGACCTCGTCAGCCACCTCGTCTACGCCGCGAAGGGCAGTGACGTCCGGCACACGATCTGTGACGGCCGGGTCGTGATGCGCGACCGCGAACTGGAGACCATCGACGTGGAGGCCACGCGTCGGGAGGCCACCGACCGCGCCGACGCTCTCTTCGACCGCGCGAACGCGTGATCTGAACTACGAACGGAGCGGATAAACCGTATAAACGGTTCTCGTCTGGTTTCACTGGTCGGGCCAAACGCCTGAACGAACTGAACGGGAGGGGGTGTTTATGCGGTCTTCGGCTGGAGTATCGGATACAATGCGAACCCAACTCTTTGCACTGTGTGCGACGGTCGCTCTGGTCCTCGGCGTTCTCGGATCGGGGCCAGGTGTCGCCGCAGTGGCCGCCCAGGACGTCGGAAACGCGCCGCTCGACGTGAACGTCACGCAGGACGACGAGGGCGAGGTCACGGTCGCGGTTGAATCGAACGGGACCGCGGCCGAGAACGCGAGCGTCGACGTCGAGACACTCGACAACGACACGTACGCAGGCGAAGGCAGCTACACGGCCGACGAAAACGGCACTGTCGGCCTCCCCGAACCTGCCGAAGAAGTACGGGTCGAGGTGACCGCGGAGGTCGACGACCGGACGGCCACGACGACGGCGACCCTGACCGCCACCGGCGAAGAGAACGCGGAGGCGCCGTTCGGGCAGCGGGTTTCGGGTTTCGTCCACGGACTGCTCGAGGAGGATACCGGCCCGGTCGGGCCGCTCGTTGCTTCGTTCGTGGTGTCGAACAATCCCGGGAACGCTCCCGACCACGCCGGACCGCCGGCGTTCCTGTCCGATGACGACGAGGGCGATCAGCGTGGACCGCCCGGGAACGCCGGGCCACCGGATCAAACGGACGACGAGGAAAGTGAGACCGAAGACGAAGACGACGACGCGGATGACGAACGCGGTCCGCCTGAAGACGCCGGTCCGCCCGAAGACGCCGGTCCGCCCGAAGACGCCGGTCCG